>CAZNBS010000112.1:0-15417 GCA_964570955.1 uncultured Burkholderiales bacterium | reverse complement strand
ACTGAGGTCGTTTCTCCGCCACAGCGATCTCTCTTTTTGCCTCAGATAGGACATTCCTTATGCAGCTCTCATTAACAAGTCGTCACATTTCCATCGCGATATCGAGGCCTTTTGACCGAATCGACACGGAACGTAAGTCGCGCCGCTTCAGCAGTTCCTCGATCAGGATGTGCAACGGGCTCTCAGTGCCGACATACCGGTCCCGGCGGATGGATCCCGCGTCGCGCATGCGCTTGATGTCGTCGTCGTTGCCGATCATGTAGCGCAGCAGCAGTTCCTCGTCCGACAGTGCGGTGCCGCCGTACTGTTCACGCACTTTCTCAAGCGGCGGGTCCGGCGGTTCCCAGTCCGCGAGCTCCTTGGAGCGCGTTAGGCTCATGATCTTGTCCTTGACGTGCGGGTCGATCGCTGCTGCCGCCTCCTTGCCCCAGAACCCTAGCGTGTAGTAGATCAAGTCGTCAGCAACCTGCTTGTATCTTTCCCCGAGCACTACGTTGATCGCGGCCTGGGTCGCCATGAACTGGGAGAAAGGCGTCACCATGATCGGATAGCCGAAATCCTTTCGCACCTGGATGCATTCCTCGATCACCTTGGGCAGCTTATCGATGAGCTTTAGCTGCGCCAGCTGTCGCTTCAGATTGGAGATCACGCCTCCCGGGATCTGGTGGACGTACTGGTATTCGTCGTATTCGACGGGCGCACCGATTGGCCGACCTTCCTTTTTCGCGATGTAGTGCAGGTGATCCGAGACCGCAGCGACCGCCCCTTCGTCGATGCGCGGAACATAGCCGAGATGGCGCAGGTTCGCAGCCACGTTCAGCACCGACGGCTGAGACGAGGAGTTGGCGAGCGGCGGGATTGCGACATGTAGCGTGCTGATCCCTTGCCGGACCGCTTCGAGATAGCATAATGGCGCTAGGCCCGTGGTGCAGTGGGAGTGAAACTCCACCGGCGTGTTGCCGGCGTTCCGCAGAATGGCCGGTACCAGCGTCTTGATGCGGTCGGGCGTGAGCAGCCCTCCTGGATCCTTCAGGAATATTGCGGGCACCTTCAGCGCGACCGCATCGCGCGTCTTCTGAGCGTAGTATTCGTCGGTGTGCTTCGGCGAGATCGAATACGTCAGCGCGAGCACCACTTCCATGCCAGCTGCGGTCGCGAACCCGACGTAGTCCGGGATGCGCAGGCCGAAGTCGTTCGAGGCTTCCATCAAATGCACGCGCCGGATGCCGTTCGCCGCGAGCCGCTGCATCCAGAGCTGCGCCAGGCATTTCGGGACGATTCCGAAGCCGGTGATGCTGCATTGCTGCATCACGCCCAGAGGCGTAGAGGTGACCTCTTGCGCCACCAGGCGGATTCTCTCCCACGGATCCTCGCGGACGTCCCGGACGATGCTCTTGAAATGTGCCGGCGCTGTCAGGTCCACCGCCTTGAATCCAGCCTCGTCAAGCCGCGACGCGACCGGCAGGATCATGCTCGTGGACATGCTCAGCGCCCACAGCGATTGGTTTCCGTCGCGAAGAGTCGTATCGACGAACCGGATCTCCTTGGCGTTGCCCATTTGCTTTCTCCTCGAGTTCAAAGCGGCTGGCGCATACGCGCGGGCGAGGTTGCGAGCAGGCTCTCGATCCAGTGCACGTGGGTTCTCCCGCCCTGCACATCGGGCTGGTTAATCAGGAAGCGCAGAAAAGGAATCGTGGTGTCGACTCCGTCGACGCTGAAGCTCTCGAGTGCGGTGTCCATCCTCCGGAGCGCCTCCGATCGCGCGCCGCCGTGTGTGATCACCTTGGCGATCATCGAGTCGTAATACGGCGGAACGATGTATCCGGAGTAACAGTGGGTGTCCACGCGCACGCCTGGACCTTCGGGAGCGTGCCAATGCCGAATCCGGCCGGGGCTCGGCCGAAAGCCGTGCTCGGGCGACTCGGCGTTGATCCGACACTCGATCGAATGGCCGTCGAAGCGGACATCCGCCTGCGACAGACTCAAGGGGCGACCCGCTGCGACGTGGATCTGTTCTCTCACGATGTCCACCCCGGTGATCATTTCGGTGACCGGGTGTTCGACCTGGATGCGAGTGTTCATTTCCAGAAAATAGAAGCGGCCCGCATCCTGATCGACGATGAACTCGATGGTGCCCGCGTTCTGATAGCCCGTCTCGCGCGCCAGCGTCGTCGCCGCCTGTCGGATCTTCTCGCGCTGCCCCTCGAGGTGGGGCGCCGGCGCTTCCTCGACTATCTTCTGGTAGCGGCGCTGCAGAGAACAGTCGCGTTCTCCAAGGTGAATCACGTTGCCAAACTGGTCGGCGAGAATCTGAACTTCGATGTGGCGCGCATTGCGGATGTAGCGCTCGACGTAGAGTGTGTCGTCGCCGAACGCCGCGCGGGCCTCGCTAGAGGCGGCCGCGAACGCGCTCTCCAGCTCCGAGATCTCGTTCACGATGCGCATTCCGCGCCCTCCGCCACCCGCTGCGGCCTTGATGAGCAGCGGGAACCCAATCGCCCTGGAGACCTCCACCGCCTCCCGGATATTTGCGATCTTCTCCGAGCCCGGCACTACGGGCACGCCCAGCTTGTCAGCGATCTGCCGCGCAAGGATTTTGTTGCCCATCTGCGCGATCAGATCGGCACGTGGGCCGATGAAGATGAGACCGTTTTCGCTGCAGGCCTGGGCGAGCTGTGGCTGCTCGGCGAGAAAGCCATACCCGGGATGAACCGCGTCCGCAGCGGTGCCCAACGCCGCGGTGACAATCGCGCCGACGTTCAGATAACTGTCCACGGGGCGGGCGGGCCCAACGCAGACCGCCCGGTCCGCGAGCTGCGCCGCCATGCTGTCCCTATCAGCCGTCGATACGGCAATCACCGATTCCAGCCCGAGCGACTTGCACGCGCGGATCACGCGGACCGCGATCTCGCCGCGGTTGGCGATGAGCACCCTGGAGATGCCTTTCATGCGATCGACCGCCTATCCGTCCTATTCGGGCTTGACCAGGAACAACACCTGTCCGTACTCGACCAGCTCGTTGTTCTTTGCGCAGACCACTTTGATGCGGCCTTTGACATCCGCCTTGACTTGGTTGAACAGCTTCATAACCTCGATGAGCCCAACGGTAGTGTTCTCGTCGACGAGCGAACCCACGTCGACGTAGGGCGGCGCTCCTGGCTGCGGTTGCCGGTAGAAAACACCCAGGATCGGCGCTTTGATTTCCAGCAGGTCTTCCGCCGCGCTTGCGACCGCGTCTGGCTCGAGGCGTTCGGCCTGCTCGCGCGCTTCGGAACGCGACCCGACGCTTCGCGTGTCCGACGACTGTGTCTCGGCAACGCTCGTCGCGGAGGAGCGTGATTGCCTCGCGGGGATCGCGGTGGCCGAGCCTGGCTCCGTCGCTTTCGTCACCTCGAGGCTGAGATCGCCGATCTGCAGGCTGACCCTGCCCATGGGCGACTGCTCAATGAGCTTGAGGATCCGGATCACGTCGTCTTGAGTAAGTTCCATAAGCTTCGTTCCCGATGTTCCTCGACGCTTCCTGTCCGCAGTTCATTGGGCACTGAGCGCTGCGACGATCTGCGCGTTCGTCCCGCAGATGCCGAAGTGGCTCTCCACCGCGGCAATCGTACGCAGCATATCATCGTCGGTCCACGCCGCAACGCATTCCCTGGCGAGTATCACGTCGAAATCGCGCACGTAGGCTGAACGCAGCGTCGTCTCCACGCAGACGTCGGCTACAACGCCCGCGAGTATGATCGTCTTGATGCCCCAACATCGCAGCAGCAGCTCCAGATCCGTCTGGTGAAACGCGTCGAACCGCCGCTTGGTCACGACTACGTCCTGCGGCCGAGGCCGCAGGGCGGGCACGAGCTCGGCACCCCAGCTGCCGCGCACGACCGGACCCGCGCCAGCGGTTCGCGTCAGTCGCGCCGGCTTCAGGCGGTGAACCCGCTGCAGATCATCGCTGCCATCGGGCTCATATACCTGGACGGTATGAACGGTCCGCACGTCGCTGGGCAGCACTCTGTGCAGCGCCGCAATGGGTTCCACCGCCAGCCTGAGCCGCTCGATGTTCAGACCACGACGGGCAAAGTAGCCCTCCACATCCAAAAAATCATTCTGCATGTCGATAACCAGGAATACCGTGCTCTTCGGCTCCAGCGAAAATGCGGCCCCACGCGAGCTCATGGTCATTCCCTCGTCAATCGAAAATCTGAGCGCTGTCGATCTTGATGATCTGCCCAGCGACGGTGTTGCTCTCCGCGGAGATCAGGATGTGAATGGCACCGAGGTCCGCGGCCGCGGTGACAGCCAGTTCCCTCGGACTTCGCTTGGAGCTGACATCGGTTTGGATAGACAGTGTTCTGGCCTACCGGTTGTTGATCCAGCGTGCTGTTCTGCGTCCGGCCACTTCGCCGATTCTGGCGATCACGGTCCGCGTTTAGCGGCAAGCCGCCCGATGCCGCGCCTCACTCCGCCAACGATGGCCACACTCTTCGCAAACCGCATCGGGGGCTCCCGTTTCCGTCAAACGCCCAAATACGCCCGTCTGAACGCCTGGTCTTCGCGCAACCTTTCAGGTACGTCGCTGGAAACGATCTTTCCGGTCGCCATGAGGTAGTACCGATCCGCGATCTCCATCGACTCCCACAGATTCTGCTCGACGAGCAGCACCGTCACCCCGAGTGACTTGATCCTGCCGATCGTTTCGAACAGGGTCGTCACCATCGCGGGCGCGAGGCCGAGCGACGGTTCATCAAGCAGTAGGAGCTTCGGGTCTGCCATCAAACCCCTGCCGATTGCGAGCATCTGCTGCTGCCCGCCACTCAGCACGCCGGCGGCGGCCCTTCTTCTCTCCTTGAGAGCGGGGAAAAGGTCGAATACGCTAGCCATGCGCTCGGCGCGCTGCGCGCGCACGCGGGGCGGATACGCACCCATCTCGAGGTTTTCCTGGACGGTCATCTGCGGAAAGACCTGCCGGCCTTCCGGCACATGGGCTAGTCCTAATCCTGGCAGTTCATGCGCCTGCTTGTTGGAAATCAGCTGACCGTCGAAGTCGATCCGACCCAGTTTCGGCTTGACGAGTCCTGAGATGACGCCAAGCAGGGTCGTCTTGCCTGCACCGTTTCCGCCAAACAGGGCGACGATCTCGCCCGCATGCACCTCGAGAGAGCAATCCCAGATTACCTGCACTTCGCCATAGCACGCGTGGATGTTGCGCACTGACAATAGCTCAGCCAAGGCTCTTCGCTCCTCTCTTCCCGAAATAGGCCTCGGCTACGGCTCCGTCGGCAGCGATCTCGCGGGGCGTACCCTCGGCCAGCTTTTCGCCGTGGTCCAGGACGATAAGGTGCTCGCAGGTTTCCATGAGCACCTTCATGATGTGCTCGATCCACATCACGCTGATACCCAATTCGTCCCGGACCCGGCGTACGATTCTTATGGCGGGCTCGAGGTCGAGCGGATTGAGTCCGGCAAGCGGTTCGTCCAGGAGCAGTATTCTGGGCCGCGTCGCGAGCGCCCGTGCCACTTCGACGATTTTTCTTTCGCTGAGATTGAGGCTGGACACCGGACGGTCCGCATGCTTTTCCAGGCCCGCGAACTCGAGGATCTCCCGGGCACGCTTTTCCGCCTCGGCGGCGCGTGTTCGCCGTTCATCCGCACCGTAGTAAAGGCCCACCAACACGTTTTCGAGCGCCGTGAGGTTCGCGAACGGCCGGCCGGACTGAAACGTTCGGCCGATGCCGGCGCGGCAGACTCGCGACGGGCTGCGCCCCTGCAGCGGCACGCCGCCGAAAAGGACCTCACCCGTGGAGGGTCGGTACACGCCGGTGATCAGATTGAAAAGAGTTGTCTTACCCGCGCCGTTCGGGCCCATCACGCCGATGATTTTTCCGGGTGGGGCCTGAAACGAGAGATTTCTGAGCGCGATAACCCCGCCGAATTGCACCCCCAGGGCACGCACTTCGAGCAGGGCGTCGGGAGCCGAGTTCATTTTGCGGACGCTCAGGGAACCGGTCTCGTGCGTCGCTTCAGGCGCCGGCGCAGCACATCGACAATCTGGATCAAGCCGCCCGGATACCAGATGATGAGCACCAGCACCAGTGCGCCGAAGATGATCGTATGGAACTGCGGAATGCTCGTCGACAGCGCCTCCTTGACTGTGCTCATGACGACCGCACCGAGCACCGGCCCCATAACTGTCCCAACCCCGCCGAATACGGCCATGACCACCATGTCGAACGACACCACGAGGTCGAAGGCCATGTACGGATCGACGTAGCTCCAGTTCCAGGCTATTACGGCGCCAGTCAGGCCGCAAAGGATGGCGCTGGTCGTGAACATGGCGATTTTGTGCGCCACGGTCCGGATTCCCGTCACCTCCGCGGCGACCTCGTCGGAGAGGATCGCTTTGAGGCCGAGTCCCCAACGCGTCCGCTTGATCGCGTAGGTGAGCGCGGTGATCGCCACAGCGAGGGCCAGCAGAAAGTAATAGGCGACCAGACTGCTCGCGATGGGCGGCATCGTCAGCCCGTGCGAGGATCCGATCGCCTTGATGTTCGCGAAGATAGTCTTAGCGATCTCGTTGAAACCGAGCATCACGATTGCGAAATAGGCCACGCGGATGCGCGTGGTGAGAAGAACCGATCCGAGCAGCAGGGCGCTGATACCCGGTATGCCGGCGGCAAGTGCAAACGCCGCGAGCGGATGCCATTGGAGCAGAACCATGGCAACGGCGAACGCGTAAGCCCCAAATCCGAAGAATATTCCCTGGCCAAGCGAGGCATAGCCGGTCGTGCCCGAGAATAGGTTCCAACTCCCGGCCAGCGCGACGTACATGAACACGCCGAGAAGGAACGAGATGTGGTACGCCGAGGCCCACGACGGCAGCACTAGCAGCACGACGACCACCGCCGCAAGCCCCGATTTCGCCGCTGCGCCCATCACTTGACCTCGCCCGCAAAGGCCGCCGAGGTGCGCGCTTTCCACAGGATAAAGCCGATGAGCAGCACGTACCCGCTCACGTCCTTGTACTCGGCCCCGAAGAGAAAGCTCGCGAAGGATTCTAAGATCCCGAGGGCGAGACCTGCGACGAGCGTGCCGACCTGACTTCCCAGTCCGCCAACCACCATGACGGTGAAGGCCTTGATCGTGAAGAGCAGGCCGACAGTCGGCGTGATAACGTAAATGGTGCTCGCGAGACTGCCCGCGACGCCTGCCAGCGCCGAGCCGATACCGAATCCGATCAGGCCGATCCGTGCGACGTTGACACCCATCAGCCGGGCGGTAGTCATGTCCTGACTGACGGCCCGGATTGCCTTGCCGAGCATCGTGTACTGCAGCGCTACGAACATAAGCCCCGAAACGAGCAGCGCGACCAATACGACGATGAGCCGATTGGCGGCAACCGAGAGCGGCCCGAGGCTGACCGGCGCGGCCGCGTAGCTGATGACCCGGTAATCGGCCGACCAAAGCAGCAGCGCCGTATTTTGCAGGATCAGTAACACGCCGAAAAAGATGATTAGCGTCGCGTACTCGAACGCCTCCATCGATGCGCTGCGCGCCAGCAGCGGCCGGATGAGCGCTCTCTGAACCACGATACCGAACACGAACATCGCCACGGCAACGAGCGGCAGGCTGATTAGCGGACTCACGTTCCATAGCGTGAACAGCCAGTAGGTCATGTACGCGCCGAGCATCAGCAACTCGCCGTGGGCGATGTTGAGAATTTTCATGACCCCGTAGATGACATTCAGGCCGGTTGCGATCAGCGCGTACAACCCGCCCCAGACCACGCCGAACAAGAGGAGCTGCAAGAAGGTGGGGGTATCCACGCCGGTTTACCTCTGCGATTGCGCGTTCGCGGCCACGTCAATCGTCGATCAGCCGCTCGGACGCGAGCAACACTTCGCCGGTCTTGGCACGGATCCAGCCTGCCTCGGTCGCCCTCAGCTCGGGCAGCATGTCCCCGGTGAGAAAAAGCAATATGTACTTCGGGTCGGAGTGCGGACAACCGCACGCGCGGAGCGCGGCTTGGAACTCGCGCGCGGCCCGCGCGGCCTCGCCGAATCCTCCGCTGCGATGAATGCCGGCCATTGGAAAGGCAAACTCCCACCACTCGCCCGAGCTCGAGGTGAGCGCTACCCCGCCGCGTAAGCCCCGCAGGCGCTGCAGGGCCTGCGCCATCGCCTGCGGGGACCTCCCTAGTACCAGAATTCCAGCGTTTGTCGTGTATGTCGTCGCAAGCGCGACGAGATCGGGCGCCATGTTCTGGACGATCCCGCGTGCGATCCAGCGCCCACCGCGGTCCGTCGCCGCCACCGCGAGCGCATCGGGCTCGCTCGGCCAAAGGCCTCCTTCCGCCGGCGCCAGTGGCACTAGGGACTCCCGGTTAATTGCCGAATTGGACAAACGGCCTGCGGGAAAAGGGTTTGACGCGTGCCGTGGAAGGATGAAGATCCTCGGCTCCCACTCCGGAATGGACGGTTCGCTCCCGGCGTACCACTCGCTCCACCGAAAACCCTCGCTTGGGGCCGGCACCACGAGGGAGGTCTTTCGCGCGACGAGCCGCCCCCGGCACACGACCTCCTCAGGCGTCGGCGCGTCCAGGCCTGTAAGCAAATTCACGTCGGCGATGCGTCCGGGCGCCACCGCGCCGAGATCGTCCTCCAGGCGCAGTAGCGTCGCCGCGTTCAGCGTAGCTATGCGATAGGCGACGCTCGGCGATACGCCAGATCGCAGCGCAATGCGGACCAAGTGGTCGATGTGTCCGTGGTCTTCGATGAACGTTTCCGCCGATCCGTCGGTGGTGTAAGCGAAGCGGTCCTGGAATGCCGACGCATCGAGGCTCGGCAGCAGACGCGCCAGATCCTCACGCAGGCTTGAGTTCCGCAGGATTACCCAGATGCCCTGGCGCAGCCGCTCGAGCGCCTCCTCGGCATCAATCGCTTCATGACAGGCGCGGATGCCAGCGGTAGCTAGCGCCGCGAGGCGCCGCTCGCTCGCACCGGTAAGGTGCCCGTCGTTGAACTTCCCAATCTGCCGCGCGTCTTCGAACAACGCCAGCAGCCTCGTGGACCGATTTGGGTCAAGCAAGTCGGTCCAGCGCGTCATCTCGGCGGTGCCAAGAAAATTCGCGCTTGCCAGCAGCCGATGGATGGCCTCCGGGGAGTACACGCGCGCTTCGTCCCGGAAGCGGGACTGGGAGGCGATGCGGGCGACCCAGAAGACGCGCGCAATCGCCGCCGCCGACAGGGCGCTCGTGACCGGCTCCAAGTGCCCGCCGGCCATCGCCAAGAAGAGCAGCGACTGATCGTAGACGAGGCAGGTGGTGCCGCGACAGACCGCGGCTTCGGCGAGGCTCAAGGGGTTCGCGAACGGCCAGGGGTGCGTATGAGGCTCGATGTAGCCGGGAACGGCAACGCGCCCCGCGGCGTCGATCACCGCGGTTGACTCCGACACCGGTCCCGTCCACGCGCCGACCTTGGCGATTCGGTCCCCGCAGACCGCGATGTCGGCCCGGCGGACCTCGCCGGTAAAAGCGTTCCAGACTTCAGGGCCGCGGACGAGAAGGTCCGGTGCCGCCAAGTCCTGGGCGACGGCGATCAGCCGTTGACGCAGCGCTGGAGTGCAGGAAATCACGAAGGGTGCGCAACGTTTTCGAATGTCAGCACTGTGCCAGCCGCTTGCCAGCCCGGACGCGCAACCGGTGCCGACGCTCCGCGACGGCGTCTCCGCGAGCGAGGCCCCGCCCGCGGCCACAGGCCGCGGGCGAAGCGCCTCGCGACGCTTACTGCGGCGAGAGCCTCACCGTCCCCTTGCTGACGTCCTTAGGCCACACGATCACTCGTTTCCCGCCTTGCACCTGCACAACGAAGCTTAGCTGGTGCTTGTTGACGCCTCGTTCATCGTATTCGTACGGGCCGAGGATCGTCGTGAACTTGCCCGAATGCAACGCCCTGGCGACTTTCTCGCGGTCAAGCGTTCCCGCCTGCTCGATCGCCTGGTGCAGGATCTGACTGCTGATATACGCGTACGCCGAGTCGGTCGACGGGTGCTTCTTGTAGCGTTCGGCAAACGCATCGTAGAACCTCCTCGCGCCCTCGAACGGGAGATCCTGATGCCAGAACCCGGTTTCGAGTACTCCCTCCGTGATCGGTCCGAGCTTGTCGATGAACTCCTCGCTAAACATCGGCCCGATGTTCACCCCGTAGAGCCTCGGCTTAAACCCTATTTCGGCCATCTGCCGGGTCATGTATACCGATGACGGCATGATGTTGAGCACGAAGAACGCATCCGGCTTCGCCGCCTTGACCTTCGTCAGCAGACTAGTGAAGTCCTGCGCTCCCAGTGGGTACTGCTCGTCAGCGATCACTTTGATCCCCGCGCGCTCTAGCTTCGGCAGCAGCGCCGAACGCAAGCTCTGCGTGAACAGAAAGTTCTCGTGGGCGATCGCCACAGTCTTGATCTCGCCCTTCACCGAGGCAAGGTAGTCGACCAGGCTGTTGTACATGTTCGAAGCAAGCTGGGTCGTTTCGAAGATATACTTAAATCCGCGGTTGAAGATCGCGTCCGCAGCGGCCGAAGAAAGCACGATAGGGATCTTGTACTTCTCGACCAGCGCAGAGACCGCGAAATTGATCCCGCTACCCCAGGGACTGAACAGCAGGTCGACCTGGTCCCGAGTGATCAGGCGCTCGTAATTCCGGATCGAATTGTTCGTGTCACTGCTGTCGTCGTAGTGCACGAGCTTCACGGGGAGTTTCCGCCCGACATCCTTGACGGCGATGCCGCCGTTTCGGTTCACGTCCTCAGCCCACATCTGATAAGCCCGGTGGGTGTCCGACCCTTCGGTGCTGAACCGTCCCGTTAGAGACACGCTGTACCCGATCACGATCTCGTTCTTGGCCCCGCCTTGCGCGAGCGCAGTGCCCGCTCCCGAGCCCATGGCGACGAGCACCGCGACGAGCCAAAACCGCATGCACATGAGTGAACTGAACACGGCCACCTCCTCTCGATGACTGCAGCGCCTAAGCGCCCAACTGAAGAATCTGTCGCGCTTCAACGGGTGTTGCCGGCTCCCGGCCGATCTCGCGCGCGATCCGCGCTGTTCGCTCGACCAACTGCGCGTTACTCTTCGCCAGCGTTCCCTTGGTGTAGTAGACGTTGTCCTCCAGGCCTACGCGGCTGTGTCCGCCGAGGAGCATCGCGAGGGTGGTCAGGGAAAGCTGCGCCGGTCCGATCCCGGAGACGTTAAAGATCGCCCCTTCGGGAAGGTACTCAATCAGCGACAGTAGGTGCTTGGGCTCGCCGGGGAGCGCGCCCTGGTGCGTCATGCCGAGAACGAGGTTGACGTAGTAGGGCCGCTTGATGAGTTCTTTCGTGATCAGGTTGCTGACGTCGACGAACATGCTGTGGCTGTAGACTTCCATTTCCGGCTTCATGCCCCGCTCCAGCATGGCCTGCGCGTAGCGCTCTATCTGCGATCGCGTGTTTAGAAAAAAGCTGCCCTCGCCCCAGCGGGTACGCACCATGGTTCCCATATTGAGCGAGGCCATCTCGGCGTCGACCTCGATCGCTTTGATCCGCTCCTCGGGACTTAGCTCGGGACCGGCGCCGGTCGAAACCTGCGTAATCACGTCGCAGCGCGCTTTGACCTTCGCTACGATCTCAGCATAGATCGCCGGATCCGTAGTCGGCTTGCCGTCCTTGGCCCGCGCGTGCAGGTGGACGATGGCCGCGCCGGCTTGCCAGCAATCGTAGGCGGCCTGCGCGATTTCGTCGGGTTGCTCCGGTAGGCTTGGATTTGCCTCCTTGCCGTGAAAACCGCCCGTCAAGGCCGCCGTGATGATCAACTTGCTCACGCCCCCCTCCCTTGCCTCCGCAACACGCGCGTCACGCCCGCTGTTCGATGCGATGCGGGGAACGGCGGCGCCGGTCGAAACGGCCCGTGCGTATACCGCACAAAAAGTCTGCCGCAATAAAGAGAGTTTCGACGTAATTCTCTCACAGTGTCAAGTCTTTCAGAGTGTGCGCAATACGAACGAGAATTGCTCCAACGCTCCTGCAAGCGCCCTTGCCCTCTTGGCCAACCCCTCAGGGAGACCGCTTGGCGTAGAAGAGCTTCGCCGAAGCGGTCATCGGCGCTTCGGCGCGGTCGTTTGAGGTTCGCGTTCGCGAGCGATGGCGAAGCGGCGTCCGCGGCGGGCATTGCCGAAATTCAGCGGAGTCGCTGCGCGCTGGCTCCCGTCCGCCCTAGCGCATACCGATCACCGCAGTAGCTTCGAACCGAAGAACAGCGGCGACAGCGATCGCGCCAGCGACAGCGAGTCTGCGGCGGCGAAATCCTCGATCCGAAGATGTGCGTGCGGGGGGCGAATACGCTCGAACATCGAGCGCGCTTTTTCGTCCGTGGGCGGTGGGGTCGTGGCGTCGATCAGCATCTTCGACCCGCGCCGCTGCCAAAGCGCGGTGCCCGGCGCACCCAGTTCCGGCAGGCTGGCGTCCATGGCGTGGTTGTGAGTCCCGGGGATTACCACGACATCCTGCTGGGGGTCGACGCGAGTCGAGAGTGCCCAAAGCAGCTCCGCCGGGTTGAAGATGTCCACGTCGGCGTCGACTGCGATCGCGATCTTCGGGTGCTGGTACTCCGAAGACAGGGCCGCCAGGAGCAGATTCTTCGCCTCGCCGTAGAAGCGCTGTGTCATCTGGACCACCACTCCGAACACACCCGGCAGTACCGTGACGTTGTGCAGAGTCGGACCGCCGCCGATGTCCTTCAGGCGCCGAAAGAGGGTCGCGCAAATCGGCACCTTGTGGAACACGCAACCCTCCATTTCCGATCCGTTCTGGAGGTTCTTGAAGATCGCGTCGTCCCTGCGTGTCATGCATTGGTACTCGACGACCGGGTTCTTCCCGCTGCCGGTGACGTAGTAGTCCTGGAACTCGGAGAACGGACCCTCGTCTTCCCGATAGTGCGGCGGGATATGACCCTCGAGCACAATCTCCGCGTCGGCAGGCACCTCCAGGTCGACGGTCTCGCAGCGCACGAGCGGTACCGGGTTTCCGAGCAACCCGCCGGCGATCTCAATCTCATCTACGCCGTAGGCGGCCGTTGTCGCAGCCGCGATGTAGTAGAGCGGGTGGTGGCCGATGAAGATCGCTACCGGCATGGGCTCGTTGCGTGTCTGGTACTTGAGGTAGTTGCGCCAGGTGTGGCGTGGATAGAGCAGAATGCCCGACTTCTGCGGTCCCTTGACCTGTAGTCGGTGGAAACTCATGTTCCTCGCCCCGGTGTCCGGGTCCTTCGACACGACGAGACCGGAGCCGATCACCGGGCCGCCGTCGCGCTGTCCGGCGATATGGACAGGTAAGTGCCTCAAGTCGAACTCGCCCGTCTGCAGTTTCACCTCTTTCACTGGGCCGTCTGCGACCTGCACCGGCGGGACGAGCGTGCCAAGCTTCGCGGCGACGTGCGGAACCAGCGCCTCCTCGGCTACCCCGAAGGCGAGCGCGGCGTGACGCGTGTTGGCCGGTGCTTGGCCGAGCGAGCGCCAGCCGTGCGGCAGCTTCTCGAAGAACAGCGCCTTCTCGCGCGCCTGGTAAAGCAGCGCGCCCATCTGCGTGATCGGGTCGACCGGCTTGTCGATACGGATCAGCTCGTGTGCCGCCTCTAGATCTGCGATCCAACTGCGCATGTCCTTGCGTCGGGAATCGGCGTGCGCGGATGCGGTCATCGGGTTCTCTCCGGTCGAAAGGGCGTGCGGTGGTATCGGGACGCTAGAGCATGGTGACAAGCTCGTGTTGGGCAGATCGGAGCACCGGCAGCAGCTGCTCGACCATCTGCGTGGGCGTCATGCGCACGGCCTGCAGGCTGACCGCCATGGCAACCATGGTCTGGCCGCGCGAGTCGTTGACGGGCACGGCGATCGAGCGCAACCCGAGCTCGAGCTCCTCGTCGCTGATCGCGTATCCCTGCCGCCGCGCCTTGAGGATCTCCTCGCGCAACTCGCGTATTCCGGTTTGGGTCTTCGGCGTGAGTTTCCTCGGACGGGCGCTCTTGAGGAAGCGCTCGGTCTCTGCGTCGCCCCGGCTGGCGAGCAGGACTCGACCCAGGGCAGTGCAGAACGCCGGCAGCCGAGTTCCGATGCTGGTCGCGGCCGAGAGGATGCGGCGGCGCGTCGATTGCCCGAGAATCAGTACGTCGGTGCCGTCGAGGATTGCGATCGATGCGACCTCGTGCGTCCGCTGGCCGATCCGTTCGAGGATCGGCTGTGCGAGCCGCGGGAGCGAAGCGCTCGAAAAGTATGCATAACCGAGCCGCAGCACAAGCGGCGTAAGTGCGAAGCGCCGACCGTCGTATTCCGCGTAGCCAAGCTTGGCGAGCGTGAGGAGATAGCGTCTCGCCGCCGCCCGGGTGAGCCCCGTCGCCCGTGCGACCTCGCTCAGGGTGAGCTTACCTCCAGCCGCGCCGAGCCCCTGGATCACGGTCAGCCCCTTTTCGAGCGCGCCGACAAAGTCGCGCCCGTTGGAACGTGTCTTGCTCCGCTTCATGTCGAGACGCTATACGGTATGGGCAAAACGACCCGTGTTGTCCTGACACAAGAAGACAATAGCAAACTACTGTGCAAACAAACCCGGTGTGCGCAGATCGCACGACGCTCGAATCGACTAACGTTCTAAGTCTATCGTGGAACTGCGCTATGCGCACAAGTGCGTGGAAGCAGTCTTGACAGAAGAACACTGCGGTGAAACACTCACTGCAAGGAAAGCTTGTGCGCGAAGCGCACGCATTCGCGACAAGAGCCCTTCCAGGAAGGAGCGTCCCTTGGCACAGCACGTACCGCAGGACTTTCGGAGTTTTCTCGCCGCGATCCAGACTTCGGGCGACCTGGTCGCGATCGATCAAGAGGTCGATTGGGATCAGGAGTTGTCTGGAATCGGCCGGTTGAGTTGCGAGCGCAACGGTCCTGCGTTCCTGTTTAACAATGTAAAGGACTACGCGCCGCAGTGGCGCGTCGCCACCAACCCGATCGCCACCTGGCGTCGCATGGCGGTCGCCTTCGGGCTGCCGGCGGACAGCCCGGTGCCGAAGCTCTACGAGACCTACGCCGCGCGCGAGCAGCAGCTCGTCCCGCCGGTCAAGGTGAAGACCGGCGCGTGCAAGGAGGTGGTGATTCCGGGCGACAGGGTCGATCTCTTCGACCTGCCGGTGCCGATGGTCCACGAGGGCGACGGCGGGCGCTATCTCGGCACGTGGGACCTGGTCGTGTCGCAGGACCTGAAGAGCAACTGGGTGAACTGGGGCATGTACCGCTTCATGGTGCACAACGAGCGCCTGCTCACCGGGTTCCCGCGCCCGACCAGCCACCTCGGCAAGATGCTGCTCGACGGCTACGTGCCCGAGGGCCGGCCGATGCCGATCGCGATCGCGCA
>CAZNBS010000111.1:5475-15480 GCA_964570955.1 uncultured Burkholderiales bacterium | reverse complement strand
GATGATATAGCTCTGGCCGAGTTCGGGGCCGACGTTCCCGATCTGCGCCAGCGCGCACCCGGCCAGCCCGGCGATGCCCGAACCCAGCCCGAACGCCAGCAGATCCACGCGCGCCGTAGGTACGCCGACGCAGGCTGCCATCGTGCGGTTCTGCGTCACGCCGCGCACGAACAGGCCCAGGCGGGTGCGCGACAGCACCAGCCACACCGCCACCAGCACTGCGAAGGCGAAGAAGATGATGATGATGCGGTTGTACGGGAGCGTGAGATTGGTGAACGCGATGCCGCCGGACATCCAGGACGGATTGGCGACCTCCACGTTCTGCGCACCGAAGATCTGGCGCACCAGCTGGATCAGGAACAGGCTGATACCCCAGGTCGCCAGCAGCGTTTCCAGCGGGCGTCCGTAGAGCCAGCGGATGACGCTGCGCTCGAGCGCCATGCCGACCAGTGCCGCGACGAGGAACGCCACCGGCAGCGCGAGGACCGGATACCACTCGAGCCAGGCTGGCGCATGGGAGCGCATGAGCTGCTGGGTGACGAAGGTGGCATAGGCACCGATCATGATCATCTCGCCGTGCGCCATGTTGATCACGCCGAGCAGGCCGTAGGTGATGGCCAGTCCCAGAGCCGCCAGCAGCAGGATGCTGCCCAGGCTGATCCCCGAGAAGAGCCGCCCCGCGTAGTCGCTCAGTGCGAGTCGACGGTCGATCATGCCGATGGCAAACTCCGCCTCCTCGCGCACACTCGCATCCGGCTCCAGGAAGTCTCCGTTCCCATCCTTCTCGAGCAGGGGATGGAGCAGCGTCTTGGTACGCTGTGAACTGCTCTCGCTGAGGGCCTTGACTGCCGCGAGGCGCACCGCCGGATCCTCGCTGCCCAGGTCGATCGCCGCCTTCACCTGCGCCAGCAGGTCGCGGATCTGCGCATCGGTTTCACCCGGCAGCACTTTGGCCAGGATGGTGCCGATCGATGGGGAGGGGGAGTCGGCGAGCTGGCGCGCCGCCTCCAGCCGCTCGTCCCTCGACGGCGAGTAGAGCGCGAAGGCCGAGAACGCCGATTCCAGTGCGCCGCGCACGCGGTTGTTGATGCCGACCGGCTCGTACTCCTCGGGAGCCGGATCGATCGGCTGCATGGTGACGGCATCCTTGATGAGGCCGTCCTCGGAGAGGATCACCTGACCTGTCGGCGTGACCGCGAGATTGCCCTCCTGCAGGGCACGCAGCAACGGCAGGCCGGCCGGGTCGCCGGAGGCGACAAGCGTGCCGATCGCTTCGACCTTGCCGGATACATCACTGGTGGCAAGTCGTACAACGATCTGCGTATCGACGGCGAACGCCCGCTGTGCGGGACTCAGCACCAACAGGACGATCAGGGTCGACAGCACGCATCGTGCTAGCTGGTTGATGGAAGCCAAGGTGTGTGCGATGTTCTATGTGGTTGTTCGCGACGACGCGGAATCGGCGCATGTGCGGTCCCGCCCCGCCTCGACGAGGCGGACCGACGTGCGCCCCCGGCAACCGCCGCCGGCATCGCGGCGGCTGCCCGGGCAGCAGCTTCGGCGCCTGAATCGGGCGCGCCGGAGCTCTCGCGCGCCTAGACGTTCTGCTTCGACTCGTTGCCGGCGATGAAGGGGCTCCAGGGCTGCGCACGGATCGGCCCCTTGGTCTTCCAGACGACATCGAATTGGCCGTCCGCCCTGACTTCCGCGATCATGACCGGCTTGTGCAGGTGGTGGTTGCTCTTGTCCATGGTCAGGGTGAACCCGCACGGTGCCTTGAACGTCTGGCCGTACATGGCCGGACGCACCTTGTCGACCTCGATCGACTTGGCTTTCTCCACTGCCTGCTTCCACATGTGGATGCCGACGTAGGTGGCTTCCATCGGATCGTTGGTCACGACCGTGTCGAGGTTGGGCACGCTGTTCTTCCTGGCCCACGCCTTGTACATCTTGATGAAGGCGTCGTTCTGCGCGTTCTTCACCGACATGAAGTAGTTCCACGCGGCCAGATGCCCGACCAGCGGCTTGGTATCGATGCCGCGCAGTTCCTCTTCACCGACCGAGAACGCCACCACCGGCACGTCCGTCGCCTTCAGGCCCTGGTTGCCCAGTTCCTTGTAGAAGGGAACGTTGGAGTCGCCGTTGATGGTCGACACCACGGCGGTCTTGCCGCCAGCCGCGAATTTCTTGATGTTGGCGACGATGGTCTGGTAGTCGCTGTGGCCGAACGGCGTGTAGATCTCCTCGATGTCCTTCTCGGCGACACCCTTGGACTTGAGGAAGGCACGCAGGATCTTGTTGGTCGTGCGCGGATAGACGTAATCGGTGCCCAGCAGGAACCAGCGCTTGGCAGCGCCGCCGTCCTCGCTCATCAGGTACTCGACCGCGGGGATGGCCTGCTGGTTGGGCGCCGCGCCCGTGTAGAAGACGTTCTTGGACAGCTCCTCGCCTTCGTACTGCACCGGATAGAACAGCAGGTTGTTCAACTCCTCGAACACGGGCAGCACCGACTTGCGCGACACCGACGTCCAGCAGCCGAACACTGCGGCGACCTTGTCCTGCGTGATCAGCTGTCGCGCCTTCTCGGCGAACAGCGGCCAGTTGGAGGCCGGATCGACGATCACCGGCTCGATCGGACGGCCCATCACACCGCCGGCGGCGTTGATCTGCTCGAAGGTCATCAGTGCCGTATTCTTCAGTGCGGTCTCGCTGATGGCCATCGTGCCCGACAACGAATGCAGCACGCCGACCTTGATCGGATCCTTCGCGCCGAAGGCTTCGATGGATACCGGCAGCGTGGCGGCACCGGCCATCGCTGCGGTCATCTTGAGAAAATCGCGTCTTTGCATCGGGTCTACCCCCTGTAGATGAGCATGTGGATGGACTTGTTCGAGCCGCAGGTCCATGCGCTGTCCAAGTGCGCTGGGTCGCACTGCAACGCGGCACGCGCACCTGCATCGCACAAAGCGTGCCGCAGGGATTACGGCGTCTCATCCGTATCGCATATGTCTTTCAGCTCATCGACTTAAATCGGTGTCGACGCGACTGCGGACAGTCTCCAGGATGGCATCGGGTCCACGCCGCACGCACCGCAACAGTGCGATCGCACCAGCTTGGTGCTGACGCCGACGACGCACTGCCGGCAATGCCGGCCGCGATGTCAATGGCAAGCGCGGGCGGGTGGTTTGCATTTGTTCTTTTCATGTATATACTGACAGTACATGAAGAAAAATCAATCATGAGAACAACCATGGAAGAGCTCACACCCCGTCAAGCCGAAGTGCTTCAGTTGATCGTCGATTTCCTGCAATCCACCGGGTTTCCGCCCACGCGCGCCGAGATCGCCCGGCAACTGGGCTTCCGCTCGGCCAATGCGTCGGAGGAGCATCTGCGCGCCCTGGAGCGCAAGGGCTATATCGAGATGTTGCCGGGCGCCTCGCGCGGCATCCGCCTGCGCAACAGCTTCAATGTCGGGCTCCCGGTCATCGGGCGCGTGGCGGCCGGGCACCCGATCCTGGCCGAACAGCACGTCCAGTACCGTTACCAGATCGATCCGTCGCTGTTCAAGCCGCGCGCCGACTACCTGTTGAAGGTGAAGGGCACCAGCATGCGCGACATCGGCATCCTGGACGGCGACCTGCTGGCCGTGCACGGCACGCGCGAGGCCCGTTCCGGGCAGGTGGTGGTGGCACGGCTGCGTGACGAAGTCACGGTCAAGCGCTTCAGGCGGCAGGGCAATCAGGTGCAGCTGATGGCGGAAAATCCCGACTTTCCGCCGATCCTGGTGGACCTGAAGACGGACCCTTTCGCCATCGAAGGCATCGCGGTGGGCGTGATCCGCAATGGCAAGGCGTTGTGATGCGGGATGCGACCGGTCCAAAGCGCTCGCCGCGATCCGGTTTGGGAACGCGGGCTGCTGCGCAGTGCGGACACGGCGCACCGCGCGCGAGGACGGTCAGGCGACGATGATCGCGCCGTGAGATCGTCCTCGTCGCCTTCCCGGCCCGTCAGGCCGGAGATCTGCCCTCGCCTTCGTCGCACCACGCCGTCCGATCCGTTGCCTCATGTCCGCTCTCGATTCCGTCCTTCAGCACCCTGCCATCTGGCGCGGGAAGCAGTATGCAAAGGTCGCGATCGAGAGCGTACCCACCGGATTCGCTGAACTCGATTCCCTGCTGCCGGGTGGCGGCTGGCCGCGCGCGGCATTGACCGAACTGCTCGTCGCCCAGCCGGGCATCGGGGAGTTGCGCCTGCTCGCACCGGCCCTGGCGCGATTGTCACGCGAGGAGAAATGGCTGGTGCTGGTCGCACCGCCCTACCTGCCCTATGCACCGGCCTTCGCAGGCCTGGGAGTGGACCTCTCGCGCCTGATCGTGGTGGAGTCGCGTGCCGACGCGCACACGTTGTGGGCCGCCGAGCGTTGCCTGCGCTCGGGCGCCTGTTCCGCAGTGATTGCATGGCCTGGCGCCGCGACGGAACGCACCCTGCGTCGCCTGCAGGCGGCTGCCGAACAGGGCAAGGGCGTCGGCGTGGTGTTCTCTCCCCTGCGCTGCGCGGCGCAGCCCTCGCCGGCGCCGCTGCGCATCCAACTGGCTTGCGAACGCAGCCGGCTCACGCTGCACGTCCTCAAGCGGCGCGGAGGCGGCTGGGCTGCACCGCTCGCGCTGGATCCCGGTCACCAGCAGCCGCTCGCCATTCCATCGGGATACGCCGACAGCGGCGTGCAGCGCATCTGCGCCGCTCCCCTGCGTTCGCGCCGGGCGCGTCAGGGCATCGCCTAGGCGTTCTCGCCGTGCCGATGCGTATCCGTCATGCTGTGGTCCTGTCTGCACTTTCTCGATCTGTCGCTGCAGCTTCTGCTGCGCACGGCGCCGGCTGACCGACCGCTCGTCGTCCACGGCGGTGGCAACCACCCGCAGGTCCTGTCGTGCGATGCGCCCGCACGCAGCGCCGGCGTTGCCGCCGGCATGAGCCTGTCGGCCGCCATCGCCCTGTGTCCCGATCTGCAGGCCTGGCCGCGCGATCCCGCAGCCGAGCGCCGCGCGCTGGAACGCATCGCCGGCTGGGCCGGCCAGTTCACGCCGATGGTGAGCATCGACGCACCGGATGCCGTGCTGCTGGAGATCGAAGGCAGCCTGGCCCTGTTCGGCGGCCTGTCCGCACTGCAGCTGCGCCTGAGCCAGGGCCTGGCCGAGCTGGGCTATGCCGCCGCCATCGCCACTGCCCCAACGCCGGGCGCGGCACGCCTGCTCACACGAGCCGGCATCAGCCGCGCAGTGACCGGGCCGGCGCAGCTGCCCGATGCGCTGCGCGATCTCCCGCTGACCCTGCTCGCGCAGCCGGCAGACTGCGTGCACGGGCTGGCGCTGATGGGCGTGCGCGCCCTCGGCGACTGTCTCGATCTGCCGCGCGAGGGCGTGGCCCGACGCTTCGGCCAGGGTCTGCTCGATGAACTCGATCGCGCGCTCGGACACCTGCCCGATCCACGCGCGCCCTACCGTCCGCCCGCGCACTACCGCGCCCGCCTGCCGCTGCCGGCGCCGGTCTACGAAACCGAGCCGCTGCTGTTCGCCGCCCAGCGCCTGATCGTGGAACTGAGCGGGCACCTGCGCAGCCGGGGCAGCGGCCTGACCCGCCTCAAGCTCACGTTGCAGCACGAGGAACGCGCGCCGACCATCGTACAGATCGGCTTCTCCAGTCCTACGCGCGATCCGCAGCGCATCGCACGCCTGCTGCGCGAGCGCCTCGCCCGGGTCGAACTGCCCGAGCGGGTCGAGGCGATCCAGTTCGACAGCGAGGAATCGCGTCCTCTCGCCTCGCGCAACCTGTCTCTCTTTCCGGAGGAGATGCTGCCCGACGAGGAGCGCTGGTCGATCGTCGATCATCTGCGTGCCCGGCTGGGTGAGGAAGCCGTGCACGGCATCGCCTGCCGCGACGACCATCGGCCGGAGCAGGCCTGGCGTGCGTGCGAACCCGGCGCCGCGCAACCGGGCATCGCGCGCGCGCCGCGGCCGCTGTGGCTGCTCGATCCGCCGCGCCGGCTGCGCGAGCGCGAGGATCATCCCCAGCTCGAAGGCCCGCTCATCCTGCACGGCGGGCCCGAGCGCATCGAGAGCGGCTGGTGGGATGGCGCCGACGTCACCCGCGACTACTTCGTCGCCAGCGACACGCAGGGCCGGCAGCTGTGGATCTACCGCGAACGCGACGGGCGGCGCGGCTGGTACCTGCAGGGCATCTTCGGCTGAGCGCTCCGCCTCATCGCGCCGCCGCACCCTTGTCCAGCGCCGGCATGCGCTCGCCGATGCGCCGCCGCCACTTGAACACCTCGACCAGCAACGCCGGCAGGAACACCAGCGTCACCAGCGTGGCGAACAGGAGACCGAACAGGACGATTGCGCCCACGCCGCGGTAGAGCTCGGTGCCGGCACCGGGAATGAGCACGAGGGGGGCCAGGCCGAAGATCGTGGTGATGGTGGACATCAGAATGGGACGCAGGCGCACCTCGACCGCGTCGGCCACCGCCTGCTCAGCGCGCATCCCCGCCTCGCGCAGGTTGTTCAATGCCTGGTCCACCAGCAGGATCGGATTGTTCACCACCGTGCCCACCAGAATCAGGAAGCCGAGCATGGTGATCATATCGAACGGCTGTCGGATGGCTGCCAGGCCGAATGCGGGCAGCTGGGCGCCCACCGCGTTGAGCAGCCACAACCCGGCGATTCCGCCCGCGATGCCGAGCGGCACCGTGGTCATGATGGCAAGCGGGTAGCCCCAGTGCGAGAAGATCGCCACCAGCAACAGGTAGCACAGCAGCACCGCCACGAAGTAGTTGCCCGACAGCGCCTCGCGCGTGGCCTCCAGGCGGTCGCTGGCGCCGGAGATGTCGAGCGAGACACCGGCGGGTACCGCGCCGCGCTCGCGCAACGGTCCGATCACCTCGCGCTGGACCACGTCCACGGCGGTCTCGAGCGCCACGCTGCGCGGCGGAATGATGCTCAACGTCACGGTGCGACGGCCATCCACCCGGCGGATCGTATTCGTGTCCACGGTCTCCACCACGTCCACCAGCGCTCCGACGGGAAGCACCGTGCCTTGCGGCGTGTGGACCGGCAGGTCGACGATGTCGCTCAGATCCTCGGCCGGGCGCGTGGTGCTGTACAGGTAGATGTCGATCTTGTCGTCTTCGAGGAAGAACTCGTCCACGTAGGCGCCGTCCGACAGACCGGCCACGGCGTAGCCAAGCTCCTCGGTGGTGAGTCCGAGTTCGGCCGCGCGCTCCCAGCGCGGGCGCAGCTCGAGCAAGGGTTGCCCGAGCGTGAGCGCAGGCGGATCGGGACGCACCTGCGGCGCGTCGAACACTTCGTTCGCGCGCTGGTAGGCAGCCATCGCGACGTCGTAGACCCGAGCCAGATCGGCGCCGCCGATATCGAGATCGACACTGCGCGTGCCGCCGTCGTTGCTCGAGATGATGGAGCCGCGCGACGAGAACGAACGCATGCCGGGGTAGCGCGCGAAGCGCTCGCCGATCGCCTCCATCAGCGCGTCGATGTGGCGCGGGTCCTTGGTCTCCGCGATCATGCGCAACTGCTGCGGCCGCACCCAGACCACGAAGTAGGACAGCGCCGGCACATCGGCCTCGCCACGATCGAAGCGCTGCGGTTCGTGGTCGAGGTAGGGCTCGAACTCGCGATGCAACTGCTGTGCGATGGCCGACATCTCCGGCAGGCTGTAGCCGGTCGGGGCGATCATCATCGAGAAACTCTTCGCCTCCTCGCCCTCGGGCAGGTATTCCGCCGGGGGTGTGACCCGGAAGATGATCAGTGCGGTCGCGGCGAGGATCACGGCCAGGGCGCCCAGCCGGCGTGGACGTGTGTGCACCACCCAGGACACGCCGCGCGCCACGCGCCGGTCGAATCCGCCGTCCGCCGATGTGCCCTCGGTCCTGCCGAAGGCGAGCCGTGCGCTGGCGGCGGGCACCACGCTGATGGCCACGAACATGGAGGCGAGGATCGCGGCCGAGATCGCAACGGCCACGTCGGAATACAGCTGTCCGGCCTCCTCCTTCAGGAACAGCACGGGCGTGAACACGAGCACCGTGGTAAGGGTGGAGGCCAGCACTGCCGGCCACACCCGGCGCACTCCCGCGATCGCGGCGGCCAGTCGGTCCAAACCGCGCCGCCGCTCGCGCTCGATGCTCTCCAGCACCACGATGGTGTTGTCCAACGTCATGCCGATCGCGAACGCCACTCCGGCGAGCGAGATCACGTTGATCGTGCGCCCGGCAAGCAGCAGTCCGAGGAAGGCGGCGATAGTGCAGATCGGAATGCCGATCACGCCCACCAGGGTGGCGGTACCCGAGCGCAGGAACAGAAACATCACGACCGTGGCAAGCAGCGCGCCGATGCCGAGGTTGGTCCACACGTTGCGCGTGGAAGCCTGCACGTAGCGCACGTCGTCGGTGGTCATCACCATGCGCATGCCGGCCGGCTCCAGGACGTCGCGGCTGATCGCTGCGGCGACCGGCATCATCGCGTCCTTGATGGCGATCACGTTCGAACCGCTCTCGCGGCGCACGGACAGCGAGATGATCGGCTGTCCGTTGACGTAGGCTTCGGCGCGGATCTCGAAGTGGTCGAGGCGCACCGTGGCCACGTCCTTCAGATGAATGGTGGCATTGCCTCGCCGGGCAATGACCAGATCCTCCACCTCGCGCACGTCCTGGAAGCGTCCGACCGTGCGCAGGAGGTAGCGGCGCTTGCCGCTGTTGACGTCGCCGCCGGAAATGTCGCGGTTGCGCGCGCGCAGCGCGTCGCGCACCTGCGTGAGCGTGATGTTGCGCTCGGCCAGCTTGTTGGGATCGACGAGGATCTGCACCTGACGCGGCGCGCCGCCGCTGATGTCGACCTCGGAAACGCCCGGCACGCGCTCCATCGCGGTGCGCACATTGTCGTCGATGAAGTCGCGCATCATGTCCATGTCCACGCCCTTTGGATTGCCGGGCAGCGGCTCGATGCGGAAGTACATGAAAGCGTTGGCGGAGAACGAGGACGTGTACAGGCGCGGTTCGTCCACGTTTTCGGGATAGGACGGCACCTGGCTCAGCGCGTTGTTGACGCGGATGAGCGCCTCGTTCAGGTCCACGCCGAAGGAGAATTCCAGCTCGATCGTGGCCTCGCCCGACGTCGCGCGGGCGACCATGCGCTGCAGGTTGGGCACGTTGCGCAGGTATTCCTCCTGCTCGATCAGGATCTCCTTCTCGACGTCCTGCGGCGTCGCACCCGGCCAGCCGGTGCGCACGGTGATGACGCGCGTCTCCAGGTCGGGGATCATCTGCACCGGCACCCGCAGCACGGCGAGCACGCCGAACAGGCAGACGATCAGCACGCCGATCGCGAGCAGCGTGCCGCGCTGGACGATGGCCTCGAACACGCTAGTTCTCCGCCATCGCCGCCGACGCCACCACGCGCACGCGCTGTCCTTCCTCGAGCGTCTCGTTGCCGCGCAGGACCACCCTGGCACCGGCCTGCACGCCGCTGCGGATCTCGACCTCCCCACCCAGGGGGCGACCCACCTCCACCTGCCGCGGTGTCACCGTGGCGTCCGGTCCTTCACCCTGAACCACCCATACCAGGCTGCTGCCATCCGGCTGGCGCACCAGCGCATCGCGCGGCAGGCTCACCGCCTGCACACTCGCCCCGAGATCGAAGGACACGCGCGCGGACATGCCAGGCGTCATGTGCTCGTGTCCATCCGGCACGTCGATGCGCGCGAGGAAGGTGCGTGCCTCCGGGTCCTTGACCGGCACTCTCATCGCGACCCGCCCGGCGAGCACATCGCCCGGTGCGGCATCGAGACGCACCGCGACCGGCGTGCCGACGCGCACGGCCTGGTAGTGCTCCTGCGGCACCTGCACGTCGATGCGCACGTGCTGCGTGTCCACCAGTTCGAGCACCGCGGTGCCGGTCTCCACCCCGCCCTCGCGATCGATCGGCGTCGGAGCGGGGACAG
>CAZNBS010000111.1:2957-5465 GCA_964570955.1 uncultured Burkholderiales bacterium | reverse complement strand
TCGCCGACTTCGGCGATCTTGCGGCTGACCACTCCTGCGAACGGCGCCACCACCGTGTGCCGGCGCAGCGTCTCCGCCTGCTGCTGATGCTCGCTGCGCAAGCGCTCGTACGCGGCACCGGCCATGCGCATCGCCGCGTCCGCAGCCGGCAGCCGCGTAGTCGGCACGAGCCGGCGCTCGACCAGTTCCTGTGTCTCCTCGTACTGCCGGCGAGCCTCCGCGTGCGCGGCCTCCGCCTCCTCCAGGGCAGCTTGGGACCGTTGCAGCGCGAGACGCGCCAGCGCCGGGTCCAGCTCCAGCAGCACCTTTCCTGCTGGTACACGGTCGCCGGCGTCGACATGCACCGCTGCCACCAGGCCGCTCACACGCGGCGACAATGCCGCGCTGCGCTCGGTCGTCACTGTCGCGGTCAGGGGCAGGGAGCTGCTGACGCCGCCGCCTTGCGCACGCACGACCGTCACGGGCGGCAGGAGAGCGGCATCCGGGGCCTCGGCGGATGCCTGCGGCGACCCGGCGGGCGCGGGTGGTGAAGCGCGCTCGTCACGCAACGCCCAGACGAGTACGGCAAGCACCACGGCCAGCATGAGCACGGCGGCGGCCAGACGATAGGGTCGAGACATGCGGTTCCTTGCGTCGGTGGCGCGCGGGTAGCGTAGCCGAGAGGAGCGGCCGTGGAAACCCGGTGGCCGCATGACAGACAGACTCGGGTGCGGGCGGCGGGTTCCCTCGATGGCCCGGGTATCTTCCCGAATTCCTGAAAGCTGAGCTGCCGCGCGCGGCGGCTTCACCGCAGCTGCTCGACACAGGGTCGAGCCATCTTCCGCCGCCCACAGGCGGCCTTTCACGCTACGCGCGCCAGAGTTTCAATGCACAGTGCTTGGCGACGTAGTCGAAGTCGCGGTCGGTAGTCAACAGCATAAGTTGATGTCGAACGCACAGCTGAGCAATCAATGCATCGATGGTGCCCACCTGCACCCCGGCACGCCGACAGCGGTTTCTAAGCTCCGCCCACCGGGTGCTCGCAAAGTTGGCTCTCGCACGAGTGTTCTGCTCATCGCCCAAGTGGTCCTCGCAAGCTTCACGCACAAAGAGAACCAGATTCACCATTCCAAACGCGCCTGAAGCGAATGCGTGCGTACTGTGCGGCTCAAGCAAACGAGTCTGCCACGATATTGCGGTACCAGCCTTCCGCGTCCCGGGCTTCGCGCTCGCGGTAATTCTTTGGAGCACGGAGCGGGCTGGTGCCGAACGCATCAGGCAGCAGGGCGATGCCCTCCGGGGTCAGCCCGTACACCCCAGCTATCGAGATTCCGTAGCTCGGCGACACCAGACTGTAGCAGGCGTTGACGAAGGACGGCTCTCCGACCTGTTGTCCGGCTAACAGCTGGGCCACGGCCATGGCACACACTTTTGCTTGCGAATTGGCCACTGCCGCGGATTTGGGCAGCTTTCCGCCGATCGCGGCATCACCGATGACGTGGATTCCCGGATGCAACGTCGACTCGAACGTGCGGGCATCCACCGGACACCAGCCGCTGGCGTTCGCCAGGCCGCCAACCGCCGCGATGCCACCCGCTTTCTGCGGCGGGATGATGTTGACCACGTCGGCCGTGTGCGAACCCGCTGCGGTGTGCACCGTCATCGCACCGGGCTCGACCCGGACGACCTTGCCTCCCTTCGAGCCAGGAACCCACTCGATCATCCCGGAGTAGAGCGCGCGCCAGCCCTCGAGAAACAGTTCCTGATCCGGAAAACTCTCGTTCGCGTCCAAGATGAGAACCTTGCAGCGTGGCTTCCGAGACTTGAGGTAGAAGGCGATCAGACTCGCGCGCTCGAAAGGTCCGGGCGGACAACGCAGCGGCGCTGGCGGGACGCTCAGCAGCACCGTTGCACCGTCACGCATCGCCTCGAGTTGGCGGCGTAGCAGTTCGGTCTGCGGACCGGGGATCCAGGCGTGCGGCATCGCGCCAGCCGCCTGCTGGTCATAGCCGGCGAGGGCCGAGTAATCGATGTCGATGCCCGGCGCCACCACCAGTCGGTCGTAGGCCAGGACGCTACGATCCCGCAGTGTGATGCGGTGCCCAGGAGGATCGATAGCCACCGCCTCCCCGTTGACCACGTCGATCTCGTGGTCGCGCATGAGTCGGTCGTAACTGAGCGTGAGGTCCTTCAGGGTGCGTACGCCGGCCAACACGAGATTGCTGAACGGGCCGGTGATGTACTGCCGCTCCCGTTCGACCAGCGTGACCTGGATGGACCGATCGGCACGGCGCAGGTACTTGGCGCACGTGGCCCCCGCGAATCCGCCCCCGACCACAACTACGCGTGCTCCCTTGGCGCGGGCGCGGGCCGAAGTCCAGAGACCTGGGACGGAGGCGCCTGCGGCCAACAATGCGACATTGCGCAGAAACTGCCGACGGTCCCGCGCGCGAGGCATCGTCATTTCCCGCCTCCCCCGGCGGCGAGATATTCCGCCAGTTGTTGCACCGAGGCCGTGGTGAGGCTGAG
>CAZNBS010000111.1:0-2947 GCA_964570955.1 uncultured Burkholderiales bacterium | reverse complement strand
GGATTTGCACATCACTGTAGGCCCTGGCGATCGGCGCCATGATCCTGCCCTTCCCGGCATGCTTGAACTTCAGCATGTCCTGCTCGATGTCACGAGCGGATTTGCCCTGGAGGCTGTCCAGCACACCGGCGCTCCTGCCGTCGGTGCCGTGACACATCGCGCAAGTGTCGGCCAGCATCTCCACGCTCGGCTCGGCGCGTCCCGCAATCGCCGTCACCAGCGCAAAGGCGCCGAGCAGGGCTCGCACGGCCATGCGCCTCCTGCCCGCATCAGTGATCAACGCACGCCCGGCACTACGCTCGGGGTCTTTCGGGCAATGACCGTGCACACGGGCCTGCTGGCGGTCAGTGTAGACGCGCACGGCGAACGCGTTGCGCGCCAGGACCGCTCGATCGAGAATCTGCGTCGCTCTGCTCATGGTGTTCCTCGAACCGGCTTGCTCGACAGTGAGCTTATTTCTACGTCTGCGCGCGTGTGCCGTATTGACTTCGATCAAGGCGTGCGCAGATTCCTGGACGCCGTCAGCGCCGCCGAATCGATTTCGAGTAAGACGTTGCTCAGCATCAAACGGACCCGTGTACGATTGATTAGCTGCTGCAGCGTCGATGGGACAGCCTGAACCCGTCGCCTCAAGCGATGCTTATTCTGTTTCTCTTGTGGTCGAACTTCGTCGTTCTGGATTGCAGGGCCGCGTTCAGCGCTGCGCCTAAAGGCCGCTACAGACGCAGATGTTGGATGTCAGCACGACATTCTGGTTTGTAGAATTCTGGGTTGCGTGAAGCCTGTTGGTTGGTGCTGACAACCGTCATTTGGGCGACAGCCGAAATCCAGCCGTGGAATTCCTCTCGGGTGGCATACGTGGGTCCCGGCATTCGGCAGGACGACGACGGGAATCCGATTGCTGTATATTTTCACAGCCATCGGGTGCGCCATGTCCCCTTCCTACGCCGAACTGCACTGCCTGACCAACTTCAGCTTCCTGCGCGGGGCCTCGCACCCGGAGGAACTGGTGGAGCGCGCGGTGCGGCTGGGCTACGCGGCACTGGCGATCACCGACGAGTGCTCGCTGGCGGGCGTGGTGCGCGCGCACGTCGCGGCGAAGGACGCCGGGCTGCCGCTCATCGTGGGGACGGAGCTGCGCCTCGACGACGGGTTGCGGCTGGTGCTGCTGGCGACCGATCGCGACGGCTACGGCAATCTCTCCGACCTGATCACCGACGCCCGGCGCCGCGCCGGCAAGGGCGAATACCGCTGCGCGCGCGCGGATCTCGACGACGGCCTGCCCGGCTGTCTGGCGCTGCTGCTGCCGGGCGAGCAGCCGGAAGCGGACGTCGCCTGGCTGCGCGCGCGCTTTCCCGGGCGCTGCTGGGTCGCCGCCGAACTGCTGCTGGACGGGAGCGATGCGCAGCGCCTGGCGCAACTGGAGACACTCTCGCGCGAGAGCGGCGTGCCGCTGGTGGCTGCCGGCGACGTGCACATGCACGTGCGCGGCCGGCGCGCGCTGCAGGATGCGCTCACCGCGGTGCGCGTGGGACGGCCGCTGTCGCAGTGCGGCCAGGCGCTGTTCCCCAACGGCGAGCGCCACCTGCGCAGCCGCGAGCGGCTCGCCCGCCTGTATCCGCCGGAACTGCTGTTCGAGACCATCAACGTCGCGCAGCGCTGCCGCTTCTCGCTCGACGAGCTGCGCTACGAGTATCCCGAGGAGATCGTGCCGACCGGGCGCACGTCCGCGCAGTGGTTGCGCGAACTGACCGAAAAAGGATTCGCGTGGCGCTTCGGCGCGCCGCTCGCACCGGATGTCGTCCCCTCCCCCGAGGTCGCCGCGCAGACGCGCGCCGGCTGGGGCGGCCACTTCACCGGGCGCCAGCCCTTCGACCTCGGCAAGGCGCGGCGCATGGTCGAGCACGAGCTGCGGCTGATCGCGCAGTTGCGCTACGAGGCCTACTTCCTCACCGTGCACGACATCGTCCGCTTCGCCCGCGAGCAGGGCATCCTGTGCCAGGGACGCGGCTCGGCGGCCAACTCGGCGGTGTGCTACTGCCTGGGCATCACCGAGGTCGATCCCGCCCGCATGGAGATGCTGTTCGAGCGCTTCATCTCGAAGGAGCGCAACGAGCCGCCGGACATCGACGTCGATTTCGAGCACGAGCGGCGCGAGGAGGTGATCCAGTACATCTACCGCAAGTACGGCCGCGCGCGCGCCGCACTCACCGCCACCGTCATCCGCTATCGCGCCAAGAGCGCGGTGCGCGACCTCGGCAAGGCGCTCGGCTTCGATCTCGCCCAGGTCGATCGGCTGGCGAAGAACCTCGCCTGGGGCGACGTGCGTCAGGTACGCCCCGAGCGCCTGCGCGAGTGCGGCTTCGATCCGGACAGCCCGGCGATCCGCCGTCTGCTGGAACTGGTGCACACCGTCGTCGACTTCCCGCGCCATCTGTCGCAGCACGTGGGCGGCTTCGTCATTGCGCGCGGCCCGCTCTCGCGGCTGGTGCCGATCGAGAACGCGGCAATGCCGGAGCGCTCGATCATCCAGTGGGACAAGGACGACATCGACGCGCTCGGCCTGCTCAAGGTGGACGTGCTCGCACTCGGCATGCTCACCGCCATTCGCCGCGCCCTCGACCTGGCGAGCCGCTGGCACGGCCGACCCTTCGCCATCGCCGACGTGCCGGCCGAGGATCCGGCGGTGTACGAGATGATCGGCCGCGCCGACACGGTGGGCGTGTTCCAGATCGAATCGCGTGCGCAGCAGGCGATGCTGCCGCGCATGCGCCCGGTGCGCTTCTACGATCTGGTCATCGAGGTCGCCATCGTGCGTCCGGGGCCGATCCAGGGCGGCATGATCCATCCCTACCTGCGCCGGCGCCGGGGGCTGGAGCCGGTCACCTATCCCTCCGAGGACGTGCGCGGCGTGCTCGAGCGCACGCTCGGTGTGCCGATCTTCCAG
>CAZNBS010000110.1:0-15487 GCA_964570955.1 uncultured Burkholderiales bacterium | reverse complement strand
GCGCAACCGGATGGGGCTGTCGGGCATCCTGAGCGGTCGAGCCGGATTCGAGGAGATCGCCCGCATCGAGCACTTCCCCGAGCTGGCGGTCTTGCCCTCCGGCCCCCAGCCGCCGAACCCCCTGGAACTGCTGGGCCGCGAGGAATTGGCTCTATTGCTGAACGAACTCTCCAGCCGTTACGACGTGATCCTGATCGACACCCCGTCGGCACAGCAGGCGGCGGACGCCCAGGTCATCGCCCGGTGCGCCAGGGGCGTGCTGATCGTCGGCCGCAAGGACGTCACGAAGAGTCCGGAACTCGGGCAGCTTGCGTCGATCCTCTCGGGTTCGGGAGCAACGGTGCTGGGCACCACGCTGAACGATTACTGACCCCGGGTACCCGCGATGCTGCTGCGGCTCGACAACCGCTTCGCCGGATTGCGCCACGACGCTCTCGCGGGCAGCCTGATCGTGGCGGCCTTCGTCGTGGCCGCGTTGTTCATCGGATTCGTGATCGCGACCGGCAGGCCGATACCGATCATGCTGGCGGTCGGCGCCATTGTCGGCGTTGCATTGCTCAATGCGCTGCCGCTCGTCATCTGGATCGTCCTGGTCGGCGTGCTCCTGGTGAGCGGGCCGGTGACGATGTTCGTGCCCGCGCTCGAAAAGGCGGGCTGGCTGTTTTCGCTGCTGGGCTTCTATCTGACCGGTGCCGCGATCCTGTATGCCGCAGTCGGCAGGGAACGATTCGCACGACCACCGCCGGCGTTCGTCATCATCGCCGTGCTGTTCTTCGTCACGGGGCTGCTGTCGATCGCCCACTCGGATGGCCCGTTGATGGAAGGCATCAGGGCCATCAAGCGGTACTACCAGTACTTCGGGCTGTTGTTCGTGCTCGCCGTGGTTCCGTTCGCTGCGGCCACCGTTCGACGCTGGTGGGGGTTTCTGGTCCTCCTTGCCTGCCTGCAATTTCCGATGGCCCTGTATCAGCGCGTCGTCCTCGTTCCCGCACGGGAAGGCATGCCCAATGTCGAAGCCATCGACATCATCGTCGGAACCCTGGAAGGCTCGCTGAAGGGGGGCGGCAGCAACGGCGCATTGGCCCTGCTGCTGATCACTGCGCTCGCCTACCTGCTGGCCGCCTACCGCGACGGAGTGCTGCCGATGCGGCGTCTGTTGCTGCTGGGCACTCTCGTCACGCTTCCATTGATGCTGGGCGAAGTCAAATTGATCATCGTCCTGATACCCCTGGCCTTCGCGGCGGCCAATTTCGATCTGATTCGCGCCAACCTGTTCAGGTTCGTGTCGAGCACGCTGTCCGCGCTGGCGCTGCTCGCGGCATTGGGCTGGGGATACCTGCTGATCAACGCGCCGCCAGGGGAATCGGTCGGCAGAATCTTCGAAGCCACCATTGCCTACAATTTCGGCAATGTCGGGTACTTCGAGTCCGGCCTGAACCGGACTTCGGTCTATCCATACTGGCTGGCGCAGCAGCGCCTGTCGGATCCGGTCGGCATCGTTTTCGGCCACGGACTGGGCAGTTCGTTCGACGCCCTCGGCGAAACCGATGCCGGGCACATGGATCAGGCACACCGCGGGATGCACATCGGCCTGACGGCGGTGTCGGCGGTTCTCTGGGACCAGGGTCTGGTCGGCCTGCTGCTGCTCGTCGGCATGTACGGCGCGGCAGCCATGTCCGCTTTGCGGCTCGTGCGATCTGCCCGGCCGGGACCCGATCGGGCATTTTGCCGGGCGTTGTTCGCCCTGGCATCGATGCTGATCGTCATGCTGCTGTACGACAATGCGCCGATCTCGCTACCCAGCCAGCAACTGCTGGCGGCGCTCTGCCTCGGCCTGATTGCCTGGCGTTGGCGCGGTGCCGGCATGGCAAGTGTTCCGATAACCGGCCAGGCCCCCGTACCCAATCGGGGATCTGCGACGAGTTGACGTAAGCCGACAGAGCTCAGTTGATCGGCAGAGCGAGGGCGTTTCTCCATGGGCATCGATGCTACCGTGTCGGCGCAACCAGCGGTGAGCCCGTAATCATCTTCACTTCGGAGCCAGCGGATGAAAGAGCCGCCGCTTATCATAGATCTTGATGGAACGTTGCTCCGTACCGATCTGCTGATGGAGACGGCGCTGGTGTTCGTTCACGAGCAACCCCATCGCCTCCTGGTGCCGCTGCAGTGGCTCGCTCGCGGCAAGGCTTCCCTGAAGCACGAATTGACCAATGCGACCGACATCGACGTCGCCATCCTGCCCTACGACGCGTCGGTCCTGGAGTTCCTCGAGCGCGAACGTAAGCGCGGTCGAACTACCGTGCTCGCCACCGCAAGTCATCACTTGCTGGCGGATCAGGTCGCCACGCACCTGGGTCTCTTTGACCATGTTATCGCGACCGATGGCGCACGAAACCTTTCTTCCCACACCAAGCGCGACGTGCTGGTGGAGTACTTCGGAGAACGCGGATTCGATTACGCCGGAAACTCCCGCGACGATTTGCCCGTGTGGGAGGTCGCGCGTGAGGCCTATGTAGTCAACGCATCGCGCTCCGTTGAACGACGAGCCCGAGCCTTGGGCAATGTGGCTGCGGTCATCGGATCGCCCCAAGCCACGCTGCGCGACTGGGCCAAAGCGCTTCGCCTGCATCAATGGCTCAAGAACCTTCTCATCTTCGTACCCCTGCTGGCTGCGCACCAATACACCAATTGGTCGTCGTTTCTCGAAGCGTTGACCGCTTTCTTCGCCTTCGGATTGTGTGCGTCCAGCGTCTACATCCTGAACGACCTGCTCGACCTGAACGATGATCGCCGCCACGTCCGAAAGCGCTCACGTCCATTCGCGTCGGGACAGCTCCCCATCCGGTCTGGTCTCATCGCGTTTCCACTGCTGCTGGTTATTGCGTTCGGGCTGGGAACCTCGCTGTTGCCTATCTCCTTCACGCTAGGTCTGTCATGCTATTACGCGCTTACGCTCGCGTACTCACTATGGCTCAAGCGTCGAATGGTCATCGACGTGATGGCCCTGGCAGCGCTTTACACGCTGCGAATCATTGTCGGTGCCATCGCACTCGGCATCGCCTTGTCGTTCTGGCTTCTTGCGTTCTCGATGTTCCTCTTCCTCAGTCTTGCACTGGTGAAGCGCTACGCGGAGTTGTTTCATGTTCGTACTCAAAGCGCGAACAACAACAAGGCACATGGCCGTGGCTACTTTGCCGCTGACTTGCCGATGATTGCCTCCCTGGGCGCAGCATCCGGCTACATGGCAGTGATGGTCCTGGCGCTCTATGTCAACGATGCGCAGACAGCGCAGCTGTATCGACACCAACAGATCATCTGGTTTGCCTGCCCACTGATGCTGACATGGATCAGCCGCGTCTGGATGCTTGCGCATCGTGGTGTGATGGACGAAGACCCGGTGATATTCGCGGTCCGCGATCGACCGAGCCTCGTTGTCGGCGCGCTGATCGCATTGGTATTTCTGGCAGCGACGTGAGCAAGAATCGACTACTGTCCTGGGGTAACTATCCTGCATTTCCCCAGATCCCGATCGCCTGCCACTGGAGAGTTGATCTTGAAGCCGTCTTCCGTGCCCTCAGGGAACGCCACGGATCGACTCTTGTCTACGGATCGGGACGCAGTTACGGAGACAGCTGTCTGGCCGCGAGCGACCACGTTCTTCACACGCGCACTCTCGATCGCTTCCTCAGCGCTGACTGGTCCGCCGGCGTGTTGACAGCAGAGTGCGGCGTCACGCTGGAAGCAATCCTTGCGGTGGCGGTCCCTCGAGGCTGGTTCCTGTCGGTGACCCCGGGGACGAAATATGTGACACTCGGCGGTGCGATTGCCAATGATGTCCACGGAAAGAACCATCACCGCCGCGGCACCTTTGGTTGTCATGTTCGCCGTTTCGGTTTGCTTAGATCTGACTCCGGACGGATCACCTGTTCACCGGATGAAAACGCTGCGCTCTTCAATGCCACCATTGGAGGTCTTGGGCTGACGGGAATTATCGAGTGGGCGGAAATCCAGCTGATGCCTATTCGCTCGAGCCAAATTGACAGTGTAAGTCAGCGCTTCGGAAATCTCGACGAGTTCTTTGCGCTGTCGGACGAACTCGATGAGCAGCACGAATTCTGTGTCTCGTGGATCGACTGCACGGCAGATGGGAAGTCAATAGGTCGCGGTCTATACGTGGCCGGTGACTTTTCGGACACTGGCCCACTGGAAGTCGAGAGCACGCGTAAACTGACTATCCCGTTCAGCCTTCCAACGCCGCTGATCGGAGGCGCGTCCGTGCGTGCCTTCAACGAGTTCTATTGGCGCAAGGCCGCGGCATCGCGTCTGCACACCTCCAGCGGGTATGACCGGTTCTTCTATCCGCTTGACGCGATCTGCATGTGGAACCGCATCTATGGCAGACGTGGCTTCCAGCAATATCAGGCTCTGATTCCGGAGGCCGAGGCTGAAGCCGGAGTTCGTGCACTTCTGTCCGCGATTGCCCAATCAAGAACGGGCTCTTTCCTTGCGGTACTCAAGCGCTGTGGCGAGATCATGTCACCCGGCCTGCTATCCTTCCCGGGACCTGGCACCACTCTTGCGCTCGACTTTCCGCAGAGCACGTCACTGACCGCCAGCCTGTTTCCTAGGCTCGACGCCATCGTCCGTGAAGTGGGCGGCCGCATTTATCCCGCCAAAGATGCACACATCGACGGGAAAGACTTCCGGCGCGGTTACCCCGCCTGGAAGATGATCGAAGCCGCCCGCGATCCGGCGCTGATGTCCCGATTCTGGAAGCGAGTGACACAGTGAGACGAATTCTGATCGTTGGCGCGACCTCCGCGATCGCCACGGCCTGCGCCCGCATCTGGTCGTCGGAAGGCGCACGGTTGTTCCTGGTGGCACGTAACCAAGAGAAACTGGGGGCGCTTGCCAGCGACCTCATCGTGCGAGGCGCCGAAGCCATAGACACCTTCCTGATGAGTGCCGAGGATACGAGGTGCCACTACGAAATGCTCCGTGCGGCATCGATGGCGCTCGGACGAATCGACATCGCCTTGATCGCGCACGGTACGCTCCCGGATCAACGCGCCTGCGAGACCGATGTCAGTCTGGCGCTGCGTGAATTCACAACCAACGGGACGTCGGTCATTGCGCTTCTTACGATTCTTGCCAATCAATTTGAACAACAAGGGGGCGGAGCCATCGCTGTCATCACCTCCGTAGCAGGTGATCGGGGGCGTCCAGGCAACTACGTTTACGGCAGCGCAAAAGCTGCGGTCTCGGTTTTCTGTGAAGGGCTGCGTGCGAGGCTCTTCAAAGCCGGCGTATCGCTGACTGACATTCGACCCGGTTTCGTGGCGACGCCGATGACACAGGGGTTGCCGCTCCCTGCCCCCCTGCTAGTGCAGCCAGAGGTAGTCGCCAGAAAGATAGTCGCCGGAATCAACGGGAGATTTGACGTGGTCTATGCACCGACGTTCTGGCGCTGGATCATGCTGACCATCCGCTGCATCCCGAACAGCATCTTCAAGAGAATGAAATTGTGACTCGAAACACGACATTGCTCTTTCTCATGTCGGACCGGTCTGTACCGCGTGCGCAACGGCGCTATCGCGCCGTCCTCTGGTCGGTGCTTCTCGCCGCCGCCGGATATCTGGGCTTTGCGCTGTGGAGCGGATGGAGCGATGTCGTCAACGCGGGGACCAGGGTCGGAGTTGTCGGCGCCGCTATCGCTTTACTGCTCTCGCTGGTGAACTACGCACTGCGCTTCCTCCGTTGGCAGGCATACCTTCACGCGATGCATCACCCGGTGCCATGGCTTCCGAGCCTGAAGATCTACCTCGCTGGCTTTGCGCTCACGACGACACCCGGGAAGGCGGGTGAAGCGCTTCGTGGTGTACTGCTTGCGCACTGGGGCGTACCGTACCCGGCCAGTCTTGCCGCTTTTCTGAGCGAGAGGCTTTCGGATCTGTTGGCGGTGATCATTCTCACGCTATTGGGTCTCACGCTCAATCCCAAAGCAGGACCGATCGTCGCAATTGCCATTGCCGCCGTGCTGACTGCCTTTGTCTTGTTCTGCTCCGCGGGCCTTCTCATGCGCGTGCATGGTGCGATACATGGCAACTCCCGACTCTCGATGTTTCTTCGATCCCTTATCGAGATCCTCCTGCAAGCACGCCGGTGCCACACGCCACTACTCGTTATCGGGGCATCGGGTCTGAGTCTCGGCGCATGGTTCGCCGAGGCCTGGGCATTCCACCTGATCCTGCAATGGATGGGGTTCGAAGCTCCTATGACATTCGCAGTGTTTGTCTACTCAATCTCGATGCTGACCGGTGCTCTGAGTTTCCTGCCTGGAGGCCTCGGCGGCACCGAAGCGTCGATGGTTGCCTCGTTGATTGCGGGCGGAGTCCAACCTCCGGAAGCAATCGCTGCCACGATTGTCATTCGAATGGTGACGCTTTGGTTTGCAGTGCTGCTCGGCCTTGCCTTTGTCGTCTCTGCACGCAAGCATCAAGATGACGCGAGTCGAGTCGCATGAACATCATCAAGTTCACATCGCGGAACTTCCTGGGACTATCTCTGCTTTCATGGGCATTCGGACTATCGCTCAGCCTGGCGTTTGCCGTTCGAGATAGAAGTCTGGAAAATTTTATCCCATGGAAGATGGCGCAATACTACGTCAACTATTTCGAACTTGGTTTTGTCAAGCGTGGAATGCTCGGCACGCTTTTGTACCCGATTATGAAGGCTACAAACGACGATCGATTTCTTGCTATTACCTTTGTCGTCTTGCTCGATCTGGCAGTCGTTCTTGCTGGTCTTGCATTAATACAACGGGTATTCGATCGAGAACCGCTTCGCGACAAGATGATCGGTGACGTTGTCAAGTTCATTCTGGTCTTCAGTCCGGTAGGAATAATGCAACTCTCCTACGACGTTGGGCGATTTGATCACGTGACGACAATCCTCGCGATTATCTCGCTCTTCTTGATCCTCAAGGGATCGACCTTCCTGGCAGGCTTGCTCTTCGGAATAGGTGTCCTCATTCACGAAGCCGTTTTCGTCTTCGCGTTCCCTGTTCTCCTAATGATTCTGATTGTTGTCCATAATGGAAGACGTCCATTCAGGATTTCCGTGTTGTCCGGAAGGTTTTCCATCACTCCAGTCGCATGCGCCGCCGCGGTACTTCTTTTCGGCAACACGGATGCGGATCTCTCCAGTATTCTTCCCGCATGGGTGGACAGGGGGATGGAAGTCTGGCAGAGAGGTTTGTTCGAACCGAGCTCCAACCTGACGGGATTTCAGTACGCCACACTGGCGTTTTATGCGTTGGCGCCGTCCGTGTTCCTGATACATTTCTATCGTTCGAACAGACTCCCGCTGGATAGCTTGTTCCTGGCGACCTGGTTTACCCTTCTCTTGTTCTGGCTTGGCATCGACTATTCGAGGTGGTGTCATCTCATTTTCGTGTCGAATTGCCTTGTCATAATGTTTCATTTGACACAGGGAAGATGCGAATTAAGGACGGACTCGCGATTGGTCAATACACTGTTCTTCGCATACGCGCTGCCCTTGGGGCCGCTTGGCACAGACGACTTACTGCCATATGTGGAGATATTCTTGCGTATGTTTCTTGGCTCATCATGGTTAGCCGCGTAGACTTGATGACCAGACGGGACTCCAAGATATGTGGAATTCAGATCCGACCGGATACAAGACAAGCTGCGCGACGTGAACGCCCGAGTTCGACAGTTACGGTGCGAAAGGGTCGGTTTTCGGAGAGCGCCTCAAGCACTGGGGCGACTTTCCGGGCGGTTGCACCGAAATCTCTGTGGTGGCACGTTCGCGATGCTTTTACTTTTTAACCGGACAGGAGTGCTGTGTTACAGACGCTCACTGTGGAAATCACGATACAACTGGACCGTCTGTTCGGCAATTCTCGACCAATCGTATTCCTCATGAACACGCGACTGCAGCGCCTTCCAGACCTGCGGCGGAACCGTATCGAGGATCGTGGACATCGCCGTGGCCATTGCGTCGATATCGCCCACCTGGAAATAGCAGTCCGCGGGCAATTCGATTTCATGGTTTGCCGGAATGTTGCTGGCGACCACGGTCCGCCCCGCACTCAAGGCTTCCAGTAACGCGATGGACAGTCCCTCGATGGCCGAGGGCAGAACGAAGCAACCGGCATTCGTGAACAATGTCTGGAGATCCACGCCGCTGCGGAATCCAGCAAGAACAACGTTGGCACGCCCCACCGCCATTCGTCGAACGCGTTTGCTGTATGCGTCGTCGCCGGAAAGATCTCCCACCAATACCAGTTTCCAGCCCGGCAGTCGTGTCCGGGAAAACGCCTCGATCAGATCGTCCTGACGCTTGTCCGGAATTGCACGACCCACGTGAAGCACATAACGACTCGAATCCAGGCGCAATTCGTCGAGGACGGCACCCGAGTCGGTCGGACCCATGAATGGCACACCATTGAGAATCACGACCGGTTCGCGGCCATACAGACGATTCAACTCGGCCGCTCCGTGTCGGGAAACGCTGATCACCTGGTTGGCATAGCGCATGGCCATCCGCTCGCCGGTCTCGAGGATCCATTTCCCGAGCCTTCCCCACTTGGCCTGTACGTAGTCCGGTGCGTGATGCGTCACCACAACGTGAAGCCCCAGGAGTCGTGCCAACGGCGTGAAGATTGCCGGACCCACCGAATGCAGATGCAGCACGTCGGGACGATGCATCGCCGCGTGGAGCACCCCGAGGAATGTGTGCAGGACCACCTCCAGCCCGGATTTGCGCGGGGACCACAGACGCCGGATCCGCACGCCGCGCCATTGCCTCGCTGCAGTGCGCGCGACATAGGCGCTTCGCACGAGGATTTCGACGTCGACACCGGCATTGGCAATCAACGGATACAGGTGCTCGCAATGCGACTCCACTCCGCCCGCGATACCGGGCAAGGCACGCAAACCGAGGACCATGACCTTCATCAGGAGATCCTCGCACCCGCCAATCGATACGCTTCGATCAATCGTTCGACATGTTTTCGAACGGTGAAGTCGCGTTCCACCCAGGCGCGCGCCTGGCGTCCCTGAGCTTCGACTTCCTGGTCTGGCGCCTGCTCAAAGTGCCGCAGAACCCGGGCGAGATCGTCGCTGTCGCCACTTTCGAACATGTCGCCCGTCTCGCCTGCGCGGATCAACTCGGGTATGCCCCCAATCCGGGCCCCCAACGCCGGCTTGCCGCAGGCGTAGGCCTCGAGGATGGAGAGCGGGGCGTTTTCGTACCATTCCGAGGGCAGAACTACTGCTCTGCTGCTGCGGATCAGATTCCATAGGGCTGCGCCCTTCTGGAACCCGCAGAAGCGGACACGCGCACCGGACACTTCGGCCTGACGGCGGAGATCCGCTTCCATCGGTCCCGTGCCCACCAACCACACCTCCACTCCCGATTTTGCCGCTGCATCCAGAAGCGTGACGAGACCCTTCTCCTTGCTGAGCCGGCCGAAATACAGGAAATGTCTTCCGGGTTCGAACGATGGCGTGAGCGATTCCACGTCGGCGAAGTTCGGTATGTGGCTGAACGGAGGGTCGGTCCAGCCCCATTCGCTGAATTTGTCGATGAAGAACCGGCTCGGTGAAATGAGCCTGTCGATCGAGTTCCGGTAAATGCCGGACAGGGCATGGAGACTCGATTCCGCGAACACCAGCGAGCTGAGCGCCAGCGAACCTTTCAGGCACCGCTTCCTCACGACCGAGAAACGTCCCGAGATTTTGCACTCTTCGCAGATCTCGCCGTTGGACAGCATGCTGATTGCCGGACACAGCAGCTTGAGGTCGTGCGTCGTCAGCAATACCGGAATGCCGCATTGCCTGGCAGCGCGAACAACGGAGGGCGACAGGTGATGGTAGAGATTGTGGGCGTGTACGACGTCTGGACGTTCACGGTGAATCAGGTCCCGGATCTTTCTCGCCGCTTCGAATGAATAGATGACTTTGGCCGCATGGCGCAGTTTCGTGAAAGCGCTGTAGTCGTGGCCATACTCGATCTCCTCGGAAAAATGTTCCGCGAACTCGGATGACTCGTTCTTCGGGTGACGCATGGCGAACTCGGCTACTCGCCACCCCATCTCGCGGAGCAACCGGCCCTGCTCGAGGTAGACCACGTCGGCCCCGCCACGTCGGTAGTGGTAGCTGTTTATGAGCAAAATCTTCGGCATCTCGGTTGCCTGCGCTTCGTCACGGTGATGATGGCGATCTTCTGCGGTCGACGGCCCACAGGATCGCGTCGGAATGATACACAGCGACCCGCGAAGATCGGTTCACCGGCTCCGTTTGTCGGCGGCGGGCACCCTGTCGGTCACTCGAAAGATCACCCGGATGTGGCATCTGACATACTGCCCCGAGAGGACTGAACACGACAATGTAGCCATGCAACACAGCATCAGCCATCCTTTCCCCAGCGGAGCCATCGAATGATCCGGGTCGGAGTTGCCGGTCTGGGCAAGATGGGCCTGTCCCATCTCGCGATGATCAAGACACACCCTGGCGTTGAGGTCACGGCGGTCTGCGACCCGGCGGGCTACGTCGTCGACGTCCTCGGCAAGTACACCGGCGTGCGCTCGTTCACCAGCTATCCGGCGATGCTGGCCGAAGCCGAACTGGACGCGGTCCTGGTTTCGACGCCCTCGCGTCTGCATGCCGGCATGGTCCGGGCGGCGCTGGATCGCGGTCTGCACGTCTTCTGTGAAAAACCGTTCGTCCTCGATCCGGGCGAAGGTGATGAGCTTGTCCGCCTTGCCGAGGCCCGGGGACTCGTGAACCAGGTCGGGTATCACTACCGCTTCGTGGCCGCCTTCCAGGAAGTGAAACGGTTGCTCGAGATGGGTGCGATCGGGGAGGTCACCCACGTGAAGGCCGAAGCCTACGGGCCCGTGGTCCTCAAGCCGAAGGGATCGACCTGGCGCACCCAGCGTGCGGAGGGTGGCGGCTGTCTCTACGACTACGCCGCACACCCGATCAATCTGGTCAACTGGTATTTCGGCGCTCCGATCGGCGTGGGCGGAACGGCACTGAACAAGATCTTCTCCCGGGATACCGAGGACGAGGTCTATGGAACGCTCTATTTCGATGGCGGCAAGACCGCGCAGGTTTCGGTCAACTGGAGTGACGAGTCGTTTCGGAAGATGAGCACGCAACTGACGATCTGGGGCACGGCCGGGCGCATCTACGCTGATCGTCAGAAATGTCAGATCTACTTGCGCGATGGCGCCGCGGTACCCGAAGGCTACCGGCCTGGCTGGAACGTGCGCTACACGACCGACATGACTCCGCCCGTATGGTTCTACGTCCGCGGCGAGGAATATTCGGCGCAACTCGACTACTTCGTGCGGCGCGTCGCCGCGCGCGACACCGGGAACGTCAACTCGTTTCGCAGCGCGATCATCACCGACCGCGTGATCGCGGAAATGATCGCCGATGCCGAGGCCGGGCCGCGTAGCGAGCGGGGTACGCGCGCACCGGTTCCACGGCGAACGGGGTGGATGTCATGGCTGCGACCGGCAGCGGGAGTGAAATGATGGACAGGCTGCTGTTCGGCGACAACCAGTTCTTCGGCGTGAACCACATGTCCGAGGAGAAGGCGCGGGCGCAGGCGATGCGCTTCCAGGATACGCAGGCGATCATCGACGTGCTGGACACTGCCTACGATGAGGGGATTCGCACGTTCATGTGCACTACGCACGACCGTATCGCGGAAATCGCCTCGCACGTGCGTGCCGACCCGGTCCGCTACCACGACTTTCTCTTTTACCCGTGCATGCCGTACGCGCACAAGTACGCGAACGCAATGACCGACTACGGGATGCTCGGTGCGGTCAAGCGCTTCCTGCCCGATGAGGGCTTGCTCGATGCGGCGATGCGCGGCGGCATGTCGCTGGCGAAGAAGGACATCGAGGGGGTCACCACGCTGCTGATCGATGCCGAGATGAAGATGTTCCAGGGCCTGAAGACGCCGGTGGTCTTCCTGCAGAACGTGGTGGTCGACTTCCTTCTCGGCCTGGGCTTCGGAGAGGCCTTCAGGATCTTCGCCAACCACGTCAAGGCACGCTACGGCGCCGAGCCCGGCTTCATCACGATGAACCTGCCGATGCTGCTCGACGTGCTCGACGAAGTGGGCATCGACAACCCGATCGTCTGCGCCAACATCAACAAGATCGGCTTCCGCATGTGCGGTGGCATCGACGCGTACGAGCGCGTCCTGCGTGAGCGGCGCTTTCGCGCGATCGCGATGTCGGTGTTCGCGTCGGGCGCGATTCCGCCCGAAGAGGCCATCCAATGGATCTGCGCGCATCCGCAGATCAGGTCGGTCGTGTTCGGCGCCTCGAGCCGCGGCAACATCCGCAGCACGCGCGCGCTGATGGAACGGTGCTCTCCCGGACTGTTGGCGGCCTGACCGGAATTGCAGAGACATCACGATGATCGTGCTTCAATCGGTCCCTTTGGCAGGATGACCTCGACGAGCGTAGCGTCATCGATCCACGCGTTCGAGGAGCCGCCGCCGGAAGAGCTCGAACAACACTTCGTGGCCTTCGTCGTTGACGAGCCGCCCATCCCCGGAGTCGAACGGAACCATCAGCCTTCGGCCTGCGGCCTCCGACTGGAAGTAACGATACAGCGGCAGAAAGGTGCTGCCGAGCGCCGCCGACGCGCGGCGTTCGAGATCGAGTTGACTGGCATCGATCCCAGGCGGAAGCGCATCGACCGGCTGCTGGCCTCCGATGATGCAGGTGGCGCCGCTCGACCGACAGGTCTCCGCAAGCTGGCGATAAGCGTCCAGCAGCGTGTCGACCGGCACTCCGGATGCGAGATCGGCATACGGATAGTGGACGAACACCACGGCACCGGGCTTGCGTCCGAGCTTCTCGCGCATCCCGGCCACATCGTCCACGAAACGCCCGTTGTCGCGCGCGAACACTTCGAACGCAGGGTTCTCGTGGCAGATCCGCGCGAAGAACAGGCGCAACCGTGCAACCAGCCCATTCGTTGCCGGCGCAGTCACGCCCCGGCCCAGCACGGTCGCATCGCCGAACACCATCACCGGTCGCTCGCACGGTACCGCGGGAGCGGTTGTCGCCGGATGCGCCGAGACCGCAGCGAATGCCAACAGCAGTGCGACCAGAAACCTAGACACGGATGTCGAAGCGCCTAAGGCACCAGGCAATCGCGAAAGACGCCACCATCGAGACCATGAACACCGCCAGCATGAATCCGAGCGAACTCCAGAACGAGAAGAAGATCGATGGCATGTTCACGTGAACGGTGCCGGCGTACAGCATCGTGACGACCACCGTCACGATGGCGATCACGGGAAACTGGACCAGGTACGGCACGAACAGGTAAGTGGACCAGCCCGGCGGTTTCGTGTGCCGGCAGATGCGATCCGCAATCGCCTTCAGCACCAGGAAGCAGGCCACGCCGTAGACGATCCGCAGGACCACGTCGATGGCCGGATATGCCGGCTGGCCGTAATCGTCGAGCCAGGTACGCGCGACGTAGACCAGCGCGGCAACGGCGAACGCCGCCACCGGATTCGCCTGTCTTCCATGCAACCCGGTGCCGATCGCCATGCAGACGAAGGCGAGACTGATCGTCTGCAGGATGTAGGGCGACAGGAGCCGGTTCGCCGGAAACATGATGAACAGCAGGCAGCAGGCCGACGTCCAGAGCACGCCACGGCGATCCAGGCTCAGCAGCAGTGGCCCGGCAAACGCGTAGGCAACGAAGAACCACAGGTTGCTGTCGTAGAGCGCGGCGTAGAAGTGGTGCTTCAGCGACTGGGGTTCGCCGCCCTTGGCGACGGTGAACAGGATGTCGAACGCCGCCAGTGCCGCCGCCGCGACGGCCAGCTTGAGCAGGTTGCTCGGCATCTTCGCGCGCGGGTTGGCGAGCATCTTGCCCTTCAGCGACACGCCTGCCAGCAGGAAGAAACCCACCGCGCCGAAGTCGCGCAGCAATTGCGCCCAGACCACCCACATCCGCTCGTCGAGGAAATCGTAGCGGACCTTGACCGTGTGGTTGAACAGGATCGACGAAAAGAACGCGATCCGCAGCCAGCCGGCGATCACGCGTTCGCGCGACGCATCGAACGGCTTCACCCACGCGCGCAGGCCCTGCGCGAATGCGCCGCGATCGCCCGCCAGCAGGGTGGATGGAGTCTCCGGAAATGGCACCTGGGCAAACCTGCGAATGAACGTGTGACCCGGCCCGGCAAGGCGACCGGCCGGCGCAAGAGAATTCTATCGTCATCGACTCTCGCGCTTTCGTGACGAACGTCGCAGGCCGGCGCGACGGGCACCACACAACGGGCGACGGACGGCTAGAATCCAGCAACCGTCAATGCACAGGGCGCGCACTTCGTCGACGCCACTCACCATGAAGCAAGCCGTGACCTCCAGCCGAATCGATGCGCCCTGCACGGTCGCCATCGCTCCGACGGCGATCCGCCGGCGTGTACGCCTCTCGATCTGCGTGGCGCTCACGGCCCTTTTCGTTGCCGGATGCGGTGGCGGCGGATCGACTGCGACCCCGGAACCGACGCCGACGCCGACCCCTACACCCGCGCCGACGCCCACACCCGAGCCCCCGCCACCTCCACCTCCGCCACCGCCTCCCCCACCACCGCCTCCGCCTCCGCCGCCGCCGCCGGTCAGCCTCACGGTGAAGTCGCTGTCGGCGCCGCCCGCCATGGTCAGCGGTGACGACGTGCTGTTGCAAGTTGACGTGCCTGCCGGCAGCGACCCGGCCAAGGTGTCGGTGCTGCTGAACGGCTTCGACGTGACCGGCAAGTTCCGCGCGAAGACGGGCGAGAACGCATTGATCGGGCTGATGGACAAGTCGGAGGCGAAGTACACGCTCAGGACGGGATCGAACCTCGTCGTGGCGCGCTACGACACCGACAAGGGGAGCGGCGAGCTGACGCTGTCGAACCACGCGGTCTCGGGGCCCGTCTTCTCGGGCCCGCACGAGCGTCCGTTCGTCTGCGAGACCGCGTCGTTCGTGTTGCCCGATGGCAGCCGCCTGGGCAACCCGCTGAACTGGGACGTGTGCTCGTCATCGACCCGCACGCAGTACGCCTACTGGTCCACGTCGCAGCAGCGTTTCGTTCCTACGACGACGCCCAACAGTCTGCCCGGCGACGCCGGGTGGATCACCGTCGAAGGGCGCAACGTGCGCTTCGTGGTGCGCATCGAAACCGGAACGATCAACCGGGCGATCTACCAGATCGCGATCCTGCACAACCCGGCCGCCGACGCTGCACCGTCACCGTTCGCACAGCCTTCGGGCTGGAACCGCAAGCTGGTCTACTCGTTCGGCGGCGGCTGCAGCGCAGGCTGGTACCGGCAGGGCACCGAAGTCGGCTGGGACAGCGGGTACTACGATCGGAACGGTCCGATGCAGTTGCTCGACACGGAACTCCTGAAGCGCGGCTTCGCGAT
>CAZNBS010000109.1:0-15576 GCA_964570955.1 uncultured Burkholderiales bacterium | reverse complement strand
CCTGCGCGTTGATGGCGTCGATCGTGTAGCTGCCCAGCCCCGGGATGCCGAAGAACGACTCGAGAACCAGGCTGCCGATGAACAGAGAGGGAATCGCGACGACCACACCCGTCAGGATGGGAATGAGACCGTTGCGCAGCACGTGGCCGAACAGCACGCGGCGCTCGGACAGCCCCTTGGCACGCGCGGTTCGCACGTAGTCCTTGTTGATCTCCTCGAGGAAGATGGTACGGTACAGGCGAGTGCTGGCACCGATGCCACCTACCACGCCGATGAGCGCCGGAAGGATGACGAAGCGCCATGCCTGCAGGCCCTCGCCGAAACCGGAAATCGGGACCAGGTTCCACAGTTTGCTCACCAGGTACTGGCCGCCGATGATGTAGAACAGCCCCGAGATCGACATGGCGGCGACGCACAGGACGACGCCGGCAAAGTCGAGATAGGTGGCGCGGAAGAAGGTGAGCCCGAGCGCAAAGGTGATGTAGCAGCCCAGTCCCACCGCGAACATCGGGAGTGTGATCGCCAGGCTGGGCCCCATGCGCTGCCGGATCTCGCGCGAGATGCTGCGCCCGTCTTCGGCACGGCCGAACTCGAACCAGAACAGGCTCACCGACTTGTCGAAGAAGATCGTGTCGGTGAGCCGCTCCGCGCCCTGCGCCGAGGCGTTGTAGAGCATCGGTTTGTCGTAGCCGCGCTCGGCCTTCCACTTCTCGATCGCCTCCGGCGTCACGCGCTTCTGCCCAAGCTGCATGCGCGCGACGTCGTCGGGTGTGTTCACGAAGAAGAACAGGGCGAAGGTGATGAGATTCACGCCGACCAGGATCGGGATGGCGTGCAGCAGGCGCCGCACGATGTAGGCGAGCATGGTCAGTGCGCTCCCATGCCGCCGACGGCTGCGGCGCGCTCGCGGCGACGCCACGTGCGCAGCGCCGGCGCGACCATCGCGGCCACTGCGAGCAGGCCGAGGCCGAGCGGCCAGAGCACCGGTCCGTTCCATTCACGTCGCAGGCGCTGGCGCAGCATGGGATCGAGACGCTGGTACTTGAGCGTGTTGTTGGCGAGCTTGTTCGGCTTGCGGTTGCTCAGCCACCGGTGAGCAAGGGCGAAGTCCTTCGGGTGAAAGCCTCCGGCCCAGGGTGCATCGCGATGCAGGATCGCGAGCATCTGGTCGATCAGCGCCTGGCGCTCCGGCCCGTTGTCCATCTCGCGCATGCGTTCGAACAGGCGGTCGTACTCGGCGTTGGCGTAGTTGGCCGCATTCTCGCCGTTGAACTTCGCCTTGCCCTGGGGACCGTAGAGCAGGAACAACAAGTTCTCCGGATCCGGGTAGTCGGCGTTCCAGCCCAGGTAGAACAATTGCGTGGCGCCTTTTCGCAGCTTTTCCTGAAACCGGTTGAAATCGCTGGTGCGCATGACCAGCTGCAGGTCGATGCGCTGGAACTGCTTGATGAGCCAGTCGGCGCGCGCCTTCGCTCCGACCCCGGTCAGCGTGCTGTCGAAGTAGACGATCAGCGGCTTGCCGGTCTCGCGATCGATACCATTCGCATAGCCCGCCTCCGCCAGCAAGCGCTTGGCCTCCTCCACCGGCTTGCGGCGTGCCGCTCCGTCCACCCAGTCGTAGACGGTGGGATTGATGCCCGCTTCGCCTTCGCGCACGCCGAAGATCCCCGGCGGCACCGGTCCCTGCATTGCCAGGCCGCGCCCGTTCATGAAGATCGAGATGAAATCCTCCTGGTCGATTGCGATCGAGATCGCCTGGCGCAGCTTGCGTGCACGCTCGCCGTCACCCCCGACCACCGGGTCGAGCATGTTGAAGCCGATGTACATGGTCGACACCGCAACCGAGGTCTGCAGAGAAATGCCGCGTTCGGCCATCGTCGCACTGAGCCGCGGTTCCCCGGTGCCTGCGATCTGGATCACCTGGTCGAAGTTGTCGGAACTGATGCCCGAAGCGTCGTAGTAGCCTTGCAGGAACTTGTTCCAGTACGGAATCTGCTCCTTCTCCAGGCTGAACACCACGCGCTCCACGAAGGGCATGCTCCGGCCGGCATCGCGCAGCAGGCCGGCGGCGGCATCCTGCGCTTCGCCCGCATCCGGATAGGGCTCGCCCGGCCAGTTGGGATTGCGCGCGAGGACCATCTGCCGGTTCGGATCGTTGACCGTCAGCATGTACGGTCCGCTTCCCACGGGAAACCAGTCCAGGGTGAGATTGCGCCCGGCCATGCCGGGCTGCGCGTAGAAGCGGTCCACCTCGACCGGAACCGGCGCGAAGAACGGCATGGCCAGCCAGTAGGCGAACTGGGGATACTTGCCGCGAATGCGGATGCGGTAGGTCAGACGATCCACGACCTGAACCCCTGCGATCTCATGCCGATTCAGGTCGAGCCAGACATCGGGCGATGCCACGCGCGCCATCTCCTCGAGCTGCCTGCCGTACTCGGTGAGTCCTACGATGTAGGTGCCCATCAGTCCCGCGATGGGAGAGTGCAGGCGTGGATGCGCGAGGCGTTTGATCTGATAGACGAAATCCGCCGCCTCCACTTCGCGCGTGCCCTGGTGCGGAAAATCGGACGGGGCATCGATCCTGCCGAGATCCGCCTCAGTCAGCGTTTCATAGCGCAGCGCACCGCGCTCGTCGCGCGCAAACGCCGGATGCGGCTGGTAGCGCAGGCCGGGGCGGATGCGCACCTCGTACACGCTGTAGGCGACGTCGCCACCCGGTGCATCGTCGGGCAGCGGCCGGTCGTGCGCATCGAAGTACTCGGGACGCGGCACGGCCTCGGCGGCAAGCGGGATCAGTTCGTAGGGCCGCTTCAGATAGTGATACTGCAGCGGCGGTGTATAGATGTTGGCGATGAACGCATACTCGTTCTCGGCGTAGGACTGCACCGGGTCCAGGTGCTTGGGGCGTTCGACGAACGAGGTATAGAAGACGTTGGCACCCGCTTCCGAGGACGGATAGGGGTTGTTCCATGGCGAGCCGCACGCGCCCAGCAGGAGCGCGCACAGCACGGCCGGGATCCGCAGCAGGCGCGACATGGGAAGCCAGTGTACACCCCGTCGCGGCCCAGCCGAGGCGTGCGTGGCTTGAACGCTATAATCGCGGCGCACCATCCAGGGAGGCGTGCATGGGCTTTCTGCAGGAAAAGACTATCCTCGTCACCGGCATGCTGAGCAACCGCTCCATCGCCTACGGCATCGCGCAGGCGATGCGGCGGGAGGGCGCGCAACTCGCCTTCACCTATCAGGGCGAGGCGGTTCGGGAGCGCGTGTGGAAGCTGGCCGAGGAGTTCGAGACCGATCGGGTCTACTCGTGCGACGTGACCAGCGACGAGGAGATTGCGCGCCTGTTCGAGGACCTCGGCAAGGCCTGGGACGGACTGGACGGACTCGTGCACTCGATCGCCTTCGCGCCACGCGAGGCGTTGTCGGGCGACTACCTGGACAGCGTCACGCGCAGCGCCTTCCAGGTCTCCCACGACATCAGCAGCTATAGCTTCGCGGCGCTCGCCAAGGCTGCCCTGCCGATGATGTCGGGGCGCCATGGCGCACTGCTGACGCTCAGCTACCTCGGCGCCGAGCGGGCGATGCCCAGCTATAACGTCATGGGAGTGGCCAAGGCGAGCCTCGAGGCCAACATGCGCTACATGGCATTCAGCCTGGGACCGAAAGGCATCCGCGTCAACGCCATCTCGGCAGGGCCGATCAAGACCCTGGCAGCGGCCGGCATCAGCGGTTTCGGAAAGATCCTGGCCTACAACGAGAAGGTTGCGCCGCTTCGCCGCAACGTCACCACCGATGAGGTGGGCAACACGGCGGCATTTCTGTGCAGCGACCTTGCCAGCGGCATCACCGGACAAGTGCTCCACGTGGACGCCGGCTTCAACATCGCCGCATTCAACGTCGAATAGCCCGAACGACGCCGCTCACCAGTCGCCCGCTGCGGCGGTGCTCATCAGGAGTTGCCCTCCAGCGCGCGTGCATTGACCTTCACGTCCGCCTTCTGCCGCTGGCTCGCCACGGCGGAAACAGCCGACTCCATGCCGACCATCTGCTCGACTTGACGGCCTAGCGACCTGCGCTGTTCGCCATCGATCGCCGATGCCTCTACGACCCGGCTGATTCGATAGACCACGAAGCGCCCGTCCGGCAGCGTCTGTCCGACGTACGCAGGCAGCTTGGATGTGTCGGCCGCGAACACCGCCTGTGCGGCCTCGGGCGGGAGCCCTCCCTGGCGCTGATCGCGATTGATCATCGCCGGCGCCGTCCAGGAAAGGCTGGCGCTGTCGCCCTTTCTCAGTGCGGCCAAGGCTGCCTCGCCCTGCGTCCGTGCCATCTGCGCGGCCTTCTCCTGCGTCAGGCGCTGCACCACCTCGCCGTGCACCGTGTCGAGCGTGCGCTGTTGTGAAGGCTGGTGGTCGATCACGCGTGCCGACAGCAGCAGCGTGGGCGCAATCTCGGTCGCCTCGATGTTGCGGCGCTCCTCGACCGCCTCTTGCTGGAACAGTGCGCGCAGCACCTTCTCGTGGTTGAGCAGCGGCGCATCTTCCGACCCCATCGGCGAGAGCCAGTCGCTCGTCTGCACCTCGATCCCGAAGTGGTCGGCCACCGGCTCCAACGTATCCGGCTGCTCGTAGACCAAGTTGCTGAACTCCTCGGCCGCTTCGGCGAAGCGCTTGTTCGCCTCCTGCCTGCGCAGGTCGGTTTCCAACTCCTCTTTCATCTCCTCGAAGCTCGGCACGGGCGTGGAACGAATCGATTCCAGCTTGATGACGTGGAATCCGTACCGGGTCTCCACCGGACCCGCGATCTCCCCTTCCTGCATCGAGAACAGCGCATCGTCGAACGGCGCCACCATCTGCTTGCGCGGCACGAAGCCGAGATCCCCGCCTTCCGACGCCGACCCGGGATCCTCCGAGTGCTCCATGGCCAGGTCGGCAAAGCCGGCCGGCGCTTGGCGCGCTTGAGCGAGAAGTGCCTCGGCGCGCTTTCGGGCCTCGGCCTTCTGTTCCGCGCTCGCGCCCTCGTCCACGCCGACGAGGATGTGCCTCGCCCTGCGCTCCTCGGCGCCCTGCATGGCCGCCTTGCGCTCTTCGTACGCCGCATTGAGGGCCTCGGGCGTCACCTGAATCTGGCGCTGAATGTGGTCGAAGGACAGAACCGCGTACTGGGCCTTGATCTTCTCCGGGATCCGAAACTCGTCCTTGTGCTCGTCGAAGTAGGCCTCGATCTCGCGCTCTTCCAGTTTCACCCCGGGCTGCAGCTGTGCCGGATCGAACGCGGCCTGGCTGACTTCGCGCTGCTGCGAGCGGATCCGGTAGATGCGGTCCAGCACCTCTCCGGGCACGAATGCGCTGGCCGCCAGGTTGCTGCGCAGTCGCCCGACCATGAGGTCACGCCGCAGCAGCGCCTCGAACAACTGTTCGCTCATGCCTCGATTGCGCAGGGCCGCCTCGTACAACGCGCGCGAGAATGCCCCGCTTCCCTCGTTCTCGCGGAACGCAGGAAGCTCGGTGATCACCTGGCGCAGCTCGGCATCGGAGACCCGAATGCCCGCGTCGATCGCCGCCCGGTAGGACACCTGCTGGTCGACCAGTGCGTCGAGTACCGCTCTGCGCACTTCGGCACTGTCGAGCATCGCCTGATCGACCCGCCCGCCCATCGCCTCACGCAGCTGCTGCTGACGGGATTGCAGCGCCTGCGCGAACTCCTGCTGGCTGATCGGCGTTCCATCCACTTCCGCGATGCTGCCGCTCACTCCCCCGCTCCGGGCGTAATACTCCAGGCCGAAGAAGGCGAACGGGATCGCCAGGAGGAACACGATGATGCCCGTGATGATCTTGTGGCTCTTGACGTACTCGAACATTGGGTCTGCCTCTCGCTCGGGACGACGCGCTCGCACGCTGCAATACCGCCGTGACCGCATGCGCCGCCTCCGGTTCCACCGGCCGCGGCGAATCGACGGCGCAAAACAAAAGAGGCGAACATGCGTTCGCCTCTTCGGGATACTGGCGGAGTGGACGGGACTCGAACCCGCGACCCCCGGCGTGACAGGCCGGTATTCTAACCGACTGAACTACCACTCCTGATCCTGCGCTCCGCGCCCGGCAAGCGCTGCATGCTCGTTGGTGGGTGCTGAGAGGCTCGAACTCCCGACATTCGCCTTGTAAGGGCGACGCTCTACCAACTGAGCTAAGCACCCACGCCGCGCCAACTCAAACTGCCTGCCTCAGACCGCCGGAACCGATCCTCCGTTCCGCTCGCCGCGAGGCATCGCGTGCGTGCCGACTGCCGATTGCAGAAAGACCGCTAGTTTACCGAATCCTTGAGTGCTTTGCCAGGGCGAAACTTCGGCACTTTCGCCGCGCGGATCTTGATGCTCGCCCCGGTGCGCGGATTGCGTCCGCTGCGGGCGGCGCGCTTGCCCACGTAAAAGGTTCCGAATCCCACCAGCGTGACGGTTTGCCCCTTCTTCAGCGACGACTTGATGGCGGCGATCGCGCCATCCAGGGCGCGGCCGGCGGCCGCCTTGGAGATGTCGGCCGTTACGGCTACCGCATCGATGAGTTCTTGCTTGTTCACGAGACGCCCCCCTTCTTATTGTCCTGCAAAGGCCGGGCAGGCCCGGCCTCGATAGAAGACGCGCTACGACCTCCCTGAATGCCGAGCGCGCGTTGGTGATGTCCGCACGAGGGCGGAATCGAGAACTGCCGGAATGCGAACCGCCGCTGTTTATAGCAAGCGGGAAAAGCCAATGTCAAGCAAGTGGAACCGGCCCGAGGCGACCCGGCTGGGCCCGCATGCACCGTGGCCTTGGAAACGAAAACGCCCCCTTACGGGGGCGTTGGCCGGGACATTGCGTGGCGTCAGTGCTTCACCGCCACCAGAGTTTCCGGAGACTCGACCGGCGGAATCGCCACCGACTCCGACTGCTCGGGCCGCGGTGTCGGCTTGCGCTCGAGCGCCATGTCGAGCACCTGATCGATCCACTTCACCGGGTGGATGTCGAGGCGGTTCTTGATGTTGTCCGGAATCTCGGTGAGGTCCTTCACGTTCTCCTCCGGGATCAACACGATCTTGATCCCGCCGCGGTGCGCCGCCAGCAACTTCTCCTTCAATCCGCCGATCGGCAGCACTTCGCCGCGCAACGTGATCTCACCGGTCATCGCCACATCGGCCCGCACCGGGATGTTCGTCAGGACCGAAACCATCGCGGTGCAGATGCCGATGCCCGCGCTCGGGCCGTCCTTGGGCGTGGCGCCCTCCGGGAGGTGGACGTGGATGTCGTTCTTCTGGTGGAACTCCTCCGAGATGCCAAGCTTCTGCGAGCGGCTGCGCACCACGGTGAGCGCGGCCTGGATCGACTCCTGCATGACCTCGCCGAGCTTGCCGGTCGACACCACCTTGCCCTTGCCCGGCAGCGCCACCGCCTCGATGGTCAGCAGTTCGCCACCGACTTCGGTCCACGCCAGACCGGTCACCTGACCGACCTGATTGTGTTTCTCCGCCATGCCGAAGGTATACCGGCGCACGCCCAGGTAGTTGCCGAGATTCTTCGAATTGACGACGGTCTTCGCCGAACGCCGCTTGAGCACGAGGGACTTCACCACCTTGCGGCAGATCTTGGAGATTTCGCGCTCGAGCGAGCGAACGCCTGCCTCGCGTGTGTAGTAGCGGATCAGGTCGCGAATCGCGCTCTCCGAAACCGACAACTCTTCGGCCTTCAGCCCGTGGTTCTTCATTTGCTTGGGCAGGAGGTAGCGTACGGCGATGTTGACCTTCTCGTCCTCGGTATAGCCGGAAAGACGGATGACCTCCATGCGGTCGAGCAGCGGCGCCGGGATGTTCATCGTGTTCGCCGTGGCCACGAACATCACGTCGGACAGGTCGTAATCGACTTCCACGTAGTGGTCGACGAAGGTGTGGTTCTGCTCGGGATCGAGCACCTCCAGCAGCGCCGACGACGGATCCCCGCGGAAATCCTGTCCCATCTTGTCGACCTCGTCGAGCAGGAACAGCGGGTTGCGCACGCCGACCTTGGTCATGTTCTGCAGGATCTTGCCGGGCATGGAGCCGATGTAGGTGCGACGGTGGCCGCGGATCTCGGCTTCGTCGCGCACGCCGCCCAGGGACATGCGCACGAACTTGCGGTTGGTGGCGCGCGCGATCGACTGCCCGAGCGAGGTCTTGCCCACCCCGGGAGGGCCGACGAGGCACAGGATGGGTGCCTTGACCTTCTCCACGCGCTGTTGCACGGCAAGGTACTCGACGATGCGCTCCTTGACCTTGTCGAGCCCGTAGTGATCCTCCTCCAGCACCTCTTCGGCCTTGGCGAGGTCGCCGCTGATCTTGCTCTTCTTCTTCCAGGGCAGGTTGGTGAGCGTCTCGATGTAGTTGCGCACCACGGTGGCCTCGGCCGACATCGGCGACATCAGGCGCAGCTTGCGCAGTTCCGTCTCGGCCTTGGCGCGCGCCTCCTTGGGCATGTGGGAGGACTTGATGCGCTTCTCCATCTCGTCGAGGTCGGCGCCCTCCTCCAGATCGCCCAACTCCTTCTGGATCGCCTTGACCTGCTCGTTGAGGTAGTACTCGCGCTGGCTCTTCTCCATCTGCTTCTTCACGCGCCCGCGAATGCGCTTCTCGACCTGGAGGATGTCCAGCTCGGTCTCCATCAGCGCGAGCAGATGTTCCAGGCGGCGCTGCACGTCGAACATCTCCAGCACTTCCTGCTTCTGTTCGAGCTTGAGCGGCAGGTGCGCGGCGATGGTGTCGGCCAAGCGACCTGGCTCGTCGATTCCGGCCAGCGAGGTGAGGATCTCCGGCGGGATCTTCTTGTTGAGCTTCACGTACTGGTCGAACTGGGAAATCATGGCTCGGCGCATGGCTTCCAGTTCCGTGCCCTCCTGCTGCTCGGCCGACACCGGCACGGCCTCGGCCACGTAGTGCGTCTTCAGATCGGTGACGGACGGAATGCGGGCGCGATGCGTGCCCTCGACCAGCACCTTCACCGTGCCGTCGGGAAGCTTGAGCATCTGCAGGATGTTGGCGACCGTCCCGGTCTCGTACATGTCCTCCGGGCCGGGCTCGTCCTTGGCGGCGGATTTCTGCGCCACGAGCAGGATGCTCTTGCCCGCCTCCATCGCCGTCTCCAAGGCCTTGATCGACTTAGGCCGTCCGACGAACAGCGGGATCACCATGTGCGGGAACACCACGACATCGCGCAGTGGCAACAGCGGCAACACGGTGGGCTCGACCCCGGTAGCTAAGTTGGTCATGTTCTCACCTCTGGTCACTCGATGGAATCAGGTGGGGCGGATACCCGCCGTTTCAAGCAAACGCGCCGAAGCCGTACCGGGCCGACGCGGCGAACACGCACGCACGGCGCTGTCAACCGCGCGCGACGTGACGAGAGATGCTGGCGATCCGGCTCGCACCGGAGGATACGAGGCCGCGCACCCTTGCGCGGCGCGAAGATGGCGGGCAATGCCCGCGGCTGGGAAAGGGTCGTCGTCGTTCAAGCCGAGCCGGCCACCTTGGGTTGGTCCGAGTAGATCAGGAGCGGCTTCTGATCGCCCGTGATCGTCCCCTCGTCGACCACCACCTTGCGTACGTTGCTCATGGACGGCAGGTCGAACATGGTTTCCAGCAGTGCCTGCTCCAGGATCGACCGCAGTCCACGCGCTCCCGTCCGACGCGCCAGCGCGCGGGCAGCGACCGCGTGCAGACCCTCGGGGCGTACCTCCAGTTCCGCGCCTTCCATCGAGAACATGCGCTGGTACTGCTTGAGCAGTGCGTTCTTCGGCTCGGTGAGGATCTGGATGAGCGCCACCTCGTCGAGTTCGTCCAGCGTGGCCACCACCGGCAGCCGCCCGACGAACTCCGGAATCAGGCCATACTTGATCAGATCCTCGGGCTCGACCTCCTTGAGCACCGCGCCGATGTGCTTGCGGTTGTCCTTGCTGCGCACCTCGGCACCGAAGCCGATGCCGCCCTTCTCCGAACGCGCCCGGATCACCTTGTCCAGTCCGTCGAAGGCGCCACCGCAGATGAACAGGATGTTCGTCGTATCCACCTGCACGAACTCCTGGTTGGGGTGCTTGCGCCCGCCTTGCGGCGGCACCGACGCAATGGTTCCCTCCACCAGCTTGAGCAGGGCCTGCTGCACGCCCTCGCCCGAGACGTCGCGGGTGATGGACGGGTTGTCCGACTTGCGCGAGATCTTGTCGATCTCGTCGATGTAGACGATCCCGCGCTGCGCCTTGTCGACGTCGTAGTCGCACTTCTGCAGCAGCTTCTGGATGATGTTCTCGACGTCTTCGCCGACGTAGCCGGCTTCGGTCAGTGTGGTGGCGTCTGCCATCACGAAGGGGACGTTGAGCAGGCGCGCCAGCGTCTGCGCCAGCAGCGTCTTGCCCGACCCGGTCGGCCCGATCAGCAGGATGTTGCTCTTGGCAAGCTCGATATCGTCCTTCTTGCCGATGTTCTTGAGCCGCTTGTAGTGGTTGTACACGGCCACCGACAGGATCTTCTTGGCCTGCTCCTGGCCGATCACGTACTGATCGAGGATTTCGCGTATCTCGTGCGGGACCGGCAGGTCGGTGCGTGCGCCCTTGCCAGTCTGGTCGCCCTGACTCTCTTCGCGAATGATGTCGTTGCAAAGCTCGATGCACTCGTCGCAGATGAACACCGACGGACCTGCAATCAGCTTGCGAACCTCGTGCTGGCTCTTCCCGCAAAAAGAGCAGTAGAGCAGCTTCTCCGAGCCCGGTTTCTCAGACATACGACTACAGGTCTCCGCAGTTCCCCGTCGACGGCGCTCAGGCCGCGACTTCGGTCCGGCTGGTCAGGACGTTGTCCACCAACCCGTACTTGACGGCATCGTCCGCGCCGAAGAAGTTGTCCCGCTCCGTATCGCGCTCGATCGTCTTGATATCCTGTCCAGTATGGCGCGCGAGGATCTCGTTGAGACGCTGACGCAGATACAGGATCTCCTTCGCATGGATCTCGATGTCTGTCGCCTGCCCCTGGAATCCGCCCATCGGCTGGTGGATCATGACCCGCGAGTTGGGAAGCGCGAAGCGCTTGCCTTTGGCGCCGGCCGACAGCAGCAGCGCACCCATGCTCGCGGCCTGTCCGATGCACAGCGTGCTCACGTCGGGCTTGATGAACTGCATCGTGTCGTAGATCGCCAGTCCCGCCGAGACCGAACCGCCGGGGGAATTGATGTAGATCGAGATGTCCTTCTCGGGATTCTCGGATTCCAGGAAGAGCAGTTGCGCAACCACCAGATTGGCGGTCATTTCGTTGACCGGACCGACCAGGAAGATGACCCGCTCCTTCAGCAGGCGCGAGTAGATGTCGTATGCGCGCTCACCCCGCCCGCTCTGCTCGATGACCATGGGGACGAGCCCCAGCGCCTGCGGTTCCATGACTCGACGTTCCATGTGCTTGCTGTTTCGGTCCCAGATCATTGTTGGCGGCTGCCCATCAGGTCATCGAAATCGGTCGCCTTGTCCTGGACTTTAACGCGCGCGAGCACCCACTCGACGACATTGTTTTCCAGGACCAGGGATTCGACCTCGCGCAGACGCTCGGGAGACGAGTAGTACCAGCGCACCACTTCCTCGGGCCGCTCGTAGCTCTCCGCATAGTCCTGCACCAAGGCCTTGATCTTGTCAGGCTCGGCGACCAGGTTCTCGCGCCGGACGATGTCGGAGACGATCAGGCCAAGCGCGACGCGCTTGCGCGCCTCCGGCTCGAACATCTCCGTCGGCATCTGCATGTCCTCGGCCTTCAGTCCCCGTTGCGCGAGATCCCGGCGCATGCCTTCCATCAGGCGCTCCATTTCCATCTGCACCAAGGACTTGGGCAATTCGATGCTGGCATTCTCCAGCAGCGCCTTCATCACCAAGTCCTTGACCCGCGCCTCCGTACGCCGGCGAACTTCGCGCTCGAGGTTGGCCTTGATGTCGCTGCGCATCTGCGACACGTCACCGTTTTCGACACCGAGCGCCTTGGCGAACTCGGGATCGACCTCGGGCAGATGCGGCTGCGCGACCTGATTTACCTTGACCTCGAAACGCGCCGTCTTCCCGGCGACGTCTTTGCCATGATAGTCCTCCGGGAATGTCAATTCAAACGAGCGCTGCTCCCCGGGCGCGGCCCCCAACACGTTCTTCTCGAAGTCGGCCAGCAGCCGGCCCTCTCCCAGGACGGTGGAGTGACCGGTGGCGCTCCCGCCCTCGAACGGCACGCCATCGATGCTGCCTGCGTAGTCGATCAGGATGCTGTCGCCCGCCTGTGCCGGGCGCGTGACGTCGTGGAAATGCACGCGTTGCTTGCGCAGGATCTCCACGGTCTTGTCGATTTCTGCCTCCCCGACCGTCACCACCGGCCGGTCGATCTCCACACCGGACAGGTCCCCAAGCGTGATCTCCGGGTAGACCTCGAACGTGGCGCTGAATTCCACCTGCTGCACCTCGGCACCTTCCGCGGCCGGCTTCGGCTCGAAGCGCGGGAATCCGGCCACGCGCAGATTCTGCTGGCGCACCGCCTCGCCGAAGCTCTTCTGCAGCACGTCGCCCAGTACCTCTTGCCGCACCTTCCCGCCGTACTGCGCCTGCACCAGCCGAAGCGGCACCTTGCCGGGGCGGAAGCCCGGCAGTTTCGCCTGGCGTGCCATGCGCTTGAGGCGGCTTTCGACCTCGGCCTCGATCTCCTGGATCGGCAGCGCGACGTTCAGTCTGCGCTCGAGGTTGCTCACTTTTTCTATCGTGGCTTGCATTGGTGCGATTCCTGGCAACTGATCATGAGAAAGCGCGGGATCGGGCGAATTCCCGCGAACGATGCGTGGGCTCCGAAGGGCCGGAAGTCGAGCGGGCAGCGGCGGCCCGATACGTCGCAAATCAGCAGGCGGACACCGCCGCGGCCCTGGTGCGAAAGGAGAGACTCGAACTCTCACGCCTTTCGGCGCCAGAACCTAAATCTGGTGCGTCTACCAATTCCGCCACTTTCGCAAAGTCCTCATTTTAATATAATTGCCCCCTTCCGCTCCACCCGGCGCCCGTCCCGGCCTGCGTCGGCCGACCCGAACGTCCACCCTGTCCGCCACGACCCCCGCCATCACGTCTCTGTCGAACCACTACGAGAACTTCCCGGTGGCATCGCTGGCCATGCCGGCCCGCTTTCGTCCCGCCGTGCGGCGGATCTACGCATTTGCCCGACGCGCGGACGACTTCGCCGACGAGGGCGACATCGCGCCGCTGGAGCGACTGCGCCTGCTGCAGGGATTCGATGACGAACTCGACCGGATCGAGGCGCACGAAGCGACACAATCCCAATTCTTCCGGGACCTTGGCGAAACGATCCACAGTCATGGACTGCCGCTTCAGCCGTTTCGCGACCTCCTTTCGGCTTTTCGCCAGGACGTCACCAAGCGACGCTATGCGGATTTCGGCGAGGTGATGGACTATTGCCGGCGATCTGCCAACCCGGTCGGGCGGCTGCTGCTGCACCTGTTCGGGGAAACCGCGCCCCGCAGCCTGGGCATGTCCGACGGCATCTGTGCCAGTCTGCAGCTGATCAACTTCCTGCAGGACGTGGAAATCGACTACCGCAAGGACCGCATCTATCTACCCCAGGATGAAATGATGCGCTATGGCGTGGACGAACGGCAGATCGCCTCGGGCGACGCCGGGGGCATGTGGGCCGAATTCATGCGGGCGCAGTGCGAACGCGCGCGCCGGATACTGCAGGCGGGCGCGCCGCTGGGCCGTGTGCTGCCCGGAAGGCTGGGACTGGAACTGCGCATGATCGTGCTGGGCGGCGAATCCATCCTTCGCCAGCTGCACGAGGTACGGGGGGACGTCTGGCGACACCGGCCGGTGCTGCGCCGGAAGGACTGGGCGGTCATGATCTGGCGCGCCCTGCTTGCCCGATGACGCCCGAGCAGTACTGCCAGCAGCGCGCGGCGGCCAGCGGCTCGAGCTTCTACTACAGCTTTCTGTTCCTGCCGCCTCCACGGCGCCGCGCCATTACCGCGCTGTACGCGTTCTGCCGTGAAGTGGACGACGTGGTGGACGAGGTGTCCGATCTGGGTGTCGCACGCACCAAGCTGTCCTGGTGGACGGAGGAGACTGCCCGCATCTTCCGCGGCACGCCACAGCATCCGGTGGGATATGCCCTTGCCGGGCCGGTGCGCGAGTTCGGCCTGGCCGAGGACCTCATGCTGGAGGTGATCGAAGGCATGCGCATGGACCTCGACTACAACCGCTACCCCGACTACCCGACGCTGGAGGTCTACTGCCACCGCGTGGCGGGCGTTGTCGGGCTACTCTCCGCGCGCATCTTCGGCTACACCGATGCGCGCACGCTCGATTATGCGCACACCCTGGGCATCGCCTTCCAGCTCACCAACATCATTCGCGACGTGGGCGAAGACGTGCGCCGCAACCGCATCTACCTTCCACTCGACGAACTCGCGCAGTGCGGTCTGGCGGCCGAAGACCTGATCGCGCTGCGCGAGGACGAGCGCTTCGAGCACCTGATGCACGTGCAGATTGCGCGTGCGCAGGCGACGTACGACCGCGCATTCGAACTGCTGCCCGAGGCCGATCGCAGGGCGCAGCGTCCCGGACTGATGATGGCGGCGATCTACCGTGCGCTGCTCGCCGAAATCGATCGCAGCCACGCGCACGTGCTGTCGCAGCGCATCTCGCTCACGCCCGTGCGCAAGCTGTGGCTCGCCTGGAAGACCTGGGTGCGGGGATGACCCAGGTGCGCGGCCGGCGCGTAGCGGTGCTGGGAGGCGGATGGGCCGGCATGGCGGCAGCCGTGGAACTGGCCGACGCCGGAGCGCGGGTGAAGGTGCTGGAGGCCGCCCCGACACTCGGCGGGCGCGCACGCACGGTCGAATACCGCGGCCTCGCGTTGGACAACGGCGCACATATCCTGATCGGCGCCTATCGACAGACGCTCGACTCGATGCGCAAGGTCGGCGTCGAGGAGGCGCATGGGCAGTTGCAGCGCAGTGCGCTCGACCTGCACTATCCCGGCAGGTTTCGCCTGCGCGCCCCGCGCCTGTCGCGCCCCCTGCACTTGCTGGCGGCCCTGCTATGCGCCCGCGGATTGCCCTGGAAGGAGCGGCTGGCAACGGTGCGCTTCATGCGCGCGGCGCAGGCGATGCGTTTCGAACTGCCGCAGGACACCACCGTGGAGCGCCTGCTCGTGAGCCATACCCAGGGACCGTGCGCACGCCGTTACCTGTGGGAGCCGCTGTGCATGGCCGCCCTCAACACCCCGGTGGGTGAGGCCTCGGCGCAGGTGTTCCTCAACGTACTGCGCGACAGCCTGAACGGCGCCCCACGCGACAGCGACCTGCTGCTTCCGCGGCACGATCTTTCGCGCCTGTTTCCGCTGCCTGCCGCCGAGTACGTACGCAAGCGCGGCGGCGAGGTGCTCACCGGCTGCCGCGTGCGCGCGGTGCGAATCGACGGTGCCGGGTTCGGAATCGAGCACAGCCTGGGACAGGACACGTGCGACGCAGTGGTGTGCGCGCTGCCACCGTTCCGCGTTCCC
>CAZNBS010000108.1:0-15657 GCA_964570955.1 uncultured Burkholderiales bacterium | reverse complement strand
CCAGTCCGACCACTCGCCAGTCGGGCACCCGCTCGAGTTCGCGCACCAGCATCGCCCCGCTGCGGCCGGCACCGACGATGACGACCGGCTTGCCCTCCGCACTGAGTCCGCCGTAAAGACGATGCTCCTTGAACATCCGGTAGGCAACCCGCCCTCCCGCCATCCAGAGCGCGAGAATCATCGGGTAGAGGGCGACGATCGAGCGTGGGGTCCCGAATGGAGTGCGATAGAACGCCACGAACGTCAGCATGAGAAGCGACGACACTGCGACAGCCCGCAGAACCCGCTTCAGGTCAGGCAGGCTGGCGAAGATCCAGAGGCCACGATAGAGGCCGGCACGTAGACAGATCAGCGCATGCGCCGGGATCAGAACCAACAGGCCGAACAGGAGGTGATCCTCGTACGACGCCGGCCAACCGAAATTGAAGCGCAAAAGGAAAGCGCCGATCCACGCGATGACGGGAGCGACGAGGTCGAACAGGAAGACGAAGGCGGATCTATGGGAGGGGTGCACGGCTTTGCTTGTTGCCTTCTCGATCTGGTCGACTTCCGACGGCAGCTTCCTCGCATTCTACTGTCGTCGGCCGGCACTCGGCTCCGACACGCGAGGCGCCTTGCCAGCGCCGAACGCTACGACCACGGCGACGAGCGGCAGATAGGCAACCGCGACGCCGGCAACCCCGTCGATTCGCCCGACAGCGACCAACGATGCGATCGGCAACAGCCAGAGCATGTCGATCGCAAGCACTGCCAGGGTGACTGCCCGGTGGCTTCGCAAACGACGTGCGGCATGCTGGTAGGCATGAGTGCTATGGGCTTCATACACCTTGTCTCCCCGCCACAGGCGCCGCAGCAGCGTGACCGTGGCGTCAACGACGAAAGCGCCCAGGACGATTACCCAGCACCAGAACAGCCGCGGCACGTTCCAGGCGGCATGCAGTGACAGCACTCCCAGCACCACGCCCAGAAACCCGCTGCCGGCGTCCCCCATGAAGATCCTTGCGGGCGGGAAGTTCCAGACCAGGAACCCTGCAGCGGCGGCCCCTACGATCAGGGGAACCATCCACAGGGACGCAACGCCAGCCAGCGCGTACGTCCAGGCGCCGGCGGCGCAAACACAGATCGCCTCGACACTGGCGATACCATCGATGCCGTCCATGAAGTTGTACAGGTTCAGCATCCAGACCAGATAAATCGCCATCAGGCCGGCACCGAGCCAGGTCGAATCCAGGCTGCTGCCGAAAACCGTCAGTGGTGGCACTCCCCCCAACCAGCTCAACGCCCAGCCCGCTGCGGCGAAATGCGCGAGTAGCCTCCAGCGCGCCGCGACATGCCCATGGTCATCCAGAAAACCGACCAACGCGACACTTCCCCCTGCACCTGCCAATGCGCATAGCACATGCCACGGAAGCACGCCGGCGAACGCAAGCACCGACAGACCAAGCAGAGCACTGACCACGATTGCGACGCCGCCCCCGCGTGGTGTAGGCGTGGAATGGGAACTGCGCGCGTTGGGTACGTCTAGAATCGATCGCGCCAGCGCATAGCGGCGAACCAGGCCCGTGAGGAAGGCCGACATCACTGCGATCGAGCCGAAAAGCAGTAGCCGGTTGATCACGATTGCCGCTGCAGATAGTGGCTGGCTACGCGGCGCAACCCCTCGTCGACCGTAACTGGCGGGCTCCAGTCGAGCAGCCGACGAGCCTTCGAGATGTCGATCTCCAGATTGCCGCACAGTCGCCGAGCCACGGCCCGCTTGCCGACTGCTGCGGCGGCGACCTCGACCAACCATACAGGCACTGAAATCAGTGTCGGCTGCACTTCGAGAGCGCGGCCCAACCGCCGCAGAAGTTCGGGAGTCGAGAGATGCTCGGCATCGCCCGCGAGAAAGACCTCGTTTGCCGCTCGCGGATGCCGCACGCACGTGATGATCAGGTCGACGAGATTGTCGAGGGCGACCAAGGTGCGTCGATTGCGGATCGCGCCGAGCGGCAGCGGCACTCCTCGCATCAACCAGCGAATCATCGCCTCGAAGTTCGCCTTGACGCCCGGTCCGTAGACCAATGGCGGCCGGATCACGACGACCTCCATCTCCGTTTCGCCTGCGAGCCGCAGAAGCACCTGTTCCGCCTCGTACTTGGAGAGCCCATAGGGGTCCGTCGGAGCAGGTGGGTCGTCGGCCTGGAACGGAGTGCCGTCGCGCGTAGACTCACCATTGACCTTTATCGAGCTGACGAACACGAAGCGGCGCACGCCGCGGCGCGCCGCCTCGCTTGCGAGCTTTGCCGTACCCTCGACGTTCACCTTGCGGAATGCCGCCAGCGGATCGGCTTCCCGATCGCGCATCACGTGGACCCGTGCCGCAAGATGAACAATCGAATCGACACCGTCGAGCGCGGCCGACCAGTCCGTATCCGCGTCGATGGGTCCGATCGACGTGCAGCCGGGCACCGCGCTGCGGCCAACGGCGCGAACCGCCAGGCCTTCTTCGACCAGGCGCCGATACAACGCCTTGCCGATGAATCCGTTTGCTCCAGTGACGAGAATCGTCTTCATCGATCGGGCGCGATTGCCGCCAGCAACTGCCTGTTGAGTACTCTGACGTCGAAGCGCTCCTCGGCCATCCGACGACTCGCGGCTCCCATGGTAGTGATCAACGAAGGTTGGGCGATAAAACGCTGCATCGCCTGTACGAGCGCGCCCGGAGAGCGCGGCGGCACCAGAAATCCGTTCACGCCTTCGTCCACGGTCTCGCGGCAACCGGGCGCATCGGTGGTGATCACGGGTCGGCCCATCGCCATCGCCTCCTGTGTACTGCGCGGCACGCCCTCCCTGTAATACGAAGGCAGGACGAACACACTGGCGGCCGCCAGATACGGGCGCACATCCGGAACCGAGCCAGTCCAACGAATCACTCCTTCGGACTGCCAGGCAGTGAGTTGCTCGGTCGACACGGAGCCTGGATTGGCGTCCCTGTCGCCCACCAGTACGAACCGTGCATCCGGATTCGAGACATGGATTCGTCGCGCAGCCTCGACGAAGTCGTAGACGCCTTTTTCGCGCAACAGTCTTGCCACGAGAACGAAAGTCACCGGTTCCGTGACCGCCGGCACGGGACTGAACGCATCGAGATCGACACCGATCCCCCGAATCAGGATCGCCTTGGATGCGTCCAGAACACCCGCGGCGCACAGATCCTCGATGTCGTCCTGGTTCAGCAGGATCACGCGCCCGGCCTTCCCCAACGCGAACCGGTACAGTCCGCTAGCGATCCCGCGCAGCAACTTCCGACCAATGCTTTGCGCCGTCTCGTCGCGCATGAAGGCGTAACCCAATCCCTCGATCATCGCGATCCGCAATGGTACGCGAGCGAGCCATGCGGCTATGGTTCCGAAGACCACCGGCTTCGCGAAATAGCCGAGCGCCACCTGCGGCCGTATCTGCCGCAGCAGCCGCGCGAGGCGCAGCATGTCAACGACATCGCGCATCGGATTCGTACCGGCGCGATTGAGCGAATAGTCCAGTGTCTGCGCACCCAGTTCCTGCACTTGCGAACGCACATCCGGGGTGTAATCGGGTGCCAATGCGACAATCCCGATGCCTTGTGCCGCCAGTTCCCGAATGAGCGGGCCGCGAAAGTTCACCAGCGAGAAGGCCTGACTGGAAATGATGGCGATCGTGGTGGTCACTTTCCGACCCCCACGCCATGTCGCAGCGTGACGTCGAATGCCCACACGCCGAGATCGTCGTCCGGAACGTCCTGAAAATCGCCTTCGAGCTTCCTGCGCTCGATCGGCAGCTTGTCCCATCGATCCACCGTACCGACTTCGACGGAGAACCCCGCCAGCTCGAACAGTTCGAGCATTTGGCCGAACCTGATCCGGTTGGTATAGAACCCGGACTTGAAGAAGAAGTCCGATTCCCACACGCTTTCCGAAAAGCGAAGGTTGTTCAGGCCACCGCCCAGGTGATCGCGAAGATCCACGCGATGTGAGCAGACGCCATCGCGGCATAGGATGCGGGCGCACTCGCGCTGAGTCGCAAGGAATTCGGCCTTTCGGATGTGCTCGAGCACGGCATGCGAATAGACGAGATCGATCGAATGGGCGGACAACTGCCTCAGGCTGCCCAGACCATCGGTGAAGTAAAGTGCCCCCGTTGCCGCAAGCACCTCTTCGAGAGCACGGCAGCCGTCAAGATCGGGAGGATCCCAGCCGCGCGCGCGAAGAATGCGGGTGAGCTCGATATCCGCGCCGATCGGATTGTGAGCGAATCGCCCGGTATCGACCAGTATTGCCCGCGCGCCGCATGCCGCGGCGATGATTGCCGTAGCGATGCTGTCGCCCGGCCCCAACTCGAGGATCGTCTTGCCTTCCAGGTTTCCCTGCAAGCCGGCGCTCGCCACGTGACGGTCGAACACCTCTAGCGCATACCCGGTGCGATCCATCTCGCCATGCCTGAAGAGGCCGATTCGCCGCCAGAGCCCGTACCCGGCGGGCAGGCGACTCAGCACGATCTTGGCGGCGATCCTGCTCCACCACGGCAGTCGGCCCTTCAGACCGGAAACAAAGCTCATCGATTCATCTCAACGAAGCTGCGCGTCGTTCATCGCGTGAGCATCCCCGCCGGCTGACGAACCGCTCGTGTGGCGATACAACTCCGCGTAGCGGCCGACGACTTCCGGCATGTGGTAGAACTGCCGAACCCTCGACCGCGCGCGTTCGCCGAGTGCCACGCGTTCGTCATCCGGAAGCGCGAGCGACCGGCCAAGGGCCTCGGCAAGTCCGGCCTCGTCGTTCGCGGCTGCCACGAAACCGGTGTCTCCGACAATCGATGCGGCGTCGCCGACATCGGTCGTTACGCACGGCACACCACATGCCATTGCTTCGCCCAGCACGTTCGGAAACCCTTCGCTGCGCGAGCCGAGCACCAGAACATCGAGCGCCGCGAACAGATCCGGCATGTCGTTGCGCTCGCCGAGCAGAATGATCCGCTCTTGCTGGCCGCCGCGACGAATCGCCTCGGTGATCGCTTCGTTCTCCACCGAGATGCCGAGACCGGCCAACAGGAGCTTCGCGCACGGATATCGTGGAGCGATCCTGGAAAAGGCCGCGATCAGCCCGACGTGGTTCTTGATCGGATGAAAGCGCGCGACACTGCCAACGACAACGGCATCGTCCTCGAGGCCGAGGCTGCGCCGCACACGGTAACGGCCGTCGGGCGACGGTCTGAACCGCTGACAATCGAAGCCATTCGGTATGTGGACCGATTTCGAATGCGGATAGCCGACCCTCTCATGCTGAACGCGACTCGTGTCGGAGCAATAGACAATCCGCCGGACAGTCGTTCGCCGGGCCAGTACGGCTCCAACCCGAATCAGAAGGCGCGTCAATGGTTTTTCCCGCGCGAGGTCGTGCAACGAATGACGAATGTTCCAGATCACCGGCACTGCGGCGTCCGGCTTCATCGCCAGCGTTGCCGCGACGTTGCCGTGATACATCCACCCCTGCACGATATCGGGCTCGAGCTCGCTCACCATCCGGCGCAGACGCCAAAGTGCGGCCGGCGTGGGCAAACCCCTCCGCATGCCCAAGGTCCGGACCGCCACGCCGAGCGGTTCGAAATCGAACTGGTTGTCCACGGTCAGCGAGACGATCGAGTGCGTGAAACCCGCTTCGCGAGAAAGTCCGTGCACCAATCGGTGCAGCGCCGTTTCGGCACCGCCGCGACTCAGGCCGGTGATGACGTGCACCACGTGCAGGCTCATCTTCGACGGGATCCCTGGTGCCGCTCGTTATCGGCGTTTCGGTACGTTGCCCCGCCAATCACCGATGCACCTCCAGCCAGGCCTGGAACATCAGGACGTCCCACAACAGATACTGCAGGTTGCGGCGACCCGACAGGTGATCCGACCATGCCGCGCGAATCGGCGCTGGATCGAACCAGCCCTCGCTGCGCAACCGGCGTTCGTCGAGCAGGGACTCGGCCCAGTCGCGCATCGGGCCGCGCAGCCAGCTGTCAATCGGCACGCCGAAGCCCATTTTCGGCCGGTCGATCAGCTTTGCGGGCACATGTCGATAGAGAACCTGACGCAACAGCCATTTTCCCGTACCGTTGCGCACCTTCATCGCGGGCGGCAGTCGCCACGCGAACTCGATGATCGCCTGATCGAGCAACGGCACACGTGTCTCCAGGCTCACGCCCATTGCCGCACGGTCGACCTTCACGAGAATGTCGTCAGGCAAGTAGCTGAGCGAATCCAGGTACATCATCTGCTCGGTGAAGTCGTCGAGCTTCGGCCACTCGTCAGGCAATGTCAGTACCGTCGCGGGCTCGCGGCCGCGAACCACCAGCGCGGACGGGTTGCGCCAATGCGAAACCAGCCCCCGATAGAACTCCTCGGGCCTCGCCGCGCCAAGAATCTCGGCGAGCTTGTAGAGCTTGTCGCCCGGGTTTCGCTGACGTGCGGCACGCGGCAAGAACGACCCGAAGCGCGTGAAGAGCTTCTCCCACCCCTCGGGCGGCAGTGCCGTGAGCAGGCGTGCACCGCTACGGCGCAGACTGCCGGGGATCCGGCCGATGCGGCTCCATATACGCCGGCCGAGGAAATACCGGTCGTATCCGCCGAACAGTTCATCGCCCGCATCACCCGAAAGACTCACCTTCACGTGCGAACGGGCCATGCGCGAAACCAGGTATGTGGGAATCTGCGACGAATCGGCGAAGGGCTCGTCGTACAGCGTCGGAAGCTCCGGAACCACCGACATCGCCTCGGCGGGTGTCACGTAGAGCTCCGTGTGGTCGGTGCCGAGGTGCCTGGCCACGGCCTTCGCGTGCACGGCCTCGTCGTAGGCATCCTCGTGGAAGCCGATGGTGAAGGTCCGGACCGGAATCACGCTCTCGGTCTGCATCAGCGCGACCACGGTCGACGAATCGACGCCGCCGGACAGAAACGCTCCGAGCGGCACATCGGCGATCATCTGACGGCGAATCGACGCACGAAGGAGGTGCTCGAGCCGGTCTGCCGCTTCCCGGTCGCCGCCCGTGAAGCGTCCGGTGGTTGCGGATCGCACCGTATCGCGGAAGCTCCAGTAGCAACGAAGCGGAAGCGGTTCACGCGGATCTGGACCGGGACCGCGCCTGGCGTCGCGGAGCGTCACCGTCATGAGACTGCCCGGCAGGAGCTTGAAGATTCGACGGTAGATCGAGTACGGAGCAGGGACGTAGTTGTGCCGCATCAGCAGTGCAATCGCACCGCGATCGATCTCCGGCCGCCACGCCGGCCATTGCCTGAACGCCTTCAGTTCGGAGGCGAAGACGAACGCATTGCCGCTCCATCCATAGAAGAGGGGTTTCTCACCGATCCGATCGCGCGCCAGCACCAGCTTGCACTCGAGACGATCCCACAAGGCGAGCGCAAACATCCCGCCGACGCGCTGCAGCGTTCGCTCGATCCCCCAGGCACTGATCGCGGCGAGCAGAACCTCGGTATCCGAATGCCCGCGCCATGCCGGTGCGGAACCTGCGGCTTCGAGCTCGGCTCGAACGTCCATGAAATCGTAGATCTCTCCGTTGAAGGCGAGCACGAAGCGGCCGTCTGCGGAAGACATCGGCTGGTGGCCATTGGCGGAAAGATCGACGATCGACAGGCGACGGTGCCCGAGCGCGATTTCCTGTTCCGCGTCGAGCCAGCAGCCCTGATCGTCCGGCCCCCGGTGGGCGATGGCGGCTGCCATCGACTTCAGGACGTCACCGGGAACAGCCGTGGCGGGAAAGCCCAGGAAACCCGTTATGCCGCACATGCTCGCTCAGCGTCGGCGGAACACGAACTCGTTGCAACCCATTCGTCCGCCGCAGGTCCTCAGTTCCTCGAGGACGAATCCTGCATCCCTGAAAAACCGGAAGATCGCCTCCGGAGTGGCGACTTCGAACGGATACCCGCCGAGCCAATCGATCATGTCGTACCACAGCGACATGCCGCGCTCGGGTACGCGGTCCATCAGCGTGCGAACGGCCCATCGCGCGCCGAACAGGTACGGCGCGTGCAAGACGATCAGCAGTACGCGGACGACCGCGCTCCGGTTGTAGATGGCCTTGACGGTGCTCCAGTATCTGCTGATGAGCCCCTGATCGTTATAGATGGCCAGGAACAACTGGCCCCCAGGCTTCACGGCAGGAGCGATCAGCGACAGCCCTCGCCACATCTGGCCGGTGTGATGGAGCACACCCCACGAGTAGACGACGTCGAACTGCCCGATTCCGCCCAGGTACTGCGGGTCGAGGGCGGATGCCTGCTCCACGATCCAGTGAGGATCATCAGGGAAATAGCGGCGCCGCAACTCGTCGCTGCACGCGACGGATTGCGCATCGTAGTCCATCGACCGTACCGTCGCACCGAGCCTGCGTGCAGCCAGGCTGAATAGACCGCTTCCCGACCCCACGTCGAGAAACGAGCGCCCCTGTAACGTCTCCAGCTTCAGCATGTCCTGAAGCGACTTCTCGGCCTGGCGGATACGTTCCTCATCGAGCAGCCCGAGAAACCTCAGCCAGTTGCGGCCAAAAGCAAAGCGCGCCCCCGCCCTCACTTCAGCCGCGTGGGCGGATGTCATCGGAAGCTGCGCGTCGTCGGCGATCTTGCGGACTCCTTCGAACCAGACCTACCGGCGCGGTGCCGCGAACACGTATTCATTGCAGCCGTGCCCTCCTGCACAGGTTCTCATTTTCACCAGTTCGAAGCCTCTTTCGCGATAAAGGTCGAGGATCTGCTCCGGCTTCGCCACCTCGAACGGCAAGCCGCCCACCCAGTCCACCACGTCTCGCCAGGCCGACATCCCACGCAAGCTGCCTTCCGAATAACGCTGCCAGCTGCGAAGCGGCTGCAATGCGACGGAGTCGCGTACTACCGTCGGACCCCACAGCCGCACCAGTGCCGGCCCCAGTACCAACCATCGAAGCCCTTCGGGCAGGCGATTATAAGTGCGTTTGACCCATAGCCAGAACCTGCTCGCACGACCTTGATCGTTGTAGATGGCAATGCACAGGCGGCCGTCCGGCGCGACCAGCCGTGAGACGCCCTGCAAGGCGGCCCACATCCGTCCGGTGTGATGCAGGACGCCCCAGGAGTAGACGACATCGTACCGTCCGAGTGCTGCGAGATAGTCGTCGTCGAGAACCGAACCGTGCTCGACGATCCAATCCGGATCATCGGCGAAATACCGTCGCTTGAGTTCCGCAGTACAAGCCACGGATTGCGGATCGTAGTCGAACGAGCGCACTCGCGCTCCGAACCGCCGGGCCGCGAGACTGAACAGCCCGCTACCCGAACCGACATCGAGGAACGTCTTGCCGGTCAGATCGGTACAGCCGAGCATCTGCACGAGCGACCTCTCGGCCATGCGCACCCGGCTTTCGTCGATGGCGCCGATGAATCGGGACCAGTTCTCGCCGAACCGGAATCGGTTGCCCGATTCGATCTCCCGCGCGTGTCGAGAGCCCAGGTCCGGTGCGTTCGGTTCGATCATGAATATATTGTACGAGAGGCGACGCCCGACGACGCAACGGACGCCAGCCAGCGGGCAAAGTCACTGGTGCTAATATCCCGCGCTCGCCTGAACGCGCTCCCGCTCGCTCCAGCGGCCTGCTTCGCAACGAAGACTTGAAGACGCTACTCGGATCTCACTGGCGCCGCTGGCTGGGGTGGTCTTCCCGGTCGATGAACCGCCGCATTCTCGCGGCGTCCGCGCTGGTCGGGGCGTTGACCCTGTTCAGCCTGATCGGCGGCCTGGCCAGAGACATGGTCGTGGCGCATTACTACGGACGCGGCGACGCAATCGACGCCTTCCTCATCGCGTTCATGCTCCCCGCCCTTGCGACCAACGTCATCGGCGGCTCCCTGAACGCCGTGCTGATCCCGGCAGTGGTCCAGGTCGCCCAGCGCGACGGCAACGCGGCCGCAGAACGGCTTCTCTCGAGTGCGGCACTCTGTGCTTTGGCCGTGCTGGTCTTGACTTCGGCCCTTCTCGCCGCGGTCTTTCCGCTGACGCTGCCGCTCATTGCGAGGAACTTCGACCCGGCGAAACGGGCATTGACCCACTCGCTGTTCTACATGCTCCTGCCGGCGATCACCGTCGGCGGCATCGCGATGGTGTGGTCAGGCATGCTGAACGCGCAACGACGGTTCGCCGCCGCCGCCGCCGCGCCGCTGCTCGTTCCGGTCGTCGCGATCGTGTTCGTGCTGTTCTTCTCGAATCGATGGGACGTGGAGGCGCTCGCAGCCGGCACAGTGGCGGGCATGCTCACCCAGTGCCTGATGCTGGTGGCCGCGCTTCGCCGGCGCGGGTTGCCGATCGTGCCGCGCTGGCATGGCATGAGCCCGCCGCTGCGCGGAGCAGTCAGGCAGTTCATACCCATGAGCGCCGGCGCCGTGCTGATGAGCGGAACAGGCATCGTCGACCAGGCCATGGCTGCGACGCTCGATCCCGGAAGCGTTGCCGCGCTGAACTACGGGGGAAAACTGGCTTCAGCGCTGAACGGACTGGGGGTAACCGCATTGGGAACCGCCCTTCTGCCGCACTTCTCCCAGATGATCGCAACCGGGGACGTACGTTCGCTGCGGCATTCCATCGCCATATGGTCGAAGCTCGTTTTCGCATCGACACTGGGGGTGACGCTGCTCCTGATGGCGTTGTCGGAACCGCTGGTCCGTCTGCTGTTCGAACGTGGCGCGTTCACCGGCGAAGACACCCGGATCGTGGCGTTCGTGCAGATCTTCTCCCTGCTGCAGATACCTTTCTATCTGCTCGGAATCATCTACGTGCGCGCCATTTCCGCCCTTCAGCGCAATACGCTGCTGATGTGGGGGTCCGCCATCAGCCTCATCCTGAACGTCGTGATGAACCTGATCCTGATGCGCTACATCGGCGTTGCGGGAATCGCCCTGTCGACAGCGATCGTCTACCTTGCCGCCTGGATTTTCCTCGGCTGGAACGCCGGCCGATGCATGAAGACGACGGAATCGCCGTGAGTTGCTGCGATGGCCCGATGCGGATAATCCTTCTCTGTCGATCGCTCGAGGTCGGAGGCGCTGAACGCCAGATCGTCGAGCTTGCCAAGGGGCTCAGCCGACGTGGGCACGAAGTATCTGTAGCCGTGTTTTACGATGGCGGACCGCTCACTTCGGAGCTCGACCGGGCAGGCATCCGGATTCACGCCCTGCGCAAGGCCGGTCGATGGGATGTGCTCGGCTTCTGGCTGCGGTTGGTGAAACTCGTCCGCAGAGAACGCCCCGACATCGTGCACAGTTATCTGACCGTTCCCAATCTGCTCGCCGCGTCCATCCGGCCGCTGCTACCCAGGTGCGCGATCGTGTGGGGGATCCGGGCGTCGCGCATAGACGCCCGGCACTACAATTGGCTGTTCGACTGGGTCGAACGGATCGCCGTGCGCCTCTCGAAGCACGCGGATCGGATTATCGTCAACTCACATGCCGGCTTCGGCGATCATCGGCAGATGGGCTATCCGGTGTCTGTCATGCGGGTGGTCGAAAACGGCATCGATACGGATCGCTTCGTTCCGGATAGGCCCAGGGGACTCGAACTGCGCGAACGCTGGGGCGTTCTTCCGAACGAGACACTCATCGGAGTCGTGGGTCGACTCGATCCGATGAAGGGCCATCGGACGTTCTTCGAAGCGGCGTCACCGATCGCCGAAGACAGGCCGGAAGTACGCTTCGTATGCGTGGGGAGCGGCAATCCCGCGTTCGCGGAGGTCTTGCGGGACGCCGCCGGTCGCTCCCTCGGCGCGCGGATCATCTGGCAAGACGTCATGTCCGATCCGACGCCTGCCTACAATGCCCTCGATGGATTGTGTTCCGCGTCCGAGTTCGGTGAAGGATTTTCCAACGTGATTGCCGAGGCGATGTCCTGCGGAGTGCCTTGCGTGGCCACCGACATCGGCGACTCGGCCCGAATCGTCGGACACCCCGGTTACATCGCCGCGCCGGCCGACGCCTGCTCCCTGCGCCGGGCCCTGGTCGCGCTGCTGGACGACCTGCGAATGCAGAACGTGGATCGGACCGCTTTGCGGCGGCGAATTGTCGAATCCTACTCACTGGAACGCCTCGTATTGCGCACCGAGGAGATCCTCTCGGAGGCCCTCAGGCTGCGGCAGGAGCGCGGCAGCCGATAACGCGGCGGAGAACCTGCTTGTCACACTGGTATTCGGCATCGCTGGCCGTTGCGCTGATCGCGATAGCATTCTCCAACGCCGCGTTGTACCTGTTCCAATCCGGCATCGTTGCCCAGCCGCCGTTCTGGTGGCTGGCGATATTGGGCACGCTGGTCGCGCCTCTGTCGATCCGGTACGCCCGAAGCCTGCTGGTCCCGATCGCACCGCTGTTCGGATGGCTCGTCTTCTACTTCGTCATCACGGTATCGTGGTTCGCTGCGTTTCCGGAAACGCACGAATCGCAGGAAGCGCTTCTCGGTCGATTCCAGTCGATGGGCTACGTCTGCCTCGTCTGGCTGTTGGTTCAGCAGCCGGGTGCTCTCGCTGCCATGCGCTGGTCGATCTTCGCGGCAACACTGTTCGCTTGCGCGGTGAACCTGTTCGAGTTCTTCCACCCTGGCGCCTTCAGCCTCACAACCGGCCGCGCTGCGGGCCTGTACCTGAATCCGAACATCAGTGGCGCGGCGCTGATGTTCGGCATGCTGGTTTCCATCGGCCTGCTCGCCGCGCTTTGGCGCGCAGTGTTCGTGTTCGTCGTCGGTCTCGGAATTCTCGTCACCTTCTCCAGGGCGTCGTTGGCAGGATGGGCGATCGTCGCAGCGAGCCTGGCAATCGGCGATCTGCGAATCCTCGGAGCCCGGCGACTTGCGGTCATGCTGGTTCTGGTCGCTACCGTTGCCGCCGTGGTGGTGAGCATCGTCTTGCTCAACCTGAGCCCCGAACAGACCGCGGCGCTCGGGAACGTCATGACCGATCGTCTGGGCTCGTTCATGTCGCAAGACGCACAAGACGACGTCAGTACATCGGAGCGGCGCGTGCTGTTGGCGCTGGTCCTGGAGCAGATCGGCCAACACCCCTGGTTCGGTAGCGGACTGGGGACGAATCGTTTTCTCGACCGCGAAACCGGTTCCCACAACCAGTACCTCGACTTGATGGTCCAGCATGGGGTCGTCGGCCTTTTCGTCCTGCCCCTGTTGTCGCTGGCGCTGGCTTACGGCAGCCGCGGACCGGAACGAGGAAACGCCGTCCGTTTTGCGTTCCTGTTGATGCTCTGGGGCCTCTTCAGTCACAACGTGCTCGACGAACGCTATCTCCTGACTGCCGTCGTCGTCCAGGCGGCGATCAGCCGCAACAGTCATCTGTCGCGTGCTCGTTCACCATGAATAGCGCTTCTGCGCGCGAACGGTGTCGGTCCCGAGCCGATGCGGGCCCGAATATAATCGTGGATGCACACTGATCAGGTACCCAGCCGATAGCGACGTTACATGCCAGAACCAATCGTCCGAGACTCGTCGCATGCGGCCGGATACCTGAACGTCCTGCAGTTCGCCCGACTCCTGCGAGCAAACTGGCTTGCGGTGCTCGCCCCGACAATCGTCGCCGGCATTGCGGCTTTGACACTTGGATATCTTCTGCCGCCGACATGGGAAGCGATCGGCGTCGTACAGGTCGGCGCAGTTGGCCAAGCCAATGTCGGACAAGGCGTTCAACTGGTCGAGCCGCCGATACGGGCTGTCGAGCGCGCAAGAATGCGCGTGTTTCAGGACGCAGTCGTGGCGCGCCTCGGACTCCCGGTCAACGAAGGAAACCCGCAGGGTAGGCTGTACAGAGGCACGATCAAGATCAAACAGCTCCAGAGCACCGATTTCCTCGAAATCAATCTTCGAGCCTACTCTCCGGACGATGCCCGTCGGTGGATCGACGCCACGGTGGAGCAGATGGCCGAAGCCCATCGGCAACTTGCGGCGCCGACGCTGGATCGTCTGAAAAAACAGCTTGCGGAAACGGAGGCTACCCTGTCCAGGTTGAGAACCGCGCGCCAGGAGATGCAGTCGGCGACGGAGCTGAAGAAAGAGGTCAAGCCCGGAGAGCGTTTTGCAGAAAGCGTCTATAACGCGAATCTGCTCGTAACGACCGAAGCAGACATCCGAAAGAGCGAGGACACGCGTTCGATATTGCTCGAGCAGTTGAGCCCTGCGCGCACTTACCCTACCAAACTGGTTGACAGGATATTCGTGGGCGACGACCCGGTATCTCCCAGGCCATTGCTGATGGCTGCGGTTTCGTCTCTTCTCGGGCTTTTTGCCGGACTCATGCTGGCGTTTTTCCTGGACGGTCGTAAGGCGGCCCGCGACGCCAGGCTCGAGTAGTCAATGCAGGAATGAGCAGTCCATCGTGGCATCTCGAGCAGCGGGAACCGTTTCCTGCAACGTTCCCTTCTCGCTCTCCAGCATTCTGAACCTCCCGACGCCCTCTCTGTATCGGAAGCCGGCTCGCCTATCTGCCTCCGGGAGCCGGTGCCACGCCACGGGCGCACGCCCGGTGCCGTGAACCAGTCGGATACCGCTCTTGGTGCGGCAGCAGGCAATCGACGAAGCGCGTACCGATGGGCTTGCGCCCGATGATGATCAGTTCCCCATGAGCATTCCGGAAAAGCCGTCAGAATGCCTGGAGCCCAGTTCACCCACACTCGACTTCCCCGAGATATCACCTCTCCATCTCGAAAACCGATACAATATCCTACAGATTCATGGAATGAACACCAAGGCTCGGATGGAAGAACTGCCGCGCAACGAAGACGCGCAGGTCCCCCGGATCGACGGCGACACGCCCACGATGCGCCTGATGGCGCTGCTGGAAGTGATCGCCTCGAAAGACGAATTCGTCACGCTGCAGGGGCTGGTCGAGGAGACCGGCCTGCCCAAGCCGACGCTGCACCGCATGCTGCACCAGCTCGAATCGGCGCGGCTGCTGCAGCGCGAGCACGACGGCCGCAGCTACGGCACCGGGGCGCGCCTGCGCCGGCTGGCCGAGAACCTGCTGCTCAACGACACCGCGCACGGCGCGCGGCGTGCGGTGCTGCGCCGGCTGAAGGACGAGGTCGGCGAGAGCTGCAACATCACCGCGCTGTCGGGCGGCGACGTGCTCTACCTCGATCGCGTCGAGACGGCGGCGCCGCTGCGCTTCTATCTGCATCCGGGCTCGCGCGTGCCGGCGCACTGCTCGGCCAGCGGCAAGCTCTTCCTCGCACAGATGACGCCGGCGCAGCGCGCGCGCGTACTCGGATCGGGACCGCTGCAGCGCTACACGCCGAACACGATCACCGATCCGGAAGCGTTCGAGCGCGAGCTCGAACGAGTGCGCGCCGACGGCTACGCGCTCGACGACGAGGAGTTCCTGCCGGGGCTGGTGTGCATCGCGGTGCTGGTGCCGGCGGCCGACGGCGGCCGCTCGAACATGGGTCTGGCGGTGCAGGCCCCGATCATGCGGCTCACCGCTTCGCAGGCTGTCGGGCTGCTGCCGGTGCTGCGCGAGGCGGCGCGCGATCTCGCTGCAACGGAGCAACGCCAGCAGGCGCGCCCCGCGGTTGCAGCGGTCGCTCAGACGTAGTCCTTGTACTTGTCGAGGAAGCGCACCGGCTTCGAGAGCGCG
>CAZNBS010000107.1:0-15704 GCA_964570955.1 uncultured Burkholderiales bacterium | reverse complement strand
CAACCTGCCCATCTGCTTCAACCGCAAGGAGGCCAAGGACCACGGGGAGGGAGGCACGACCATCGGTGCCCCGCTGGCAGGACGGGTGCTGATCGTGGACGACGTGATATCCGCCGGGACATCGGTGCGCGAGTCGGTGGAGCTGATCGAGCGCTGCGGTGCGCAGCCGGCCGGGGTGGTCATCGCCCTCGACCGCATGGAGCGCGGCACCGGCGAGATGTCCGCGGTCCAGGAAGTCAATCGGCAGTTCGGCATTCCCGTGCTGAGCATCGCCACGCTGGACGATCTGGTCGCCCATTTGCAAACCGATGGATCAATGGCACGCGAGTTGCAATCGGTGGCCGCATACCGAAAGCGTTACGGAGCGTCGCCGAATGTCATTTAAGTTTGTGCCGGTCGTGCTTTGCCTGGCCAGTCTACTGGTCGTGGCCGATGCCGGCGCAGCGAAGTCGCCTAAGAAGGCGGCGAAGGGTGCTCCGGCGCCCACGGCGAAGATCTACAAGTGGGTGGACGAGAACGGCGTAACCCATTATGGCGAATACATTCCGTCGCAGTATCGGGATGTCTCGGCCACGCAGATGACGAATCGCGGTGTCACCGTTCGGCGCATCGACGGGTCCCTGACCGAGGAGCAGCGTCGTGCCGCCCAGGCGCGTGCCGAGCGCGAGCGGGAGGAGCAGAAGCGCAAGGCCGCGCGGCATCGCCGCGACATCGCGCTGCTGGCGACCTATACCAGCGAGCAGGAGATCGAGGCCGCGCGCGAGCGGACTCTCGTTTTGCCGAACCAGGCCATCCGTGGCCTGCAGCCCCAGTTGAAACATGCGCAGGAACGGCTCGAGCGGCTGGAGGGGCAGGCCGAACGGCTGCGCGAGGCCGGACGCCAGGTTCCGCCCCAGCTGAGCGAGGAGATCGACCTCCAGCGGCAGGTGGCGGGCGAAATTCGCCGGGACATCGACCGTTATCGGGCGGAGATTCAGACGATCCAGCAGCGTTTCCGGGAAGACAAGGTGCGCTTCGTCGAGCTGACCGGTGTGGCGCACCCCTGAGGGGGCGCTCAGGGCGACAGCGTCTTCTTGAGGATCTCGCTCAACTGAGCGGGATTGGCCTTGCCCTTGCTCGCCTTCATGCACTGGCCGACCAGGAAATTGAACGCCTTCTCCTTGCCCGATCGGTACTCGGCGACCTGGACCGGGTTGGCGGCCACGACCTCGCCGACCAGCTGCTCCAGCGCCGTGCTGTCGGAGATCTGGCGAAGGCCGCGTGCCTCGATGATGTGATCGGCACTCCCCTCGCCGTTCCACATCGCCTCGAACACCTCGCGCGCCATCTTGCCCGACAGCGTGCCGTCCGCAACCTTCGCCAGGAGTCCGGCCAAGGCGTCGCTGGACAGCGGTACACGGTCGAACTCGAGGTTCTCGCGATTGAGACGCGCGGCCACCTCGCCCATCACCCAGTTCGCTCCCAGCTTGGCCTGACTGGGTAGACGCCGGGCGAGCGCGTCGAAATAGTCGGAGATCTCTCGCCCCGCGGTCAGAACCCCGGCGTCGTAGGCCGGCAGGCCGTACTGCTCCATGAAACGGGCGCGCCTGACGTCGGGAAGCTCGGGCATGCTGCGCGCGACCTCGTCGATCCACTCGGCGCTGATCGCAAGCGGCAGCAGGTCGGGATCCGGGAAGTACCGGTAGTCCTGCGCATCCTCCTTCGAACGCATGGAGCGGGTCTCGTCGCGGTCCGGGTCATACAGGCGGGTCTCCTGCACGATGCGGCCGCCGTCCTCCAGGATCTCCCGCTGCCGCGTGACCTCGAACTGGATCGCACGTTCCAGGAAGCGGAACGAGTTCAGGTTCTTGATCTCGCAGCGCGTCCCGAGGGGCTCACCCGGGCGGCGGATGGACACGTTGGCATCGCAGCGAAACGATCCCTCCTGCATGTTGCCGTCGCAGATGCCGATCCAGCGCACCAGCGCATGCAGGGTCCTGGCGTAGGCGACGGCCTCCTCCGCACTGCGCAGGTCGGGTTCGCTCACGATCTCCAGCAGCGGCGTGCCGGCGCGATTGAGGTCGATGCCGCTCATGCCGTGGAAGTCCTCGTGCAGGGACTTTCCGGCGTCCTCTTCCAGGTGGGCGCGCGTCAGGCGCACCACTTTCTCGACCTCGCCCACGGCGATGCGCAGGCTGCCGCCGGTCACCACGGGCTGCTCGTACTGGCTGATCTGGTAGCCCTTGGGGAGATCGGGGTAGAAGTAGTTCTTGCGTGCGAACAGCGAGCGGTGGTGAACATCCCCGCCCACCGCGAGACCGAACCGGATCGCGCGCTCGACGGCGCCGCGGTTGGCCACCGGCAGCACGCCGGGCAGGGCGATTTCCACCGCGCTTGCCTGGGAGTTGGGCGCCGCACCGAAAGCCGTGGAGGCACCACTGAAGATCTTCGACGCGGTGGAGAGCTGCGCATGCGTCTCCAGGCCGATGACCACTTCCCAGCTCATTGCCCCACCTCCTGCTCGGGTGGCTGGCGCAGGTGCCAGTCGGTGGCCTGCTGGTAACGGTGTGCCGCGTTGAGCATGCGTGCCTCGGCGAAGTAATTGCCGATCAGCTGCAGGCCGACCGGGCGGCCGCGATCGCCGAAGCCGCAGGGGATGGACATCCCGGGCAGGCCGGCCAGGTTCACGCCGATGGTGTAGATGTCGGACAGATACATCTGTACCGGGTCCTGTGCCTTGGCGCCGATGTCGAAGGCGACGCTGGGCGAGGTCGGGCCCGCGATCAGGTCGCACTGCGCGAACGCGGCCGCGAAATCGCCGGCGATCAGCCGCCGGATCTTCTGCGCCTGCAGGTAGTAGGCGTCGTAGTAGCCGTGCGAGAGGACGAACGTGCCGACCAGGATGCGGCGCTTGACCTCGGCGCCGAATCCCTCCGCCCGCGTTTTCATGTACATGTCGCGCAGATCGGCGTAGGCCGCTGCGCGGTGCCCGTAGCGTACGCCGTCGAAGCGCGCGAGGTTGCTGGACGCCTCCGCTGGGGCCAGCACGTAATACGCGGGGATGCACAGCCGCGTGTTGGGCAGCGAGACGTCGACGATCCGGCACCCGAGCGCGCGCAGTTGCGCCACCGCCTCCTCGACCGCCCGCGCGACGTCCGGGGCCAGGCCGTCGCCGAAGTATTCCCTGGGCAGGCCCACGCGCAGGCCCTCCAGCGGCTGCTCCAGTTGGCGCGCGTAATCCTCCTTTGGCCGCTCCAGCGAGGTCGAGTCGCGTGCGTCGAACCCCACCATGGTATTGAGGAGTATCGCCAGGTCGGCTGCCGACTTGGCCATCGGCCCTCCCTGATCCAGACTGGACGCGTAGGCAATCATCCCGTAGCGCGAAACCAGGCCGTACGTGGGCCGGATGCCGGAGATGCCGCACATTCCGGCGGGCTGCCGGATGGAGCCTCCGGTATCGGTGCCCGTGGCGGCCGGTGCCAGCCGCGCGGCGACGGCGACGGCCGAGCCGCCGGAACTGCCGCCCGGAACCGCCGACGGGTCCCAGGGATTGCGCACCGGACCGTAGAACGAGTTCTCGCTGGATGAACCCATGGCGAACTCGTCCATGTTCGTCTTGCCGAGAATCACCGCGCCGGCAGCGTGGAAGCGCTCGATGACGTGCGCGTCGTACGGCGACACGAAGTTGGATAGCATGCGGGAACCGCAGCTGGTGAGCCAGCCCTGGGTGCAGAAGATGTCCTTGTGGGCAATCGGGATCCCGGTGAGGGGACCGCCCTCCCCCGACGCGAGCCGCGCGTCGGCGCTCCTGGCCTGTGCCAGGCTGCGTTCGGGATCGAGCGTGATGAACGCGTTCAGCCGCGCGTTTGCCGCCTGTGCGCGGTCGAGGAACAGTCGGGTCAGCTCGGCGCTCGATATACGCTTGCTGGCAAGCGCCGCGGCCAGTTCGGTCAGGGTTGCGTTGATCATGCGCGGTTGCGCGCCACCGCCGGCGCGGCGGAGGGCTATTCGATGACTTTGGGAACGAGGTACAGTCCGGCTTCGATGCTCGGTGCGACCGCCTGGTAGGCTTGGCGCCGGTCGACCTCACTGACCACGTCCGGGCGCAGGCGCAGGACCACGTCCTGGGCGTGCGCCATCGGCTCGATGCCGCTCGTGTCGACCGCCTGCAGCTGCTCGATCAGCGCGAAGATGCCCTGAAGCTCCTGCGCAACATGGTCGATATCGCGCTCGGACAGCTCGATGCGTGCGAGCGTGGCGATTCGCTGGACGTCCTCGATCGACAATGGCATGGCGCGGAACCGTGAATGCGCGTGCGGGAGCCAAGTCCGGGGTCGCGTCGCCGTCAGGCGGCTTTCGTCTCTCCGAGCTTGTGCGCTATTATAGCTTCTTTAAGGGCTTAGGCTCGAAAGCTGTCACCTCGGCGTAGATGATTTAACCGGCACGCCTGCCCAGATAACACCTTCAAACGAGCCCACGAACTCTAAAACCGGGAGGTTCATGATCGGATTCCTCGGCGGGTACTTCTCCAATGATCTCGCCATCGACCTCGGCACCGCCAATACCCTCATCTACGTTCGTGGAAAAGGGATCGTCCTCAACGAACCGTCGGTGGTCGCCATCCGCCAGGAAGGCGGGCCCAACGGCAAGAAGGTGATCCAGGAGGTGGGCCTGGCGGCCAAGCAGATGCTGGGGCGCACCCCCGGCAACATCATCGCCATTCGCCCGATGAAGGACGGCGTCATTGCCGACTTCACCGTCACCGAGCAGATGCTCAAGCAGTTCATCAAGAAGGTGCACGACAACCGGCTGTTCTCACCCAGTCCGCGCATCGTCATCTGCGTACCCTGCGGTTCTACGCAGGTGGAGCGCCGTGCGATACGCGAGTCGGCGTACGGGGCCGGCGCGCGCAAGGTCGAACTGATCGAGGAACCGATGGCAGCGGCGATCGGCGCCGGCCTGCCGGTCGACGAGGCAACCGGCTCGATGGTGGTCGACATCGGCGGCGGCACCACCGAGGTCGGCGTGATCTCGCTGGGCGGCATCGTCTACGCCGGCTCGGTGCGCGTGGGCGGCGACAAGTTCGATGAGGCGATCATCAACTACATCCGCCGCAACTACGGCATGCTCATCGGCGAGACCACCGCCGAGGAGATCAAGAAGGAAATCGGCTCGGCGTTCCCGGGCAGCGAGGTGCGCGAAAAGGAAGTCAAGGGCCGCAACCTGGCCGAAGGCATCCCGCGCAGCTTCACCATCTCCAGCAACGAGATTCTGGAAGCGCTGACCGAGCCGCTCAACAGCATCGTGAGCGCGGTCAAGTCGGCGCTGGAGCAAACTCCGCCTGAACTTGGCGCCGACATTGCCGAAAAAGGCATGGTGCTCACTGGTGGAGGTGCTCTGCTGCGCGACATCGATCGACTGTTGATGGAAGAAACCGGCCTGCCGGTGATCGTCGCCGAGGATCCGCTCACCTGCGTGGTGCGCGGTTCGGGCAAGGCGCTCGACCGCATGGACAAGGTCGGCACGATCTTCACCAGCGACTGACCGTCCCGATCGACCGGCACGGGATCGGGCATTTCGTCCTGACCGCCCCGTGCCGCGCGCCGCCTGCGTGCGGAGCTCGCCATGGAATACTCCCCGCCCCCCTTCTTCAAGCGCGGCCCCGGGCTCCTCACACGCTTCGGATTCTTTGCCTTCATGTCCGTGGTGCTCCTGGTGGCCGACGCCCGCTTCGGCTACATGGATGCCGCGCGCGCTGCTCTGGCCACGGTCGTCAACCCGTTCCAGCGGCTGTTCGCGCTGCCCGCGGACGGCCTCGCACGCGTCGGCGAGTTCTTCGTCACCTCCTCCTACCTGCGCGGTGAGAACGATCGGCTGCGCCGCCAGGCGCTGAACGACGCGGCGACGCTGCAATCGCGGCAGGCGCTTGCCGCCGAGAACGACAATCTGCGCCAGCTGCTTGCGATGAGCGCGCGCGTCGAGCCCAAGACCATCGCCGCGGAGATCCTGCATGCTCCGCGCGATCCGTTCGCGCGCCGGGTGGTGATCGACCGCGGCGGACAGCACGGCGTGCGGCCGGGACTCGCGGTGATCGACCGCGTGGGCGTCATCGGTCAGGTCACGCGGGTGTTTCCGTTCGCCTCGGAAGTCACGCTGGTCACGGACAAGGAGCAGGCAGTGCCGATCCAGGTGCTGCGCAGCGGCGTGCGGGGAGTGACCTTCGGCATCGGCTACGATGGCACGCTGGAACTGCGCTTCATGCCGGTCAACGCCGACATCCAGAACGGAGACCTCCTGGTCACTTCAGGGATCGACGGTACCTATCCCGCAGGATTGCCTGTCGCCGTGGTGTCGAACATCGAGCGCAACGCGGCGTACGCGTTTGCGCGCATCACCTGTACGCCGGCTGCCGGCGTGAGCAGCTATGGCGCGGTGCTCATCGTCGATGCCGGGGCGCGTGCCGAGAATCCGTTGGCCGTGCCCGCGCAGAAGAATTCGGCAACGTCCCAGGGGCAGAACTGATGGCAGAGCGGGGGGAAGGTCCGGAGATCCTGCGCCCTGCGCGCCTGACGTACATCCTGGTCACGCTCGCCATAGCAGTAAGCGCTAACCTTGTCGCGCTGCCTGCTCCGGCGCAGCTCCTGCGCCCGGACCTGCTTGCGCTCTCGCTCATTTACTGGGTCGTGTATCACCCGCGCCGCCTCGGGTTCCTGCCGGCCTGGCTGCTGGGCCTGGTCATGGATGTGGCCAACGGCACGCTGTTCGGGCAGCATGCGCTGGCCTACGCGGTGTTGATGTATCTGTCGATCCTGCTGCACCGGCGCATCGTGATGTTCGGAATGATCCAGCAGATGCTGCACGTGCTGGCGATCCTGATGGCCGCCCAGGTGGTCATGCTGGTGGTGCGGATGGCCGCTGGCGACGTATATCCGGGAATCGCCTACTTCGTGCCGAGCGTGCTCGGCGCCCTGCTGTGGCCGGCGCTGTTCGCGCTGATCCGCATGCCGCTGCGGCCGCGTCCCGGCGCCGATGTGGCCTGACGCAGGCATCTCCACCCGTCGCTTGCCGTGAAGCGCTTCCGCCGTTCGAGTCTGCGACGCGATGCCTACCCGATGGCGCTGGGCGGCGCACGGCGCGCCGAGCTGCGCGATCATCAGAAGGAACTGCAGAATTTCCAGGTTCGGCTCGGCCTGCTGGCCACCATGATCCTGGCGGTGTTCGGCGCGTTGCTGCTGCGCCTGTTCTATGTGCAGGTGATCCAGCACGACTATTACCACACGCTGGCCGAGAACAACCGCATCTCGATCGTGCCGATCGTGCCCAACCGCGGCCTGATCCTCGATCGTAACGCCGCGGTGATGGCGCACAACTACGCCGCCTACACCCTCGAGATCACCCCGAGCAAGGCCGGACGGCTCGATGTGCTGATCGACGAGCTCTCCACCGTGGTGGACATTCAGCCGCGCGACCGCAAGCGTTTCCGCAAGCTGCTCGACGAAGGCCATGACTTCACCAGTGCGCCCATCCGCACCCGGCTGAGCGACGAGGAAGTCGCACGCTTCGCCGCCAACAAGTACCGCTTTGCAGGCGTGGACATCCGCGCGCGTCTGTTCCGGCACTATCCCAACGGCGAAGTGGCCTCGCATGTCCTCGGCTACATGGGACGGATCAACAAGCGCGATCTGGGGAAGCTCGAGGAGCTGGGCGTCACGGCCAACTACGCCGGCTCCGACTTCATCGGCAAGGTCGGGCTGGAAGGGCGCTATGAGCAGGAACTGCACGGCACCACCGGCTTCGAAGAAGTGGAGACCGATGCCGCAGGCCGCGCGGTGCGCACGCTGCGCAGCACACTGCCGATCTCGGGCAACAATCTGCTGCTGGCGTTGGATGCTCGCCTCCAAAACGTGGCCGAGCAGGCCTTCGGCGACCGGCGCGGTGCGCTGATCGCGATCGAGCCTGCCACCGGCGGTGTGCTCGCTCTGGTGAGCAAGCCCGGTTTCGACCCCAACCTGTTCGTCGACGGCATCGATTCCCAGAACTGGGACATGCTGAATAACTCGCCCGATCACCCGCTGAACAACCGGGCGCTGCAGGGGGTGTATCCGCCGGGTTCGACGTTCAAGCCGTTCATGGCGCTGGCTGCGCTCGAGCTGGGCAAGCGCTCTCCCGGGTGGTCGATCAACGATCCGGGGTACTTCACCCTGGGCGGGCGGCATCGCTGGCGCGACTGGAAGCCGGCGGGGCATGGCGTGGTGGATCTGCACAGATCCATCGTGGTGTCGTGCGACACGTATTACTACGGCTTGGCGCACGACATGGGCATCGACAACATCCACAAGTTCGTCGGTCAGTTCGGTTTCGGGAAGCGAACCGGCGTCGACATCGACGGCGAAGTCGGCGGCCTGCTGCCTTCCGAGGAATGGAAGATGAAGCGCTTCAAGCAGAAGTGGTATCCGGGCGACACCATCTCGGTCGGAATCGGGCAGGGCTACAATCTCGCCACACCGATGCAGTTGGCGCAGGCCACCGCAGTGCTGGCCAATCGCGGCGTCGTGTTCCGGCCGCACATCGTGCGTCAGGTGCAGAACAGCCAGACCAATGCGCTCACCACCATCGAGCCCGCGCCGGTCGGGCGGGTGCAGTTGAAGGACGAGAGCGTTGCCCTCGTGACCGAGGCGATGGTCGACGTCATGAAGCCGGGAGGCACCGCCGTCGTGGCGGGGCAGGGGGCGCAGTACCGGATCGCAGGCAAGACCGGCACGGCGCAGGTCATCGGCATCAAGCAGAACGAGCGCTACGACGAGCGCCGCGTGCACGAGCGCCATCGCGACCACGCGCTGTTCATCGCGTACGCGCCGGCCGACGCGCCCACCATCGCCGTGGCGGTGCTGGTGGAAAACGGCGGCCACGGCAGTTCGAGCGCCGCGCCGGTCGCGCGCAAGGTGATGGATTTCTATCTGCTGGGCCCGGAGTCGGTGGAAAAGGCGGATAAGAAGGTCGGGAACCAGCCGGAGGAAACCGCCGGTGATTGACCGTATCCTCGTCTACCCCGGGCGGCACGTGGACAGCTATCTGCTGGCAGCCATCGGCGCGCTGCTGGTCGTCGGTCTGATCACGCTCTACAGTGCGTCGGGCGAGAGCTTCGCCCGCGTGGGCAACCAGGTGGCGAACATCGGCATCGCCCTGTGCGTGATGTGGCTGGCGGCGAACATCCCGCCGCACTACATCCAGCGGCTGGCCATGCCGGCATACCTGCTGGGACTGGTGCTGCTGCTGGCCGTCATGTTCTTCGGCGATACTACGAAGGGCGCGCAGCGCTGGCTGGACCTGGGCGTGACGCGCATCCAGCCCTCGGAACTGATGAAGATCGCGGTGCCGCTGGCGCTCGCCTGGTACTTCGATCGCTACGAAGCGATCCTCAAGCTGCGCGACTTCGTCATCGCCTCGATCATGGTGGCGGTACCGGTACTGCTCATCGCCGAGCAGCCGGACCTCGGGACATCAATGCTGGTGGCTGCCGCCGGGTTCTTCGTCATCTTCCTCGCGGGCCTGAGCTGGAAGATCGTCGTCGCGGTTGCCGTGTCGGCGCTTGCCAGCCTGCCGCTGTTGTGGTCGGTGATGCACGATTACCAGCGCCAGCGCGTGATCACGCTGCTCGATCCTGCCCAGGATCCGCTCGGCGCCGGTTACCACACCATCCAGGCCGCGATTGCGCTGGGCTCCGGCGGACTGTTCGGCAAGGGCTGGCTCAACGGCACGCAGGCGCACCTGGATTTCCTGCCCGAGCGCACCACCGACTTCATCTTCGCCGTGTTCTCCGAAGAGTTCGGATTGTTCGGCAACGTCGTGCTGGTGGTCCTGTTCCTATTCGTCATCGGCCGCGGCCTGTTCATCAGTTTCAATGCCTCGACCCTGTTCACCCGCCTGCTGGCAGGTGCCATCACCATGACCTTTTTCACCTATGTCGTGGTGAACATGGGCATGGTGGCGGGCGTGCTGCCGGTGGTGGGCGTGCCGCTGCCGCTCGTCAGCTACGGTGGCACGTCGCTGGTGAGCATCCTGTTCGGACTCGGCATCCTGATGAGCATCCAGACGCACAAGCGTCTGGTGCAGAGTTGACGTGGCGGTGACGGCGCGCGCTTGCGCGCTGGCAGTGCTCGTTGCATTGAGCGCGTGCGCCGGACCCGGGCACCGGCCCGACACCCCGACGTCGACGCCCGGCGGCTATTACCTCGACGACGGGCCGCCGGACGTAACGCCGGCGCAGCTCGAGGCGACTCCCGACGCGCAACCGCGTTTCGAGCCGATCAAGGCGTCCACCGCCCGCCCGTACACCGCGCTGGGCCGCCGCTTCGTCCCGATGACCGCGTTGCAGCCGTACTCGGCCACCGGCGTCGCGTCCTGGTACGGCAAGCGGTACCACGGGCGGCCGACCGCCTCGGGCGAGCCCTACGACATGTTCTCGATGAGCGCGGCGCACCCGCTGCTGCCCATTCCCAGCTATGCGCGGGTGACGCACCTCGACACGCAGCGCTCGGTGGTGGTGCGCATCAACGATCGCGGTCCGTTCCTGGCCGATCGATTGATCGACCTGTCGTACGCGGCTGCCTACAAGCTGGGCATCGTCGCGAGCGGCCAGGGGCGGGTGCGGGTGGAGTCGATCCTGCCGCAGCAGGCTGCCGAGACGGTGCAGCAGTCTGCCCCGGCCGCTCCCGGGGAGACGATCTATCTGCAGCTGGGTGCGTTCGCCTCACGCGAAAACGCCGAGGCCCTCGTGCGGCGCGCACGCACGCTGCCGCGGTACGCGTCCATGACGGCGGTGCAGGTACACGACGGTCTGTTCCGCGTGCGCACCGGGCCGTTCGTCACGCGTGCCCAGGCCGACGAGGCTGCTGCCGCGCTCCGCGCGGCGCTCGCGCTCGATCCTTCCATCGTTGGCCGCTGACGCGCCCGCAGGCGCGAACTGGCTATACTCGCCTCCCTCGGAACTCGGACCCTGAACAGGCGCTCATGCACACGCTCATCTGTGGCTCCATCGCGTACGACACCATCATGGTGTTCCGCGACCGCTTCAAGAATCACATCCTGCCCGACCAGATCCACATCCTGAACGTCGCCTTCCTGGTGCCCGACATGCGCAGGGAATTCGGTGGCTGCGCCGGTAACATCGCCTACAACCTGCACCTGCTCGGCGGCAATCCGCTGATCATGGCCACCGTCGGCCAGGATCACGCGCCCTATGCGCAGCGCCTGCAGCAGCTGGGACTGGCGCAGACGCACGTGCGCGTGGTGCCCGACACTTACACGGCGCAGGCCTTCATCACGACCGACCTCGACGACAACCAGATCACCGCGTTCCATCCCGGGGCGATGAACCACTCGCATCTGAACTGCGTCAGCGAGGCGCGTTCGGCCTCGCTCGGCATCGTGGCGCCGGATGGGCGCGAGGGCATGATCCAGCATGCGCGCGAGTTCCATGAAGCGGGAATTCCTTTCATCTTCGATCCCGGACAGGGGTTGCCGATGTTCGACGGTCCCGAACTGCTGACGTTCATCCGGCAAGCCACGGTCGTGACGGTGAACGACTACGAGGCGCGCATGCTGCAGGAGAAGACGGGTGTCGCGGTCGAGCAGCTCGCCGGCATGGTCGAGGCACTGGTCGTCACGCGCGGGGGCGAAGGCTCGACCATTCACGTCCGCGGCAAGACACTCGATATCCCGAGCGTGAAGGCGGAGCAACTCGTGGATCCCACCGGCTGCGGCGATGCCTATCGCGCCGGCCTGCTGTACGGGCTGGCCAATGACTTCGACTGGCCGAGCAGCGGCCGCCTCGCCTCGCTGCTCGGTTCACTCAAGATCGCCAGCCGCGGCGGGCAGAATCACCGCTTTTCGCGCGACGAGATCGCGGAGCGATTCAAGGAGGCGTTCGGCCATCGCCCCTGGCAGTGACGTGGCGGCACAGGGGCAGCGGACCGATCGCGCCCGCGACGCCACCGGCGCTGCCGTGCGCGCATGGCGCTTCGCCCGCCTGCTGACGCACGTCCTGCTCGGGCTCACGATCTCGGCGACGGTGTTTCCTTGGGTCAGCCATCGCCGTCAGCTGCGCATCATCCGCCGGTGGTCACGCGGCATGCTCGCGACGATGAACGTGAAGGTGGCCGTGCACGGCCGGCGTCCGGCCGCCAGGCATCCGACACTGCTGGTGTCGAACCACGTCTCGTGGCTGGACGTGTGGCTGATTCTGTCGGTGTACCCGGTGCGCTTCGTGGCCAAGTCCGACATCGCGCGCTGGCCGCTGGCAGGCTGGCTGGTCAGGCAGGCCGGCACCATCTTCATCGAGCGCGCACGTCGCGGCGACACGGCACGCATCAACCGCGAGATCGTCGCCGTCATGACGCGGCCGGAGACGGTAGCCGTCTTTCCCGAAGGCACGACCACGGACGGGACTCGGCTCGGCGCCTTCCACGCGTCCCTGTTCCAGCCCGCCCTCGCTCCCGGTGCGCGGCTGGCGGTGGCGGCGATCCGCTATCCCGGTGCAGATGGCAGCCCCAACGCGGACTGCGCCTATGCCGGCCAGCGCTCGCTGCTGCAGTCGATCCGGCTGATTCTGGCGCACCCCGCGCCCCGCGCGGAACTGCACTTCCTCGGGTACGTGGAGGCTACCGACCGAACGCGTCGCGAGCTGGCCGACGAGAGCCGTGCCCTCATCGCCCGTGCGTTGGCGCCGTGGATCCAGCCGCACAGTCCACGTGGAACAGCTGCCGATCGTCCAGCCGCAGCGCGGTGAGACAGCGGCCCCAGAGGCAGCCGCCGTCCAGGCACCAGACATTGTGCGCATCGTGCAGTAGTCCGAGCGAGGACCAGTGCCCGAACAGCAGCGGCTCGTCGGCGCTGCAGCGACCGGGCACCGCGTACCAGGGCAGCCAGGGAGAGGGCAACTCGCGCGGATGTGCCTTGTGCACGAAGTCCATCTCGCCCTCCACGGTGCAGGCGCGCAGCCGCGTCATCGCATTCACGATCACGCGTAGGCGGTCATGGCCCGACAGGGTCTCCGACCAGCGCGCCGGGTGATTTCCGTACATGGTGGCGAGAAAGGTGCGATAGCCCTCGCCGCGCAGCACGCTCTCGACCTCGCCGGCCAGGGCGAGCGCCCGATCCACCGTCCACTGCGGGAGCAGGCCGGCATGCACCATGGTGTACCCCAGCTCGCGGTGCAGCAGCGGGCGGCGGCGCAACCAATCGAGCAGGGGCGCACGGTCGGGCGCCTCGAGGATCTCGACAAGGGTGTCGCTGCGCTTGAGCGTCTCGAATCCCTCTGCGATGGCGAGCAGGTGCAGGTCGTGGTTGCCGAGCACCGTGACGGCACTCGAACCCAGATCACGCACGAAGCGCAGGACGGCAAGCGAATCCGGACCGCGGTTGACCAGGTCGCCGACGAACCACAGGCGGTCGAGAGCGGGGTCGAACGCGATGGCGTCGAGCAGCCGTTGCAGCGGCTCGAAGCAGCCCTGGAGGTCGCCGATGGCGTAGGTGCTCATGCAAAGACGGAAAAGGCGCGCCCGAGGCGTGCCTTCGTCAACGTCGCAAACGTGGCCGACGGAGGTGGCAGCTACTTGGCCGCGGATACCATGTAGTCAACGGCGGCCGAGACTTCCGCGTCCGAGAGGGACGGATTGCCTCCCTTGGCCGGCATCGCGCGGATGCCGTGGATGGCGTTGTCGTGCAAGACGGCCTGACCTTGCGCGATGCGCGGCTTCCACGCTGCGCTGTCGCCGAGCTTGGGCGCACCCGCCAGTCCGCTGCCATGACACATGGCACAGGCCAGCTGGTAGACCTGCTCGCCCGAGCGGGCGGCGGCGGGCGTCTGCGCGGCCGCCGGCGCGGTCGCTGCCGCGGCGGCCGCGTCGGACGTGGGCGCTGCGGCGGGCGCCTCTCCCTTCACCAGATTGACGTCTCCAACCGGCTTGATACGCGCGGCGATGCGCTCCTCGCTCATATGCGGTGCAGCGGGATCGGCGTTCAGCCCACCGGTGATGATGCTCACTACTGCAATGATGATGAACACCGGGACGACGAACGCGGCCACCGCCAGCACCAGGACCTGCTTCCAGTTCTTGATCGGTCCGGCGTCGTCGTGACTTGCTTCGCTCATGAGATGGTTCCTTGTCGGATACCGGGAAAAACGGGGAATTATACGGGCTCGGGCCGGGCCCTCAACCCGCTCGATGGACGGAGCGCAGGGGAAACCGTATCATTCACGGCTCAAGCGCCGCGCCCGTAGCTCAGCTGGATAGAGTACTGCCCTCCGAAGGCAGGGGTCGTGAGTTCGAATCTCGCCGGGCGCGCCATCGCTTCCCTCGTCCTTGCCCGGGCCGGCACGAAACGTCCGCCCAATCCTCCCGCCGGCATCGCACGGGCGCATAATGCGTGCTCATGTGCGCCCGACTCATGCGGCGGCGCGCACCAGGTGGTCAACGAGAACCGGGAGGATCAATGCAGCGCAGAAAGTTTCTAAAGGCCGCGGCGGCTGGAGCTGGGACCGGCATCGTCGCTGCCCCCGCCATCGCGCAATCGCAGCCCACCATCCAGTGGCGCCTGGCGGCAAGCTGGCCGAAGAGCCTGGACACACTGTATGGTGGCGCCGAGCTCGTCTGTCGACGGGTCGCGGAAATGACCGACGGAAAGTTCCAGATCCGGCCGTTCGCGGCCGGCGAGATCGTTCCGGCGCTCCAGGTGCTCGACGCGGTGCAGGCCGGCACCGTCGAGTGCGGTCACACTGCAACGTACTATTACTTCGGCAAGGATCCGGCGTTCGCGATGGCCACCTCCATCGGCTTCGGCGGGAATACCCGCCAGAACATGGCATGGTGGAACTTCGGCGGCGGCCGTGAAGCGATGGCACCCCTGTTCAAGGAATACGGGTGCGTGGCCTTTGCCGCGGGCAGCACCGGATGCCAGATGGGCGGTTGGTTCCGCAAGGAAGTCAAGACCGTCGCCGACCTGAGCGGGCTGAAGTTCCGCGTGGGGGGGATGGCGGGACTGATCATGGCCAAGCTCGGCATCGTCCCGCAGATGATCGGCGGACCGGACATCTATCCGGCGCTGGAGAAGGGGACGATCGATGCGGCCGAGTGGGTCGGACCTTACGACGACGAGAAGCTGGGCTTCAACAAGGTCGCCAAGTTCTACTATTACCCGGGGTGGTGGGAACCGGGCCCGCTCACCATGTTCCTCGTCAACCACACCAAGTACAACGCGCTTCCCAAGTCCTATCAGTTCGCGCTGCAGGCGGCGTGCGGTGAGGCCTGCACCTGGATGCCCGCCAAGTACGATGCACAGAACCCCCCCGCGCTCCGGCGTCTGGTGGCGAGCGGGACGCGGCTGCGGCCCTTCCCCCGACCGATCATGGAAGCTTTCGAGAAAGCGGCGTACGAGGTGTACGACGAAATGCTGACCAAGAGCGCGCACTGGAAGCGCATCTATCCGGCGTGGAAGAAGTTCCGCGACGAGCAGTTCCTGTGGTTCCGGGTGGCGGAGATGGCCTACGACGGCTACGCTTTCTCGAGCAAGATCGGCAAGGGGAAGTAGTCTCGCGTCTGTGTGCCGGCGCATGCGCCGTCGAGCGCATGTGCCGGGTTTGCCGCACGCCTCCCCTATTCGCCCATCAGTTCACGCTCGAGGGCGCTGCGTCCGTCATCCCCCTGAGGCGCACCGGCAGCGTCCTC
>CAZNBS010000106.1:11596-15727 GCA_964570955.1 uncultured Burkholderiales bacterium | reverse complement strand
GGGTGAAGTGGTCGATCTTCGCGGAGAACCTCGAACCGGGTCCCAACGCCTACCAGAAGAAGGAAAACCGGGGCGGCTTCGAGCGCACCAATGACGTGGAGTTCAGCAACGACGGCAAGACCATGTACATCGCCGATTACGGCGAACTGCACGTGAACTACCAGATGGAGTCGCCGTTCTATACGACGCCCAAGTCGGCTATCGTCTGGACCATCACCAAGGAGTAGGAGCAGTCTGCATTCCCGCCGGGGTCAGCGCGCGCTGCCCCCGGCGGTTTTCTTTCCCTACCGCCCGACGACGCGCTGCGTGAGCCCCAGCAAGACGGGATCCTCGGCGACGTCCGCGCCATTGACGGTAATCCGGGCGGCGTACCCATTCCCCTGCGTGCTGCGCAGTCCGTGCAGTTTCAGCTGCTTGTGCTGATGGATCATGCTCGAGAGCAGCGCGTTGAGGCGATCGCGCATCGCGCGCGCCGTGGCGTCGTCCGCCTCGCGCCAGCCGACCCCATCGGGTACCACCCTGAGCAGTTCACCGTGCATCGCTGAGCCGGAAATAAAGGCGAAGCGGCAGGTTCGCGTGTCGTCGCAGCCGCGGAACGCCACCGCGGCGTCCGACGCTGCGACGCCTGCAGTCTTCATGTGGGCGCCGTCCGCTCGCACTGCGCTCGCACCTACGAGCAGAGTCAAGGCCCCGCAAAGCAGGTAACCGGGTCGTCGAGTGTCCATGGAGAATTTATAGCAGACCAATGATGGGAAGCGAAGCCTGGTGCCGGCACGGCGCGGACGATCGCTGCACCGGGGAGGCGTTTCCGTTCCTGGCGTGCGGCTCGTCCGGGTCAGCGGAATGCCGTTTGCTGAGGGAGATGGATCGGCGTGCATCCGCGCACGTCCCCATCCACGCAGGAGATCCGATGTTTGCCCACAACAAGCGATTGATGTACACGGTCCGCGTCAGCGAGACCAATCCCGTCCTCGCCAATCTGATGCTGGAGCAGTTCGGCGGTCCGCAGGGAGAACTGGCCGCTGCCATGCGCTACTTCACACAGGCCCTCGCCGAGAGCGACCCGGGACGCAAGGACATGCTGTTGGACATTGCCACAGAGGAACTGAGCCATCTCGAGGTGGTCGGCAACATCGTGGTGATGCTCAACCGCGGCGCCAAAGGGCCGGTGGCGGAAGGACTGACCGAGGAAGGCGAGATGTTCCGCATGCTGAACCAGGGCGGTGACAGCCACGTGACCCAGCTGCTGTACGGTGCCGGTTCTCCACTCACCAATTCGGGCAGCGTTCCTTGGACCGCCGCGTACATCGACACCATCGGCGAGCCCACCGCCGACCTGCGTTCGAACATTGCCGCCGAGGCGCGTGCCAAGATCATCTACGAGCGCCTCATCAATGCGACGGACGATCCGGGCGTGAAGGAGGCCCTTGGCTTCCTGATGACACGCGAGGTCGCGCATCAGAAGGCATTCGAAAAGGCGTTGTACTCGATCGAGCCCAACTTCCCACCGGGCAAGCTGCCAGGTCAGCCGCAGTTCACCGACAAGTATTACAACATGTCGCAGGGCACCGGTGACATGCGCGGTCCCTGGAACTCCGGCGACCAATGGGAGTTCGTCACGGCACCCGAGGCGCTCTCGGCCGTCGACGGCGGAGACGGTGAACCGGAGGTCATGGTGTCCGCCGAGCAGAAGGATCTGCTCGACCAGGCGGCTGCGCGCTCGCGCTCGAACCTGGACGTGGATCCGACGACCGGCGCGGATCTCGGGGCCGGCCCGGGCGCGGGATCGACCAAGGCGAGAGCGGGCCGCGGCAACGGATCGTCTCGGCCGCGGTCGGGGATGTAACCCCAGCGAAAGAACCGGAACGGCGGCCGGCGGTTAGCGGCCGCCGTCAGGACTTCTGCAGGCTGAACGACCGCACCGCGTTCTCGAAGTCGCCGCCGTAGCGATCGAAGTAGTGCAGCCTCGGCGCCCGATAGTCGAGCCGGTACATGGCGGACTCGTCGGTGAACCCGTACACCACTTCATGGATGTCGAGGCCTCTGGGCGTACGATACGAGACCTTCAGTCGAAAGCCGTCCCGTCCGGATACGACGGCCGGCTCGTTCTCCAGAACCACCAGCGCTTGCGTCTGTTCGTCCCGTGCCTTGAGTTCGGCGATTTCGAGCTCTGCCAGTTCGGACGCGAGCATGTCCTGTCGCGCCTCCTTCTTCGTTTTCGGAAACGCCTGCTTCAATGGTCGCTTGAGGACCGCGATGGTCTGAAGCGGAAGCCCGTCGCGGCTCGCGATCAGATTCCTCTCGGGGGTGAACTGCCTGATCCATCCGACCGGTAGGTCGAGGGCGTAGGATCTGTCTGCGGCCTCTACACGAGGGGTGTCGACGCGCACCGGTTGCGCGGTACAAGCTGCGATCGACACCACGGCCAGTACAGCGAGCAGGCCTCTTTTCATTGAGGCCGTTCCTCCGATCTGGTCATGCGCAGGTAACTCTCCACGTACTTGCGGTCGACGGCATCTGGCGCCAGGGCCAGGTAGCGCTCGAACTGCCGAGCGGCCTCTTCCTTGTGCCCGGATTTGAGCAGGACCACGCCCAGCGCCCGGTAAGTGGGCGGATAGTCCGGGGCCGCCGCGGCGACCTGTCGATAGATCCCCTTCGCCCGGTCGACGTCACCCGCCTCGCCGCGTAGGCGATACCCCTCGCCAAGATAGAAACGTGCCTCCGGGGGCAGCGCGGCCTGTGTCTGCGCATCTTCCAGCATGGCAATCACCTGCTTGGCGCGGCCCATCGAGACGAGATTTTCGAGCGTGTCCAACCGCGCCTGCCGCACCACTGCCGAGTAGGCATCTCGCGAGCTGCCGTCGCCGCCGGTGTGCGCGCTGCCCGACAGGCGCTTCATGTTGTCGAGCCGCTCCTGCAACTTCGGGTGTGTGGAAAAGAAGAACGGCTCCTTGATGTCCTCCAGCTTCACCTCCCGCAGCAAGTGCTCGAAGGTTCGGGGTGCTTCGCGTACGTCATAGCCAGCCTGCGCTAGCCGCAGGTAGCCGGCCTCGTCCGCCTCGGTCTCGAGCTCGCGCGAATAACCGAAGATGGAACTCACCGCCAGCAATTGCGGAAGGATCGGAATGCCGAGCAGCGCGCCAACCGTCGCGACCGCAGCATTGTCCTTGACGTTGCGGGCGGACAGATATCCGTGCCGGTGGGTGAAGTGCACCCCCTCGTGTGCCACGACCGTGGCGAGCTGCGCCTCGGTCTGGAAGCGCGCAATCAAGCCGACGTTGACGTAGAGGTTGCCATCGGGAATGGCGAAGGCATTCAGATGCGGCGACTTGAGAAGTGTCACGCGCATGCGCCCTCGGAACTCCGGATACAGCCGGTCGACGACGGACTGGACAAAGGCCGTGAGAGGCGCGTCTTCGTAGACGATGCCGCTGCGACCGATCTGTTCGGCCAAGTCCTTGGCGTGTCCCCATGCGCGACGCTCGGTTTCGTCCCCCGGAGAGGCAGCCGATCCGCTCGTGAACGGCGTCGAGCGCGGCGCCGGATAGCTCGCACTGCCGCTGAAAAGTAGAACGCAACCCAATGCAAGCGACGCGACCGCGCGCTGTGGACGTCCGTGCATCCCGTTCACCTGTTGCTCGCCTGGGCCTTGGCGGGGGCGACACCCGGGGCGCCCGGATAACTCGCGAACATCTTGTCGAGCATGTTCTTGACGGCCTGCTTGTCGCGCAGGCTCGCCGAGCCGCTCTGTTCGGTGTCGAACCACAACAGATTGCCGGTGCGAAGGTCGACGATTCCCACGGACAGGAATGCAATCCCACCCTGGGGAGCGATGGCCACGCCCGCCAGCGCCGCCAGCACGGTGCCCATCACCATCGCAGCCTTGCGGCCGGCGCTCGATATGTGGTCGGTGCCGATCACGACCAGCGCGGCATCCAGGCCGGTTCGATCCGCGAGATCTCTGAGACCGGGTCCTAGGGTGTAATCGAACTCCTGTCCGCGTGCACGCCACGCGGCCATCGGGGAATTGCGTGCCAGGAAGGCGCTGCCCGCGACTGCTTCGTACAGGGCCGTATGCTGGTCGAGCAGCGCCCGTTCGTCTACAGGACGCGCGACGGCCTCGAGATCCCG
>CAZNBS010000106.1:1429-11586 GCA_964570955.1 uncultured Burkholderiales bacterium | reverse complement strand
CTCGACGGCCTGCACCTGCGGCTCCGTCAGGAGCTGGTCGAGCAGCGCCCGCTCATCGGCAGTCAGATCGGGCAGGTCCGTAAGCTGGAAGATGCCGCTGCTCTGTGTCCGCTCGGTCAAATCTTCGTGTACATGGTGCGAGGCCTCGTCGCTCCAGGCTTCGACCTTCTCCACGACGCCTCCAAGGGAGATCTCGTGAACCCTGATATCCGCGGGAAGCAGAAGAACCCTGCTGGGAAGCGGACGATCCGGCGTTCGCTCGAGGTCCACATGAGTGCCGGCCTTAGGCGCCGCACATCCTGCGGTCACGAGCAGGAGGAGAACCAGCCATGCAGTGCTGGGAAGTCTTCTCATTTTCTTCTGGTCCCCCACGTGTATCGCGCCTGCGCTCCTATACCACGTTAGCGTAACCCCGCGCCGGTCAGCTGACTACTGCCGCGAACGGCCCACGGCATGGCGTCGGCTTGGCCCGGCCGCGCGTGATGCGCATGGCAGCGTGCGGTGCGGCGGCCCCCCTAGGGCGATGCTGACCGAATGCGCGACAATGCGACCTATGGGACGTTTTCTCTCGCTCATGATCGCGGCGGCCACCGCGGCGGCTGCGGCGGCCGGCGCGGTCGCCGCGTCGAACCCGGTCCTGGACGGCATCACGACACGCCACGTCGATCGGGACGCCTACGTCCAGCCGCTGCCGAGCCTGGACCGCCGCCAGCTGCAGGCCTTCCAGCGCGGTAGAAGGCACTTCGACAAGACTTGGGGTGCAGTGACCTCGCTGGATTTCGAGTGGGGGCTGGGACCGACATTCAACGCCACCAGTTGCGCGGAATGCCATGTGGCCGGAGGCCGCGGGCGCGTGCCTGCGAGCCGTGACGAACTGCCGATTTCGCTGCTGGTCAGGATTTCGATTCCGGGGGCAGGACCGTACGGCGGTCCCAATCCCGCTCCAGCCTACGGCGAGCAGATCCAGACTCTCGGGCTGGCCGGACCGTTTCCCGACTTCGCCTATCACACCGCGCCCGTGCCTGCGGAGGCGGCGCCGCGTATCGAGTGGGAGGAGCACGAGATCGCGTACGCCGACGGCGAACGGGTGCGTCTGCGCAGACCGCGGTTGCGACTGGATGCGCTGGCGTTCGGCGCGCTGCCGGCAGGGACGATGACGTCGCTGCGCATCGCACAGCCGCTCCTGGGCCTGGGACTTCTCGAAGCGGTGCCGGAGCGGACGCTGTACGAGCTGGCGGCGCGGCAGCAGACGCAGGGACTCAACGGTCGGGTCAACCTGGTGCGCGATGCGGTGAATGCGCAAAGCAGCGTCGGGCGCTTCGGATGGAAGGCCGGTCAGCCCAGCCTCCGGCAGCAAATCGCGGTGGCGTCGCTGGAGGACATGGGCCTGACCTCGCGCCTGTATCGCGCGCAGAACTGTCCGCCGGTGCAGACCCTGTGCGCGGCACAAACCCCGGGCAACGACCCCGAACTGGTTGCGACCGACTGGGACGAGCTGGAGTTGTGGAGCCGCGCGCTGGCGGTGCCGGTGCAGCGCGATGCCGACGAACCCGAGGTGAAGCGTGGCGCACGTCTGTTCGCCGAGGCGAAGTGTGCGCTGTGCCACGTGCCGGAACTGCGCACCGCGGAAACGTTCCCTCCCTTGCCACAGCTGGCCGGACGCATCATCCGGCCCTACACCGATCTGCTCCTTCACGACATGGGGGATGGGCTGGCGGACGGCCGTCCCGAGTTCCTCGCCGGCGGTAAAGACTGGCGCACGCCGCCTCTGTGGGGGATCGGACTGTCGGGGACCGTCAACGGCGGCACCGCGCTGCTTCACGACGGCCGCGCACGCACGCTGGAGGAGGCGATCCTGTGGCATGGCGGCGAGGCGGAATCGTCGCGGGAGGCTTTCCGCGCGATGGACAAGGCCGATCGGGCAGCGTTGGTGCGCTTCCTCAACTCGATCTGATCACGTCATTCCCGGAAGCTCGAGCGTGATCGACGCACCGCCCAAGTCGCTGCAGTCGATGCGCACACTGCCGCCGTACGCCTCGACGATGTCGCGCACCACGGCCAGGCCGATGCCGTGCCCCGGCGTCGACTGATCCGCGCGCACGCCACGCCGGAGCACCTCCTGTGCGGCATCGTCGGGAATGCCCGGTCCGTCGTCGTCGACGGCGAGCACGAGATGGCGGTCCTGCTTCCGTGCCTGGATGCGGATACGGCTCGTGCACCACTTGAACGCGTTGTCGACCAGGTTCCCGAGCAACTCGGTGAGATCGCCCTCGTCTCCGCGGAAGTGTGCATCTGCCGCGATTTCGATGGCGACGTTCACCGGCTTGTCGGCGTTTACCTTGTGCAGTGCGGCTACCAGCCGCTGGACGACGGGCTCGATCGGCAGCGGCACCGCCAGGGCACTGCGCCCCGATGCCGACGCACGCTGCAGGTGGTAGGCCACCAGGCGATCCATGCGGTCGATCTGCTCGTTCATCGTCGCGCTCTCCCGGCTGCTCGCGCGAAGTTCGCCGCGCATCAACGCCAGCGGGGTCTTGAGGCTGTGCGCCAGGTCGGCCATCGCATCGCGATAGCGCTTCTGACGCGCACGCTCGTGCGCGATGAGCCGGTTCAGATTGCCGGTGAGGCGTTCGAGCTCAGTCGGATACTCGCCCTGGATCTGTTCCTGCACGCCGCGCTCCAAACGCTGCACTTCGTCGGCAACCTTGCGCAGCGGGCGCAGTCCCCAGCGCAGCCCGAGCCACTGCGCAACGAGCAGGAGAAGCCCCATGCCGCCCAGCCAGGCGAACAGCGTCGTGCGGTAGATGGCCAGCTGCTCGTCGAACGGCGCAAGATCCTCCAGCACCGTGAAGGTGAAGGGAAAGCTGCCGCCGTTGGTCGCCCAGCTGACCCCGAAGCTCAGTGCGAAATACGGTTCGCCTGCGACCCCGCGCACCTGCTCGAAGCGCTGCTCACCGGGCCGCAACCGCTCGACCGGCGGTGGCGTGACCGAGAGCGCCGAGCGCGAGCGCCAGACCTCGCTGCCGCTGCGGTCCTGGATGCGCGCATACAAGCCGGAGCCGGGAAGGTCGAGGCGGGGTTCGGGTGAGCCTCCGGGAATGACGAGCGTGCCTGCCGTATCGACCTCGGCTGCAGCCATGAGCAGATAGACCTGCGCGAGCAGGCGTTCCTGCCGCACGCTGCGCGCGCTGTCGCGGAAAGCACGCTCCAGCGCGAAGGCGGACAGCGCGATGAAGATGGCGAGCACGATGCCGGCAGTCAGCGCGACGCGCAGGCTCAGCGAGTGCCAGACCTTCATGTGCATGGCCGCGATAGGGGCGAGGCGGTCGCCTCAGCGCGGTTCACCGAGGACGAACCGGTAGCCGCGGCCGCGCAGCGTCTCCAGCGGCTGTAGGCTGCCGTCGGGATCGAGCTTGCGGCGCAGGCGGCCGATGAGCACCTCGATCACGTTGCTGTCGCGTTCCTCGTCGTGCGGGTAGAGATGCGCCGCCAACTCGTCCTTGGACAGCACGCGCTGGCGTTCGCGCACCAGGTGTTCGAGCAGCCGGTATTCGAACGAGGTGAGTTCCACCTCGACCTCGTTCATCGTCACCTTCTGCGATCCGACGTGCAGCGCCAGGGGCGGGCAGCGCAGCACGTCCTGTGCGGCCCCCGCGGCGCGTCGCAGCAGGGCCTTCAGCCGCGCGAGCAGTTCTTCGGATTGGAATGGCTTGGTCACGTAGTCGTCGCCCCCGGCCTCGAGGCCCTCGACCTTGTCCTGCCAGCGCCCACGCGCGGTCAGGATGAGGATGGGCAGGACGCTGCCCTTCGCACGCAGCGTGCGGATGACGTCGAGGCCGGACATGCCAGGCAGACCGAGATCGACGATGGCCGCGTCGAATGGATATTCACTCGCCAGGTACAAAGCTTCCTTGCCGTCGCCGGTGGCGTCCACGGTGTAGGCGTGCGCCTCCAGGGTAGTGCGCACCTGCGCCTGCAGCGCGCGCTCGTCTTCGACCAGCAGTATGCGCATGTGGAGGGAACCTGAAGGCGGATCAGCGCAGCTTGCCGGTGCGCGCGTCGACGTAGACCACGCGCACTTCCCCGCGCCGCGTGAGGATCTTGATGCGGTACGCGTCGTCCCGTCGGCGGGCGTCGAGTACCTTGCCGCCGGTCGTGCGCTGCACGGTGTCGATCGCCTCCTCCATCGTCACGCGTGTGTGCCGCGTGACCGAGGAAGGCGGGGCGAGACGATCCGGCTCCTCGGCGCGCGCATCGGGCCCGCGCCAGCGTCCGCGCTCGCGGTCGGCGTGCGCTGGGGCGGCCAGCACGGCGAGCAGCGCGGGAACGATTGCAACCATGCCCAGGCGAGAGGAAATCATGCGAAGCATGATGGCTCAGGCCACAGACGGGTGCAACCGTTCCCGCAGGGGATTGCGGACACCGGGCTCAGCGCTCTCAATACTCGTAGTCGATGTCGCGCACACCGCCACGGGCGTGATCGTGCAGCGCCGGTTCGACGTGCACGTTGACGGCGAGCTTGCGGCCCGGATCGTAGGGGAGGATGTCGGTGTAGGTGCGGCCGGCATACTCGTAGACGACGCGATAGCCGGCAATGCGCGATTCCCAGTCGTCCACCATGCGACAGCGCCGTACCTCGCGCTCGGTGTACTCCTCGTATTCGCGCCCGCGGTCCGCGACACGGTCGCCGACGATGGCACCCACCGCCGCTCCCACGGCAGCCGCGGCGACGCGCCCGTTGCCCTTGCCGATGGTGGACCCGAGCAGCCCTCCGGTCACGCCGCCGATGATCGGGCCGGCCAGACTGCCGGATCGTCCATGGCGCCGTACCTCGGGCTCGTACTCCGTGTAACACTCCTTGCGCGGCACGTTCACGCGTTTGTACTGAGGATCGACCTCGCGCACGCGCGCGTAGTCCTCGACGCCGTCGGGACCGCCGGCGATCGCCAGCGGCGAGGCGAAGGAGAACGCAACGGCTGCGGCGGTGAGGGTCTTATACATCTTATACCTCCTTGGCTTGACGATTTCCCGGAACGCGCTCAGTCGATGCGCCCCTTGAAGATGATGGTCACGCCGTTGTCGTAGTGGCCCCAGTGGGGGGCGTACCGCCCGCCCCGATAGTGATGCTTCCACGGCCGGTAGTGAGCGCGGCCCGGATGGTAGTGGTGGTGGCGATAGGCTTGACGGTGCATGCGGAGGTGACGGCGGTCACCGTCGTAGCGATCCCGGTCGCGCCACTCGCGACGATCGTGCTTGCGGTCCCAGCGATCGTTGTCGCCCGCACTGGCCATTCCGGACGCACCCAGCAGCAGGCTTCCCAGCACGGCACCCAGCAACAGTCGTTTCATGATCGGATCTCCTTGCGATAACCCAGGAACCCCTCCTGGTGTGTTCGCAGGTTATGCGCGACGTGCTGAACGAAAGCTGAACGGATCGGCCTGCACGCATGTGTCGGGTGGCGGGGCCGCGCAGGGCAATGCCCTACAATGGCGGGCGGAGGAATCGGCGATGGTGGAGCGGCCCTTGGGCGACCTGGTGGAGATCGACGACCTGCACTTCGCGTATGGCGAGCGCAGCGTGCTGGCCGGCGTGCAGTTGCGCATCCCGCGCGGCAAGGTGGTGGCCATTCTGGGTACCAGCGGCAGCGGAAAGACGACCCTGCTGCGATTGCTCAGCGGTCAGTTGCGGCCCGGGCGCGGCCGCGTGCGGGTGGACGGCAGGACCGTGCACGAGCTCGACACGTCCGGTTTGTACGCCCTGCGCCGTCGCATGGGCATGATGTTCCAGGCCGGTGGGCTGTTCAGCGACATCTCGGTGTTCGACAACATCGCCTTCCCGCTGCGCGAGCACACCAATCTGTCGGAGGACCTGATCCGCGACCTGGTGCTGATGAAGCTGCACGCCGTAGGCCTGCGCGGCGCGCACGCGTTGATGCCCGCGGAGCTCTCCGGTGGCATGGCGCGTCGCGTTGCGCTTGCACGCGCGATTGCGATGGACCCGATGCTGATCGTGTACGACGAGCCCTTCGCCGGGCTCGACCCGATCTCGCTCAATGCGATCGCCAACCTGATCCGCCGGCTCAACGACGCGCTCGGCGCCACCAGCATCGTCGTGACCTACGACGTGTCGGAGTCGCTCAAGGTCGCCGACTATGCGTTCTTCATTTCCGAGGGCCGCATCGCGGCGCACGGGACACCGGCCGACATGATGGCTTCCGATGATCCCTTCGTGCACCAGTTCGTCCATGCCGAGCCGGACGGACCTGTGGCGTTCCACTATCCGGCCAGCCCGCTGGCGGAGGCCTTCGACCTGCGTCAGGCCACTGTCTGAACTCTCCTAACGCAGCGCCAGGCCAGTAGCAGCCCCACGAGGTAGACACAGACCAGCGGACTGGCCAGCAGGAGCCAGATCGGCCACAGGTTCGAGGCGCGCAGCAGGGCGAGCACGGTGACGGCGAACACCGCCGCCATGATCCACAGCGGCAGCCAAGCGAGGCGCCGCCAGCCGTCCTTCAACTTGCGCAGGGCGACGACCTGCAGGACGAGATAGCCGGGGACCGACAATCCGGCGAGCCGAATCAGCAGGTCGATGGCTCCACCGCCGTTCGAGGCCTCGCCACGCCGTCGCGCTTCGACCTCCAGAAGCTGCTGCTGGCGCATGCGTGCCGCGTCGAGCCACGCCGGCATGGAATGCTGCATGCGTGGCGCATCGGCACGCCACTCCACCGATACCGGCACAGTCACCTCGCCGATCAGCTTCCAGTGGCGGTCATGCACGCGTACGTTCAGCGCGTCGATCCGGCCGCCTTCGTAGGCGATCCAGGCGAGCGCCTCGCCCATGCCGGGGGAATACAGGGGCGAGGCGTTCGTCATCCCCGCTCTCTCGCGTCCTGCCAGAAGTCCGCGCGCTTGGATGCGGACCGGCTGCCCGGCATCGTAGCGCACGTGTGTGTACAGCGCCTCGCCGGGCGCCATCGCCGTCTCCGGCCCCGGATGCAGAGCAAGGATCTCGATTCGCGCAGCATGGAGCGGAGCAGTGCAGACCAACCACAGAACAAGCGACATGCCCGCACGCACAGCCATCTTCATCGCTATCCCCTCGCTGGTTGTCCCTGTAACGGTGCGGCGGCCGTCGGATTGAGCCCCAGCTCCGGTCCGAGATGCTGGCATGGCTTTCTTGCCGCCAGGAGCCGGCGGCATCGCGTAGAATCCGGGCCGTCACGAGGTGATCCGGCGCGTTCCCTGCGTCGGGTTTAAACGGGAAGCAGGTGCGCGCGCCGGATGCAGGGCGCGCAAGGCCTGCGCTGCCCCCGCAACGGTAAGCAAGTGTGGGCGCGCCATCCTGAAGCCACTGTGCGGTCACCGCATGGGAAGGCGGCGCGTCATGACTTGCGAGCCCGGATACCGGCCGCGCGACGCGAGCGGAGACTCCGCGGCGGGCGGAGCAGGCAGGCATCGGTGCGGCCGAGTTGTCGTGGCAGTCTCCCTTCACAACCCGGGCATGCGCGGAGGTGCGCATCCTGAAGGGAGACCGGGACAATGCAGCGCACTGTCGCGCCGGCCGTCTGGCTGGCGTTCATTCCCATGCTCGCCGTCGCGGGCGAGCAACCGATCGTCGCCCCCGAGACCATCGTCACCGCGACACGCTTTCCGGAAGCCGAACCGAAGCGTGCGGCGAACGTCACGGTCATCTCCGCGGCGCAGATCGCCGCGAGCCCGGCGACCACGCTCCCCGACCTGCTCGCACGCGAAGCGGGACTGTATGCCCGAGACCTCTACGGCAACGGGGGTGCACAGGCCACGATCGATATGCGCGGCTTCGGGGCGACAGGCGGCCAGAACACGCTGGTGCTGCTGGACGGGCGTCGCATCAACGACATCGATCTCTCCGGCGTGGAGTGGGGCGTCATTCCACTGGCCGCGATCGAGCGCATCGAGATCGTCCGGGGTGGCGGTGCGGTGCTCTACGGTGCGGGCGCGGTCGGCGGCGTGGTCAACATCATCACCCGAAGTCCAGCGGGCACCGAACGCGCGGTGGACGCCCAAGTGCGCGCGGGCAGCCTGGACACGAGGCAAGGGCAGCTCACCGGCACACTGTCGGGCGATCGAGCCGGGCTGGTGCTGGGCGGCGCGCACTTCCACTCCGACGGCTATCGCGAGAACAATGAACACACGACCTACGCGGCCTATCTCGACGCCCGCTGGTTCGGCGAGCGCAGCACGCTGTCGCTGAAGGCCGGTCTGGACGACCAGAATTTGGAATTGCCCGGTGCGCGCCTGGTCGACACGGCACTCGACGTGAACGAACTCGACAGCGACCGGCGCGGCACGTCCACGCCGCTCGACTACGCCCGCCGGGATGCCTGGCGTGCGGCGCTCGAGTGGGAGCAACGCATCGCAGGCGCCGACTTCAACGCCAGTCTCGGCTATCGCGACAAGCAGCAGGATTCCTACTTCGACTTCGCCGGCTTTCCCGACTACCGCGAAGTGATGCTCGACGTGTGGTCGTTCACCCCGCGCGTGCGCATCCCGGTGCTGAGCGAGCGTGCCTCGCTGGTGGCAGGGGTGGACTGGTACCGCTGGAATTACGCGGTAAACATCAGCAATGCGCCGTCGAACATCGGCCAGCCCATCAATCAGGTGAAGGCCGATCAGGATACCCGCGCGGTGTACCTGCAACTGAGTGTGTCCGCAACCGACCGTACCGCGATCACCGCGGGCTGGCGCTACGAGCGGCAGCACCTCGAGGCGCACGACCGCTACGATCCGAGCGCACCTGGGGGCGTCTTCGGCTCCGCTGCACCGGCCGGCGAGCAGACCGAGCGCGAGCAGGCGTGGGAGCTGGGGCTGCGTCAGGCGCTGACGAGCGCCTGGTCGGCCACGGCGCGGGTGGGCCGCGCTTTCCGGTTCGCCACCGTGGACGAGATCTACGAGTTCTCGCCCACCTTCTCGCGTGAGTTCCAGTTCCTGGCGCCGCAGACATCCATCGGCTACGACGTGGGTGTCGAGTACCGCCGTGCCGGGCTGTTCGCGCGCGCCACCGTGTTTCAGCTCGACGTCGACGACGAGATCCACCTCGACGCCTACAGCAGCGGCATCGGCAACACCAATCTGCCGCCCTCGCGCCGCCGGGGGCTGGAACTGGAAGCGCGCTGGCAGGCGCTGCCCTCGCTCGAACTGGCAGGGGCCTACACATACCTGACCGCCCGCTTCCGGGAGGGGGAAGTGCCGGCCTTCGGATCCGACGTGAACATCGCCGGCAACGACGTGCCGCTGGTGCCGCGCCACGTGCTCAATGTCCAGGCCGCGTGGGCGTTCACGCAGGGGTGGACGCTGACGGCCTCGGCGCAGCACGTATCCAGCCAGTACATGGACAACGACGAGCCCAACTCGGGCACCAGGATCCCGCGCTACACGCTGGCGGACCTGCGGGTGGACACCCGCTTCGGACGCTGGACCTTGACGGGCGCGGTGAACAACCTGTTCGACGAGGAGTACTTCAACTACGCGGTGCGCAGCCAGTTCACGCCGACGCGTTACAACGCGTATCCCTTGCCGGGTCGCACGTGGTGGCTGGGGGCAGCGTACGCGTTCCGCTAGGGCGTAAACGAAGCCGGAGCCGGCGCGGCGTCATCTCTGTTACGCGCCGGCGCAGAGCGCGCGTCACGATCAGCACCGGCAGGACCAGGAAGGCCGACCATCGTGCCACGCTTCCCCGTTGCTGCGGTAGCCTTCCGCCATGGATTCCCTGATTGGAGCGGCTGCGCGCGCCCTGGCTGCCGGCGACGCGCTGGGTGCGCTCGATCGCGTTGCGCTGCGCGACGATCCACCCGCACTGGCGCTGCGCGGCATCGCCATGGCGCAGCTTGGCGAATACCGCCGTGCGCGCGGGCTCCTGCGGCGCGCTGCGCAAGCGTTCGGCACACACGAGGCGCTTGCGCGTGCGCGGTGTGTCGTTGCCGATGCCGAGATTGCATTGGCCATGCGCGAACTCGACGGGGTCCCGGCCCGGCTCGAGCAATCCATCGCGACGCTGGAGGCGCATGCCGATCGGGTGAACGCGAATCACGCGCGCCTGATCGCGATCCGACGTCTGCTGCTGCTCGGACGGATCGAGCAGGCCCACACCACCCTGCGAGAGCTGGACGCTCGCGCCAT
>CAZNBS010000106.1:0-1419 GCA_964570955.1 uncultured Burkholderiales bacterium | reverse complement strand
GGGGCCTGCGGCGCGCCCGCACGGACCGGCCCCCCCCCCCCTGGCGGCCGCGGGAGCCGGCCCCCAGCCCGCGTGGGTGGACGGGGGCCGCCGAGTCGATCGCAGGAGACGTCGCCCTGCGGACCCTGCGAATCGGTGAGGCGCGCGAGGCGTTCTCGCGCGCGTGGGCCGCCGCCTCGCGCGCCGGCATTCCTGCGCTGCTCGCCGAGGTGAACGAGGCCCGGCGCGTGCTCGAGCTGCCCGCCGCGCGCCTGCTCGCAGGAGGCATGGAGCGGCCGGTGCGCCTGGACGAGGTCGAGCGGCTGCTCGCGACCGACACGCTGGTGGTGGACGGCAGCCGACGAGGCGTGCGCGTCGCCGGTCGCTGGACACCGCTGACGCGCAGACCGGTGCTGTACACGCTTCTGCGCACACTCGCGGAAGGGTGGCCGGGAGACGTGTCACGCGAGGTACTGATCGCGCGTGCCTTCCGCGTGCGCCGGCCCGACGAATCGCACCGTGCGCGACTGCGTGTCGAGATCGGCCGACTGCGCGGCGTCCTCGCGGCATCGGCGCGCATCCACGCCACGACGGGTGGCTTCGTCCTCGCACCGGTGACGCGCGATGTCGTCGTCCTGGCTCCGCTCGTCGAGGGCGAGCAGGGCGCGCTGATTGCACTTCTCGCCGACGGTGCCGCCTGGTCCACCTCGGCCCTCGCGCGTGCGCTCGGCACGAGCCAGCGCACCGTTCAGCGGGCGCTCGCGGAACTGGAAGCCGACGGGCGCGTGCGTTCCAGCGGCCTCGCGCGCGCGCGTCGTTGGCTGTCGCCCTCGCTGAACGGAATCACGACGATGTTGTTACTCCCTGCTGCGCTGCCGCTTCCGTAAAGTGGTTGCTCGCGCCGGGTTCAGGCGCCAACTGTCAGGAGCAAGACGATGACGAGTCCAGCAGAGAAAAGCGAAGTGCGCGCGGCGGAGATCGTTCAGGAGTACGGCCCCTTTCGCGGTGCCGAGCGCATTCACGGCGTCACTCACGACGGTCGCCACGTGTGGGCCGCGACCGGCGAGAAGCTCATCGCCTTCGACCCCGCGAGCGGAACGATCGCGCGCGAGATGACGTGCACGAGCGATGCCGGCACCGCCTTCGACGGACGCTTCTTCTACCAGATCGCCGAAGCGCGCATCGACAAGATCGATCCCGCCACCGGTGAGGTAGTCAAGTCGATTCCCGCGCCCGGCAAGGGCGGGGATTCAGGGCTGACGTGGGCGGAGGGGAGCCTGTGGATCGGCCAGTACCGCGATCGCCGCATCCACCGCATCGATCCGGAGACGGGTGCGGTCCTCCGGACCATCGAGTCCGACCGCTTCGTCACCGGGGTGACCTGGGTAGACGGCGAACTGTGGCACGGGACCTGGGAAGGGGATGAGAGCGACATCCGCC
>CAZNBS010000105.1:0-15749 GCA_964570955.1 uncultured Burkholderiales bacterium | reverse complement strand
GGCGCAGCCGCGGCATGCCGCGCTTGCCCTCGATCGACTCGATCATCGCCGACTCCTCGCCGCAGATATAGGCGCCCGCACCGCGGCGAAGGTTTATCTCCGGAAGTGGCCCCGGGGGGTCGGCCCTGAGGGCCGCCAGTTCCTTCTCCAGCGCCTCGCGGCAGGCGTGGTACTCGTCGCGCAGGTAGATCCAGATGCGGTCGATGCCCACGGCCCATGCGGCCACGAGCATGCCCTCGAGGAAGCGGTGCGGGTCGCTTTCGAGGTAATGGCGGTCCTTGAAGGTGCCGGGCTCGCCCTCGTCGATGTTCACCGCCATGTAGCGCGGGCCCGGCTCGGCGCGCACGATGCGCCACTTGCGGCCCGTGGGGAAGCCGGCGCCTCCCAGCCCGCGAAGCCCCGCGTCCTCCATGGTCTTCATCACCGTCTCGAGGTCGCGCTTGCCGGCGATGCACTCCGCCCACAGCGAGTAGCCTCCGCCCTTGCGGTATTCCGCGTAGCCGACGTGGGAGGTGCGGGGCGCCTTCGTGACGCCCTCCTTCACCACGGTGGCGACCTTCTCGGCCGTCGCGTGCCCGAACGCGTTCTGGCCCACGCACACCGCCGGCGCCTCGGCGCAGCGGCCGATGCAGGGGGCGGCCACCACGCGCGCGTTCGGGCCCAGCGTGACCTTGAGCCGATCGAGGAGGCCCTCGGCGCCGGCCATGCGGCAGGAGAGCGTGTCGCAGACGCGCACCGTGAGCTTCGGCGGCGCCTCCTCGCCTTCCTTCACGACGTCGAAGTGGTGGTAGAAGGTCGCGACCTCGAAGACCTCGGCCTGCGAGAGCTTCATGGCCTCCGCGAGCGCCGCGAGATGCGCGGCCGAAAGGCAGCCGAAGCGGTCCTGCACCCTGTGCAGGTTCTCGATGAGGTACTCGGGGGCGCGCGGCGCATCCCCCAGGAGCGCCGCGATCTCGGCGCGCGCCGCGGTGTCCACCGCGCGACCCTTCGGGATCGGACGGACTGGTCGCAACCGTCCACCTGCGGTCTGGTCAGGCATCACGAGGAATATGGTTGGACGGCACCGGAGAACGGTCTTCCCGCCTGGCCTGACCAGCATCCGGCCCCGGTAATCCCGGTTCTCCCCGATGCAAATGGACAATTGACGGCCCTTTCCCCGCGAAGTGCGCAGGCCAAGACGTCCGGTGGCGATTTTCGTTCGGCACGGCCTGTATGAGCCATTCCCTAAGCTGGTACTCGATCCCAGCTGAAGCGGCAATTCGATACTTCCGGCTGTGGATGCACTCGCGGTCGCCGAACTCGCACCGGTTTAGCGTCGTACCTCCGCACGGACCATTTGCGAGTCCCTTGGGACAGGTCTCCGGACACACGTACTGCGTCGCGTGCAGGCGGCACATTCCGCAGGTATCGCACCCGACCAAAGGGCGCTTGATCGCTCGTTCGGCCGTATGGAGGGCGCGCCCAGCAACCGTGTCCTCCCGACCATCCAGCGGCCTGAACAGCGCACCGAGACATGCCGCGATCGGCCCTCTGTCGAATATGGCGGCGTGCACCGCGTCGAGGACGAGGAACCGTGCCCGCTCCGCCAAAGTGGCGCGGTGCCGATGGGGGTCGCCGAAACGCCAGCCGTGTCCCGGGGGTACCGGATTGGCGACTTTCCCGTCGCTCCCGGTCATGGCCTCCTTCCAGGCTTCATCCCAAGTCACTTGGTCCGGGCAGTCTGCCTTTGCGCTCTCGACGGCTTCCTCGAGCGCCAAGACCTTTTCTGGGGCGTGCAGGCCGGTGATCTGGACTCCCGCGTATCCGGCAAGCTCGACCCCCACGATCTGGAGCGCCAGTCGGCGCAGGACACGAGCCGACCCGCGATCGGGCAGCCGCTCGGCCTCCGCGTCCAGGAGGTTCATGAGGGAATCGGTGATAGTGATTCCCGCCAACTGGTTCCTGCGCATGTGGCGAGCACGCGCCGCCGAGAGCAAAAGCACGTTCGCTACCAGCGGCACCGCCCGGTTCTCGCTCACCACCTGAACCGCCTCCCGGAGCTTGACCGGATCGAAGCCGATCTGCGTGATGACGAGGTTCGCGCCCGCCCCGACCTTCTTCTCTAGCTTCATGTACTGCGCCATGCCCTCCTCCTCGCAGTACTTGAAGGGATTCAGCGCGCCGGCAATGATCCACTCTGGACAGAGCGCACGCACCCGGTGGATCGCTGGCACCGACTCCAGATACCGGACCCGGCCGGTCACTGGCTCCCGCTTGACCCGGTCTCCCGTAAGGACGAGCATGTTTGATAGGTCATTCGCCCTCATGCGGTCGATGACGTGCTCCAGGTCGGCCATCTCCCGGCCTTTCCCGGAAAAATGGACAAGCGGTTGCTTCCCAGTCGTGTCCAGAAGACTGGAGGCCGCTGCGACTGGCTCTGGATCCCTTTCCGAAACAACCCGGTCGGTCACTGCGAACGTGACGAGAATGGGGGTCGTCCGCATCACAGCCGCGATCCCGCCCAACTTGCTGAGATCGTCCCTAAGGATCCTGTCGACCGAAGGAATGAATTCCAGAGACCAGAAAAAGCGGCGCTGCGCCAAGGCCTCCGCAAGGGCGTTGACCGTCACCGCATCGACCTCTGCGCGGCCATGAGTCGATCCAGTTCGGCGGAGGCCGCCGTTCCCTTGACGAACCCCTTGAGAGCCTCCTCATACAGCAACTGCAGCGTAGCGCCCTTGAGCTCCGCGAACTGCGGCAGCGTCTGCATCTGGAAGGTACGGGGCCTCGGCAGGGAAACATCCAGGATCGACTTGACTGCAGTGGGTTTGTAGCTGAGCACGATGACTCGGTCTGCGAGCAGGATCGCCTCGTCCACTTCCGAAGTCACGAACAGTGTCGTGATGCCCTCGTCCTCGAACAACCTGAGGAAGTACTCCTGCATCAGACCTCGCGACATGTGGTCGAGCCCGCGGAAGGGTTCGTCGAGAAGCAGAACCTTCGGCCGATTGATAAGGGCCCTGGCCACCTCCGCGCGACGCTGCATTCCGCCGGAGACCTGGTCAGGGAACCGGCGCTCGAATCCGGTGAGCCCAACCTTAGAGAGCAATGCATGGGCTTGCTCATGGGCGGACAACTTGGGCACCCCCGCCTGGATCGGGCCAAATGCGACGTTGTCGATCAGCGTCATCCACGGAAATAGCGCTGTCTCCTGGAACACGACCATACGGTCCGCTCCGGGCCCAGTGACGCGGGTACCGTCAATCTCCACCTCGCCAACACTGGGCGTCGCGTAGCCGGCGATGAGATTTACCAGCGTGCTCTTGCCGGACCCTGAGGGCCCGATGAGCACATTGAGCCTTCCGGGAAGCACATCGAACGTGCAGTTCTTCAGGACTATCTCGGGCCTGCCTGCCCGACCGAAGACCTTGCCGACTTCGCTCACCCGCACGTGGCCAGCGGATCCCTTCCTTCCGTCTTCTCTCATGTGGGACTCCGTCGCCTACGCCAATTCACGCTCGCCGGCGGCGAACGCCTTGACCGCCTCCTCATGGACCGCCTCGATCGCTTCCTCCTTGAGCCTGAGGAATTCCGGCGCCGTGAGCAAATCCATCGTCCGCGGCCGCGGCAAGTCCACGGCAATCGTCTGCTTGATGCGCCCGGGACGTGTCGTCATCACGAGAACTCGGTCCGCCAGGAAGATGGCCTCTTCGAGGTCGTGCGTGATAAAGAGGACCGTCTTTGCGGAGAGGTCATAGAGCTCGAGCAGCGCGTTGTGCGTCACCGTCTTCGTCAGCGCGTCCAATCCCCGGAAGGGCTCGTCGAGCAGGATCACCTTCGGATCGTTGACCAGCGCCCGGATGATTTCCACTCTTCGGCACATCCCCGACGAAATGGCGCCCGGGTAGAGGTCCTCGATGTCAGCGAGCCCGACACGCGCGAGCATTTCGCGAGCCCTTTCGAGCGCGGTCTTCTCGTTCATGCGCCGCTGGACGATGGGCCCTCGCACCAGGTTTTCGCGGATCGTGGCCCATGGAAAGAGCGCGCCATTCTGGAAGACAACGATTCGATCCGGGCCCGGCCTGGGACTCATGCCGGGGCGGTTGATCCATTCCCCGTCTAGCTCGATCCCACCCGAAGTAAGCGAGTCGAAACCAGCAATCGCATTGAGCAGGGTCGACTTGCCACACCCCGACGGGCCGACTATCGCGCAGAACTCTCCCGGTCGGATCTCGATGGAGCAATCGTCGACAGCAACCACGCTCCTCCCGAGCGGATCGTAGACCTTACCGACGTTTCGTAAAGACACCCATCCAGAGCGTGCGGCCACTCCACGCTCATGGGCGGCAAAGGTGCGGGTGAGTGCCTGCAGCAGCTCGTGGCCCGCTCGTCCCGCGCTCCGCGCGAGCGCCTGGAACGCATGGCCATTGACCGCGAGCACTCGGGTCCGGATTTCGCAGCGGGCCGATATCACCCGTCTCGGCATACCCTGCACCAGTGCCGCGAAGCCGAAAAGCTGGCCGGGACTGGCCACCTCCCGTGCGATCGAATACTGCGACTCCGCGGCCTGGACCTCCGGGTGTCCGATCCGGCCATCTATCAGCAGGTAGAAGTCCTCGGCAGCGTCGTTCTTCGCATAGATGAATTCCCCGCGGTCGAACGTCAATTCCGTTGCTGTCGCAGTCGCCTCCGACAGCAGGCCCGCCGGCGCGTCCTTCAGAAAAGGATTTGAGCGAAAAAGTGCGAGACGCTCGTCCAGGTCAAGCATGCCCTGCCCTCCCTATCGTCCGCGCCGCCATGGCATCGCGTTCCTACCAATCCAACCCATGATCCCGCTGGAGACCATTCCGGCAACTCCGATCGAGAGCATGCCGACCACGATGCCCACCAGCGACTGGCTCATGTACGCGTTCCATGTCAGGTAGCCGAGCCCCAGTTGTGCGGACGCCATTTCGGCCGCGATTACGACTTCCCAGGTGATGCCGATGGCTATCGACAGCCCGGTGAAGAGCGCGGGAAGCGCTCCCGGCACCATGACACGCCAGAAGAGTGTCGCCTGGCCGGCCCCGAGTGACCTCGCAGCCTGGATATAGCGGATGTCGATGCTATCGATGCCTGCCAGGATGTTTATGAAGATGGGGAAGAAGGCGCCAAGGAATGTTAGAAACACCATCGTCGCTTCCGGACTCGGCCAGAACAGGATGGACAGCGGGAGCCATGCGAGTGGGGGAATCGGCCGGAGCACTTCGAGAATCGGGAAGCCTGCCATGCGCAATTTCCTGGACATGCCCATGGAGACGCCTACCGAAATCGCCAGGATGGCCGCAACAAGGAAGCCGAGAAAGACCCGCCGCGAGCTCGCAAGCCAGGAGAGCCAGTAGCCCTCCTGTTCCATCTGCAGGGGAACAGCGCGCACAACGTCGACCGGCCCCGGGAGCAGCGCAAAGAGTCCGATCCACTTGAGCAACTGCCAGACGACGAAGAAGGACGCTATGCCGATCGCCCCCTGCCAAAGGACGGGGTCGCGCAACGCGCGCACCACCCTCTCTGCGGCACGTCCAGCACTCGTATGAACTTCCGTCATGCGCCGCCCCCCTGCCCCTTGACGTGCCATGCCATCATCAGTTGACCGACCTTGCGGATAAGCGCGCTCGAGGCCCAGCCCAGTACCCCGAGCGTGATCATGCCGATAAAGATGTTCGGCAGTGCCAGCTGCGTGTAGCCGTCGAGGATGAGATATCCGAGCCCTGATCGACCTGCGATGAGTTCCCCGCCGACCAAGGAGAACCAGGCAACGCCCATCGCGATCTGGAGACCGGTGAAGATGAAAGGCAATGCCCCGGGAATGACCACGCGACGCAGCACGTCCACGCGGTGGTACCCGAGGCACGCGGCAGCTCGGAAGTACGTCTCCGGGATCGATCGGACCCCGAGATAGGTATTAAGGACCGTGGCGAAGAACGACGCCAGGAGAGTCACGAAGATCACGGCCATCTCGGTCTCGGGCAGTGCCAACACGGCGAGCGGAACCCACGCGAGAGGCGGAATGGGTCGCAGCATCTCCACGACCGGGAAAAGCGTGTTGCGCCCGAACCTGCTCCAGCCAAGGAGAATTCCAAGTGGCGCGCCCACGCCGACGGAAATCGCGAACGCCGTGTACACGCGAAGTACGCTGACCCAAATGTGGCCGTAATACTCCGGGGTAAACACCGAGATGCCGTACTGGGGCACCTCGCTGATCCACTGCCCGAACAGCAGCGCGGGGTTGGGGATGTAGTTGAACCGTGGCGGGACAATGACCGCCGTCAGCAAGTACCAAAGCCCGAAGAAGATTCCGAAGCCCAGCAACGCGTAGCGCAGGGCCTGGGCTCTGAACGCTTTCCTTAACCGGGCGCGCCAGTCGCCCGCCTGGACAGGCCAGTCGGGCGACGCTCTAAGACGGGCCTCGTAGCCGCCGTCGACTTGGGCGGCGCCGAGCGAAGAGTTGGTGACGGCCACGACCGCCTACTTCTTGCCGCCAACGATGAGGTCGTTACCCTTAAACGGATTCGCATCGCTCGTGGGGATCTCGAACAGGCCCTTCGAGGGATCGAGGCCCAGTTCGCGGAAGGCCTGCTTCACCAGGTCGTCGCGAATCCCCTCCGGATGGAAGGTCGCTTCTTGAACGATCTTGAGTTCTCGCAGGAACGCGTGGCCACGTTCGAGCATCGCCCTCGCGCGCGCGGTAATGGACATCTCTGCATAGAGCCCGATGGGAGCAGCGCTGATCGCGGCAGGCGGTTTTCCATAAATCGCGTGCCAGAGAGTCTCGCGCGAATAGTCCGGCAGTTCCTTCTTGACGAGATTGATCGTTTCGACGGGGTTGTCCCGAATGAAGTAGAGGGCTTCGATGTTCGCCTTGAGCCAGGCCACCGCAGCAGCCCTGTTCGCCTCGACGAAGTCCTTACGCATGAGAACGGTGTTTGCATCCTCTTCACCATACGGCGCCACGGACGCCGCGTAGCGACCGTGCCCGTCCGCCACTGCCTTTGCAACGTGCGGCTCGTAAAGGAAGGCTGCGTCGATTCGCTTGGCTTGGAGGCTTGTCACGATCACTTCACCCTGCATCTGCTGCCAAGTGACCTTGACCCCCTCCTTCTTCAGCATGTGCTGTCCGAGGCGGTCTGCGCAGCTACCCTTGGGCACCCCGACGGTTTTCCCGTCCAGCCACTTGATCGCCTCCCGATGGTCCTTGAACTGCGGCGCATCACTGCGGACCATCATCAATCCGCACATTCGGCCCGGTGACATCTCGTTGACCGCCACGATGCTCACGGGAGCAAGGTCACGCTTGGTGGTCGCGACAATCGACGGATTGTCACCGATATAACCCACGTTCTGCTTGTTGGCGACAAGATCCGTGATGACGGGAGGCCCTTGGAGATTCCTTTTCCATTCCACGGTGCTGCCCTTCGGGAGCCACTTTTCCCAGAGCTTCGTCTCCTTTAGGACGACGGTGTCCCAGGCACCCGTCCAGGCGAGCCAGTAGTTCGTCCGGATCGTCACTGCCGGGCCGGTCGCGTTGGCGGCCTTGGCCGATATGGACTTCCACGTCGCGGCCGCATTGTCCGCTGCGTGAATCGATCCGACACCAACGATGATCGAGCAGGCGGCAATGAAGCGAATGTGGGATTTCATGCCAGATCTCCTCCGTCTAGGTTTGAAAACGGCAAACCGATGGCACGGAGCCGCGGCTTGCCGAGTACTACGTTGCCCCTCTTGTTAGGTTGCTCCTTTACCATGTCGCCCAGCGAGCAGCTTCTTGAACTTTTCAGCCTCGTCGGCTTGCATATGGATCGTGTTCTCGGCGAGGGGATACGTACCAGACAGGCTGTCGTCTCGGTACTTGCGGAGACCTTCCTCGATAATCGGGCCGACATTGACGAACGCGCCCCGGTTTTTCGGAATCGCGAAAGCGCTGTAACCGACCACGTCGCCGCTGATGTGGTAGATCCCATCGCTCACCTGCCCTCCACCGAGCGTAATCACGGGGACCGGCAAAGTCTTTGTGAGGTAGACGGACAGCTCCGTCGGGACCTGCTCCAGGATGAATCCGAAGACGCCCGCGTCAACGAACGCCATGGCATCGTCGACGATCTTCACTGCATTTTCCGCGCTTCGTCCCTTGATGCCAAATCCGCTCTGCTCCGCCCTTCGGGAGGCCTGCATTCCGATGTGGCCCATGACGGGGATGCCAGCGCGAACGATTTCGGCAACGTACTCCGCCGTATACCTGTTTCCCTCGCATTTCACGGCGTCAGCCCCTCCCTCCGACACCATGCGGCCAGCATTCCGGATGGTGTCCTCCTTCGAAAGGTGGTAACTCATATAGGGCATGTGGCCAACGATGAAACCGTACTTGGTCACCCGGCTCACCGCTTGTGTCATGAAGAGCTGCTCTTCGTACTTGACTGTCGTCGGATCCCGGTGCGCAAAGAGAGACATCGGGCCGGCGTTGCCGACGATCAGCAGGTCGAATCCAACACGATCGGCGATTGCCGCCATCGGCGCGTCATAGACACCGACCGAAGTGATTCGATCCCCCGACGCTTTCTTCTGGCGCAGGTAATTGAGAGTGACCTTCTTTCGCGGCGCTTCGCTCACGGCTATCTCCTCATTTGCAGGCGGCTTGGGAACGCGAGGAGAATCTTTCCTCTCTCATGCGCAAATATCTGTCGCCTAAACGACAGAACCGGGGTGTAAAGTGTCGTCTAGGCGACAGTACGGAGGTGATAGTGGGTAGTTCAAACCCGTGGTACTGGAGCAGGGTCAATCTGTTCGACCAAGTGTCCTCGGATGGTCGTGAAATGTTCCTGAGCCGGGCAGAGCGTCACGAATACCGGCGCGGCGAACATGTGTTTCATGCGACCGACGCGGCGAATCGAGTGTTCTTCCTCGCGACAGGCCTTGTTCGCATCTATCACCTGTCGCCGGGTGGCGCCTTGACAATCTTCTGGTTCTGCGAACCCGGCGACATGTTCGGGGCCGGCGGCCTCGCAGGAACGCGGGAGCAGTGCGTCTACGGCCAGGCTGTCGAACGAAGCGTGGTGTTCTCAATGAGTCGAGCGGTCTTCGAGGAGATCTTGCATGCGCAGCCGCGAATTGCTCTGAACGTAATCAAGCTGCTTAGTGCCCGCCTTCGCCTCGCTTGCGACTCAATGGCCGACAGAGCGACACAGAAGGTCGAAACGCGGCTTGCGCGCGTGCTCCTCAGGCTTGCCCAGAACTGGGGTGACATTTCTGCATCCGGCGTCCGACTCAGGGTCAAGATTAGCCACCAGGAACTCGCAAATATGATCGGCGCATCGCGGCAGACCGTGAACAAGTCCCTTCGCGAGTACACGCGCGCCGGATGGCTTGTGCAGGAGGGTCGTACGCTGGTGCTCCGCGATCCTGCCGGGTTGACCGAACTGCTGGGGCACATGGAAGCCCTTGAAAGGGGAATATGTGACCCGAAGCCAGCCAGTGTCGCTCAGGCATGACCAAGTCAGGCTGAGCAATGCTTGTTAGCGCCGATCGAAGCTTGACTACCGTTGGCACATCCGTCAGTTGAATAGTCGCCCTCGCTGAATCAACCAGCACGAGGGTATTCCGTCGCGCATCAGAGCTAATAGCGTCACGTTTCGCGGCAACTTGCCTCGCAGGGCGGTTTCCACAAGGCCTGGCGCCAGTATCGCGAGCCTCAAGTGGTCGCTGACGAACGACTTGTGGAGCCCTTCGCGCGCAGCGATCTCGGCGGTATCAGCGACCTCGCCGGTATCCAGAAGGTGTTGCCAGTAGATTCCCCGGCCGAGCGCCCGTAAAAGCGTGGTGTCGTAACTGGGTGGCAGTGACGGACTCTGATTGCGATCCGTAACGGGATCTCCTACGTCTGCAGGCGCGACGACGACCTTTCTGACGCCGCGTCGCTTGAATTGGAGAGGCACAAAGGTGGTGATCTTGAGCCCCCCGCCTTCTAAGGGATGGCAGCGCTCATGGGGCGCCCCGATCTGAAGTACTTTCTTGCGGTAGACGATCACTGCGCGCCCTCCAACTCAAGCATTTCGCTTCCGATCGCATCGGGTGCAAGCTCACCCGCCAACTCCCTCCAGCCGGTCTCCCGCCAGACGATATCGATGCCATCAGAGAGCAGGTTTACGCGCTCGATCAGGAGGTTCACGAGGCGCTCCTGCTCCTCCTCGAAGATCTGCTTCCACACGAGCCCGAGGCGGCGCATCGCGAGGACCACGGTTGGCTCCCCGATCTTTGGATAGAGGTGCTTCACCTGCTCCCAGACGCACTGGACTGACTCGGGCGCCTGGAGCGATGCGATCACCTGGGATACGACAATCTCTTCGATCTGCTCGGCGGGGATCAGCCCGGTTGCACTTGCCCCGGTCCCATAGCGCTTGTCCGCCTTCGGAACGTAATAGCGGTATTTCTTGCCGGCGGCATTGGTCGTGAACGTGACGTGGTACTTGTCCCCACCGGGTCCGTAAAGCAACCCTCGAAGGAGAGCGCCCGTTCGTCCGCGTATTCTTGTTTTGCCACCTCTTTCCTTGGAGTCCTCCGCAAGGATCGCCTGGACTCGATCCCATAGCTCGCGCGCGATGATGGGTTCGTGTTGACCCGGGTATACGGCGCCCTTATGCCGAATCTCTCCCACGTAGATCGGGTTTCTTAGGGCCTTGCCGAGATACTTCTTATCCATGGGAGTACCGACGTGGGCTCTACCCTCCGTCGACACCCAGGACTTGGTGGTGACACCATCGTAGGCGAGCTCCCGACAGAGATCGGTCGGGGAGCGAGTTACCACAAATCGCTCGAACATCCGCCGCACTATGGGTGCCTCAGCCTTGTTGACGACAAGGCGCCGCTCCTTAACGTCGTAGCCCAGCGGGGGGAAACCTCCCATCCACATCCCCTTGCGCTTGGATGCCGTGATCTTGTCGCGAATGCGCTCGCCCGTGACCTCGCGCTCGAACTGCGCGAAGGAAAGGAGAATGTTCAACATGAGACGCCCCATGGAGGACGTCGTGTTGAACTGCTGAGTGACGGAGACAAAGGACACCTTGTGCCGCTCGAACACCTCGATCAGCCGAGCAAAGTCGGCGAGGCTTCGGGTCAGGCGATCGATCTTGTAGACGACCACGATGTCGACCTGATCGGCCATGATGTCGTCCATGAGGCGCTTGAGCGCCGGCCGCTCCATGTTGCCTCCGGAGTAGCCGCCGTCGTCATAACCATCGCATACCGGGGTCCACCCTTCGGCCCGCTGGCTCACGATGTAGGCTTGCCCGGCCTCGCGCTGCGCATCGAGAGAATTGAAGGTCTGGTCCAGGCGTTCGTCGGTCGACACCCGCGTGTAGACGGCGCAACGCTTCCTCACCACGACGGCGTTCATTTGGCCCCCTTCTGATATTTCCCGAGACCGAAGAAGAGCGGCCCCGACCAGGGGGTGCCAGTGATGTGGCGGGCCACGGCGGAGAGGCTTTTGTATCGACGTCCCTCGTACTCGTAGAGGCCATCGGCCAGAGCAAGGACGCGATGCTCGCGATCGCCGAAGTCGCGCACGAGCACGGTACCCGGGACGATGTGGATATCCGCGGGCCTTCGGAGCTTGATCTTCGAGTTCGCCTCGCCAATCTGCAGAAACTGCTTACGCACCTCGGGCTTCAATCCGCCAAAGGCCTCCTCCTGGATCTTGTAGGCCACGCGAGCTTCGACGTAGTCGCGGTTGTGATGGCCCGGGCGGCGCGGGAAGTACTGATCCCACAGGGCCCACAGTTCCTTCATGTCCAGCTTGGGTAGCCCGGCCACCTGGGCCGCTACCGACGTTTCCTGCGATTGCGCCTTCATCATCGAACCCTTTCTGGAGACGGGGTTGTATGAAGGCGCTCGGGGGGCGAGAAGCCAAGCGACGTATCGCTCTCGCGGGGAAGTGTTGCGTGGAGGCGGGCGATGACATCTACGAGAATCGCGACAATCTCGCACGCGCGGCTTCGCGGTGTCATCACTTCCGGGGAGATTCGTTTGACGGTCATAGTGGTGTCCGTGAGGTTTATCGAACCGTCACGAAGAATATGGCCGCAATGAAGGCAGATCAGCGCGTATTAGCGTTACTCCGCGATCATGAGCAATCCATGTACGCCGCAGGCTCGGCGGCGAGAGGTCGCCCACGGGGTGCTGCGGGCTGCGACGGGTGTTTGCTGACTGTCAGCCGTTCGGGTACTGGCCGCTTTCGATAAAGCGATCGTACGTGTCGGAGACGGGCTCTTCGCCATCGCGCGCCCAGCGCGGCTCGAACTTGGGCACGATGAGGAGAGAGAGCACCCGCTCCAGGGCGTCGGATGTGTGCTTCATTTCTCGAAGCATCTCGCCCTGTGGGGCGTTCTTGAACCAGCGACTTGCCGGCACCAGCGCGCCCTCGGCGCACTGGCGCACCGAAGGGTTGGCGGCGAGGGTGTCGGGAGGGGGTTCAAGGGGGCCATCCTGAGGCGCTTCGAGCTTCAGTCGCTGGAGCCTCGCCGCGCGGCTGCGGGACCACCGCCGCATCATGCCGTTATCCCAGTAGACGAGGACCGCGGGTTGGTCCGTGATTTCGACCACGCGGATGCACATGGCCTCGAAGGACACACCATAGAACTTGGCCATCTCGCTTACGAGGTCGAAGGTAATCTCTCCGCTTTCGATCTCTTGGCGAACGTGGTTCGCCGGCATCAGCAGGTAGCTCGCGAACTGGTTCGCTTGCGCCTCGATGTTTTCTTCTCCGGTGTCCTTCTCGACGATCAGGGCAGACCCGCAGCGAAACTCCGTCTGTCGCTGGCTGTGCAGCACGTAGTGCCCCAATTCGTGGGCCTTGGTAAAGCGCTGCCGCTCGGGGGATGCTGTTGCCTTGAAGCTTAGCCACCACTCCTTGGCGTTGGCGGGATTGCGGGCTAGGCAGCCGTCGATGTCTTTCCAGTCAGCACCATGAACGCGGGTAATCGGATCGTCCCGCTGATACATGGTGTGTGCGGTGAGCGCCAGGTGGTCGACATCAATGGGGAAGCGCCCCTCGCCCAAGGGCTCGAGCCAGCGGGAGATCTTGTTGGCCGCTCTTGCGCCGGTAGTGTCCGGCGTTTTCGGGGCGCCAGAGGTCACTCGCCCTTCTTTCCGTGGAACACCTCCATCATTTTCCGGAAGGTCTCGCGGTCAGCAGGCGTCATTCCCAAGTAGTTCCGGAAGAACGCGACGTCCTCGGGCTTGGTCTTGGCACCCGCGGCCTCGGACACCTCCTCGCCCATCAGGTCTTGCAGGGTGACACCGAGCGCTTTCGCAAGATTGCTCATGACGACTGCCGACGTGCGCTGCTCGCGCTGCTCCGGGTTGTTTTCCAGGGCCCAGATGTAGCTCTTCGAGACTCCCACCTCGTCGGCTAACTGCTCCATCGTCATTTTCCGTTCCTGCCGGAACCGTCGAAGTCGTTTGCCGAATGCTGCGCTGGCTGGTTGTGCCATGGGTTATCCACAAGGATCTGTTGATATCCTGTGGAAAATAGCACAACTGAGAACTTTTGGGATCACGGTAGTTGACCTGCGATCTTGCGCGCGTAGAATAGGCGCTAAGTTCACTATCGTTGTACCGGCATTTGCCGAGTGTGGGTGAGCGATGAACTGGTCAACCCGCTTGGCACGCGCCGGAAGATCCCATGATCGGACTTGGGCGTGCGACCTGGCACAGAAACAGGGGCACACACTGATGATTTACAACCACCGGGCGTTTCTGCGCAATCTTCCTCTGGCGACGGACTTGATGCGCGAGTTCCTCGCCGAGCACGTGTTTGATACCCAGGCCGTGGATTGGTCGGCCGAGGAGCCTACCTTGGCGGAAGCCCTCGCAGACGCCATCGAAAGCCACCCCGACACCTCGGTACGGGACGAACTCGTTGCCGCCATCGAACAGGTGGCCCAGTTGGCTGACGGCGCCGGCACCCGCCAGATGCTCACCGTCTGCAGTACCGACCCCAAGATCACGGCTGCCTTCGAAACGCTCGAGTCACCCGAGGAGCGGGCCCTGTGGCTCTATGTGAATAGTCCGGTCAAGTTTAACGAGGCGGTGCTGGCGCGCCTCTTCGATGACGGGCTCACGCGCGGCTCCTCCCAACGCTGGACCCTCCCGCCCTTCCCCGACCTGAAGTTGGACGAGGCTGCCCAAAAGGCCATCTCAGGCGCCGTCGCCGCGTACTTCCTCAAGAAGTTTGGCTACGGCCACCACCACAAGCCCTACATCGTCACTCGCCACATCGAGGGAAGCATCCTCGTGGTCATCGACCTGTCGGATCACGCCTGCAACCGTGCCCGGTGGGAAAAGGGAGACCTGCGACGCGGTCCCCTGATCCTGTCCCGCACCCTGGTCCTCAACTACCAGCTGGCTACCGGCCGTACCGAGACGGTGGCCCCTGGGGGTGCGGCCGCGCAGCAAACCCTCGTCGACGCCTTCGCCAAGCACGGTCTCAAGATCAAGGAGCAGGCCAAGCCGATCTTCCCGGCCTGCTACCAACTCGATTCGCTGCGAAACGGCGTGGACATCTTCGATCGCGAATCCCTCGGCATCGAGCAACCGCGTCTTAAGGCCATCTCCGTCTACCGTCCGGACGATGGCCTGTGTAGCGAGTTCAGCGTCAAGGGCCGCGAAAACCGCGCCTCCGTCGAGACGCTCGTCAAATCGTCCTATCCCACGGATAGGCCCCTCGAGCGGAACTGGCCGATCGTGGGCGCCACGATCGAACTGCCGTTCTACCCGGAAGCGGGCAAGGGAAGCGACAAGAAGAAATCCCTGCGGCTGCGTTTTAACCGCAAAGGCCAGGCGAACCTGCACAAGTTCACCGAAGGCGAGAGGAATCTCATCGAGCCCCTCCTGGTTGAGTGGGGCTTGGTGCCCGCACCCAAGGTCGACAGCCCCACGCCTGCGGAGCCCGTGCAGCAATGACGCCGGTGGCGCCCCGCGCTCTCACCCTCCTCACCGATACCTTCGAAGGGGGTGGGAGTGTTGTTGAAGATCTCCTCGACCCGGCTGATCACGATGCCCTCAAGGTCTTGAAGGACTGCGGGGCGTTCACCGCCGCCAGGGACGTCCCGGTCGTCCTGTGCCCCTGGTGCGGGGAGCAAGACATCACCCCCCAACGAGTCGGCAAGGCGCTTCAAGGCCTGTGCCCGGATTGCGGCTACGTGCCGATCACCAATGCCGCGCTCCACGCCTGGGCAGCGGACGCCGACTGGCTGCTCGCGCGGCTACGCCAAGCATTCGGCATTGCCGCGAGACAAGACTCGTCAGAGCTCGTGCCCGGCACGCTCTGGAAAGTGGGCGACCACAAGGAGAATCGGCGCTCGCGGCGGATTCTGCTTGCCCGCCAGCTTGCCGATCCTGGGGTCCACAGATCCTCTCTGGCTGCACTCAGGGACAGCATCGAACGGGACAACGCCGTCATTATCGGGACCACGCCACGGTCGGCCGCCCGCATCGACGGCATCTCCTCGCCGTACGTGCACCTCACCGAGATCGTGCATTTCCGAAGCGGCAAGCTCGAGCTCGATGAAGCCCGCTGGGCGTGGTGCTTGAAACCCGCGCACCTGCGCACGCACGAGGCGAGCCCGGTCTTCCACGAAAACTTTCGCGTTGCCGTGATCGAGGGCGACGCGTGCGAGTTCAGTGCCAAGCCCGGATGGCCACCCCAAACTCCCCCACCTGTGGCCGGGTCAAACTCCCCCACC
>CAZNBS010000104.1:0-15874 GCA_964570955.1 uncultured Burkholderiales bacterium | reverse complement strand
GTGACGCGCCACACCGTGTTGCCGACGTCGTCGGCGACGAGCAGGTCGCCACGCCGATCGATCGCCACTCCCACCGGGCGGCCGCGCGCATCGCCATCCTCATCGAGAAAGCCGGTCAGCACTTCGATCGGCATACCCATGGGCTGGCCGTCGGCAAAGGGCACGAACACCACCTGGTAGCCACTGGGCGGCCGGCGGTTCCAGGATCCGTGCTGGGAGACGAACGCGCCCTGCGACAACGGCGGTGACAGCCGGCTTCCCTGGGCGATGACCAGACCGAGCGCAGCCGTGTGCGGTCCCAGTGCGTAGTCGGGCACGATCGCCTGCGCCACCAGGTCCGGGCGCTGCGGCTGCACCCGTGCATCCACGTGTGTGCCGAAGTAGCTGTAGGGCCAGCCGTAGAAGCCACCGGCACGCACCGACGTCATGTAGTCGGGCACCAGGTCGCTGCCCAGTTCGTCGCGCTCGTTCACCACGGTCCACAGTGCGCCGCTGCTCGGTTCCCAGGCCATACCGACAGGATTGCGCAGACCCGACGCGAAGAGGCGCCATTCGCCGGTGGCACGATCGATCTCCCAGATGGCGGCGCGCCCGCGTTCTGCCTCCAGGCCATGTTCACCGACGTTGCTGTTCGATCCCACGCCGACGTAGAGCCGGGTGCCGTCCGGACTGGCAATCAGGCTCTTCGTCCAGTGATGATTGAGCGTGCCGGCGGGAAGTTCGACCAGCGTCTCCGGCGCTGCGTCGATACGTGTCTGGCCGGTCCGGTACGGCACGCTCACCACGGCGTCGGTGTTGGCGATGTAGAGCCTGTCCTGCACCAGCGCCATGCCGAACGGAGAGCGCAGGCCGTCGACCAGCACCGACCGCAACTCGGCCACCCCGTCGCCGTCGGCATCGCGCAGCAGCGAGATGCGCTCGGCACTCGTCACCGCCGCCCCGGCACGCCGCATCACCCAGTGCGCGACGCGTGCGCGAAGGCCCTCCAGCTTCTTTGCGGGCGCGCCGGTTTCGGCCACCAGTACGTCGCCATTGGGAAGCACGTGCAGCCAGCGCGGATGCGACAGTCCGCTGGCGAAGGCGTTGACGTGCAGGCCCGGCGCGGCAACGGGTCGTGCGCCGGCGGGCCAGCCCACTGCGGGCGCGATGTCGACCGTGGGGACGAGCGAGCGCCGCGGCTCAGGAAGCGTGGGCGCAGGACCGGTACCCGCCTCGACCGGCAGGTGCGCGCGTTCGCACCCGGCGAGCGCGAGCAGCAGCAGCGAAGCGGATAAGCCAATCCAGGGGTGGTGGCGGAGATCCATCATGAGGAAGCGTTCACGAGGCAGAGCGCGGTGCATGCATGATGCCGGGCACGGCGTCGATTCTCGCGCGCCACGGTCCACGTGGACAAGGGTCCTGCGGGGCGGTTCGCCTTGGGCTAACCTTGCGCCATGATCACCGCGCCAGGGGCATGCGACGGTCCAGGCCGGCATGGCGCTCGCCGATACCGATCGGAACGCTGACCCATGCCCGCCGAGAACATTCCAACCGTCTCCGTGCCGCAACTGCAGATCGCTCAGACGCAGGGTGCGACGCTGCTCCGCCTGAGCGGCGCGCTCGACGCCCAGCACGTCGAACGAGTGTGGCACCCGGCACTCGAGGCCCTCCAGCGCACGCCCACGGCGCCCGTGGTGGTCGATGCCAGCGGGGTGTCGCGCCTGGATGGCGCCGGCATCGCGTTCCTGCTCGATCTGCTGCGCCAGCCGCGCCAGCCCGATGCGGCGGTGCGCGTCGAAGGGCTCTCGCCCCGCTATCGTGCGCTGCTGGACCAGTTCGACCCGGCACACTTTCGCCCCAGCTCGCGCCGCGCACGCAAACCGCCGGGCGTGCGCGAGTCGCTGGGACGCGGGGGCACGGCGGCGGCGATCCGCGCCTCGGACGCCTTGGCGTTCGTCGGCGAGACCGCCGCCGCGCTCGCAAGCGCACTCGCTTCCCCGCGCCAGGTGCGCTGGCGCGATGCGCTGACCCTCGCACAGCGAGTGGGCGCGGACGCGCTGCCGATCGTGTCGCTCATCGCCTTCCTGATGGGACTCATCCTCGCTTTCCAGGCGGCGGTGGCGATGCGCCAGTTCGGCGCCGAACTCCTCGTGGCCGATCTGGTCGGCATCTCGCTGGTGCGCGAGCTGGCGCCGCTGATGACCGCGATTCTCCTGGCCGGACGCACCGGCGCCGCGTTTGCCGCCGAGATCGGCACCATGCGCGTCAACGAGGAGGTGGACGCGCTCGTGACCATGGGGTTGAACCCAGTGCACTTCCTCGTCGTGCCGCGCGTGCTCGCCGCACTCGCCATGACACCGCTGCTCACCCTGTACGCCAACATGGTGGGACTGCTTGGCGGGGCGGCCGTCATGTCCACGTTCGAGATTCCGCTGTCGGCATACATGCGCGAGACCTTCGCCTTCGTGACGCTGTCCGATTTCCTCGGTGGAATGGCCAAGACCTTCGTCTTCGGAGTCATCGTGGCCGGAGTCGGCTGTCTGCGTGGCCTGCAGACTCACGCCGGCGCCGAATCGGTGGGCATCGCCGCCACGCGCGCGGTGGTGACCTCGATCGTCCTCATCGTCGTCGCCGACGGCCTTTTCGCTCTCGTCTATTACCACCTGGACATATGACCGCATCCATGCCTCTCGAATCGGAGGCCGAGTCCATCATCCAGGTGCAGGCCCTCTCCATCGGCTACGGCGGCAAGGCGCTGCTGCGCGAGCTGAGCTTCGACGTACGCCGCGGTGAAGTGCTGGTGATCCTGGGCGGCTCGGGCTCCGGCAAGAGCACGCTGCTCAAGCACATGATCGGCCTGCAGCCGCCGCTGGCGGGCCGCGTGCTGATCGAGGGCGAGGACATCGTGCGTGCCGAAGGTGCGCGCCGGCAGGCGCTCCTGCGACGTTTCGGCGTGATGTACCAGCATGGCGCGTTGTTCGGCTCGATGACGCTGCTCGAGAACGTGCGGCTGCCCCTCGAGATGTTCACCAGCCTGAGCGCGCGCAGCATCGATCTCGTGGCACGCAGCAAGATCGCTCTCGTGCAGCTGGCGGGCGCGGAGGGGCTGCTGCCGGCCGAGCTGTCGGGAGGCATGCGCAAGCGCGGGGCCATCGCGCGCGCGATGGCGCTCGATCCCGACATCCTGTTTCTCGACGAACCGTCCGCGGGACTCGATCCGATCGTGTCGGCGGAAGTGGACCAACTCATCCTGCGCCTGTCGCGCAACCTGGGCGTGACCTTCGTTGTCGTCTCGCATGAGCTGCCGAGCATCTTCACCATCGCCAGCCGGGTCGTGATGCTCGACCGGCGCAGCAAAGGGATCGCCGCCATCGGCGATCCTCGCGACTTGCGCGACCACCCGCCCGACGAGTGGGTGCGCCGCTTTCTCAATCGCGAGGCGGAGCCCGCATGAGCCAAGCAGGTACACGCGCGCGGTACGTGCGCCTGGGCGCCTTCATTCTCGGCGCCGTCGCCCTCGCCGTCATCTTCGTGATCGCCTTCGGCGCCGGCTGGTGGTGGCGTCCGAAGGTGCTGATGGAAACCTACTTCGACGAGTCGGTGCAAGGCATCGACGTGGGCTCGCAGCTGAAGTACCGAGGCGTGAACGTCGGCGAGGTGAGCCGAATCGGCTTCACCTACACCGAGTACGAGCAGGACAAGCCGGCCGCGCAGCGCCGGCAGTACGTGCTGGTCGAGGCGACCCTGCGCACGCGCGAGCTCACCGGCGAATTGGGCCGCATGGACAGCACGATGGTGAGCGCGCTGATCGAGCGCGGCCTGCGGGTGCAGATCGCCGCGCAGGGGTTGACCGGCGCCTACTATCTCGAGCTCGACTACGTCGACCCGGCGCGTAACACGCCTCTGCCGATCGAGTGGACGCCGGACAATCTGTACATTCCGTCGACGCGCAGCACGGTTGGCCAGATCGTGAGCGGTGCCGAGTCTCTGGTGCGCAAGCTCGAACGCGCCAACCTGGACGAGGTGATGCTGAATCTGAACGCGCTGCTGCTCACGCTCGACGGCACGCTCAAGGCGCTGCAAACCGATCGGCTGGGCGACAGTACGGTGAATCTGCTCGGCGAACTGGGCGACACCAATCGCGCCCTGCAGCAGATCCTCGCCAATCCTGCCTGGCGCCAGCTGCCGGCGGATGCGTCGGCAACGCTGGCCAGCGCGCGGCGCCTGCTGGAGAGCGAGCGCCTGCCGCAAACCATCGACCGTTTGACGCAGACATTGAAGACCTTCGATCGCGCGGCACAACGTCTCGACCGTGCGCTGCTGGGACCTGAGCGCGACCTGCCGCTGATCCTGGACAACCTGCGTCAGACGACGGAGAACCTGCGCGACCTCACCGAGTCGCTGCGCCGCTCGCCGCGCGCGGTGTTGTTCGCCGATCCACCCGCGCCGCTGGAGCGCCCGACCGGACCCCGCCAATGACGACGACCGTGCGCCTCTTGCTGCTCGCAGTAGCACTCGCCCTGAGCGCCTGCAGCCTGACCGCACCTGCTCCGGCGCGCACCACCTTTCTGCCGCGCCCGGCCTTGGAGCGCGCATCGGCGCAGGCGGCACCGCTGCCCGGCCTGCTGCTGGTCAATGTGTTCTCGGTCGCGGAGGCTTTCGCGGGCAAGGCCATGGTCTACCGCTTCGACGAGCACCGCTACGAGACCGACTTCTACAACCAGTTCCTGGTCGCCCCGCGCGATCTCGTCACCCAGGGCGTGATGGAATGGCTGCAGCGTGCAGGGCTGTTCGAAAGCGTGGCGCCGGCGGCGGGGGCGCGCGCGCCGCACGCGCTCCTGCTGCAGGGCACGGTCAACGAGTTGTACGCGGACGTGCGCGACCCGCACCGTCCCACTGCCGTCCTGGCGATCCGCTTCCACGTAGTGGATGAAATGCAGCCGGTGCGTCCTCTGCGTATGGCGGCAGAAGTGAGGCGTTCGGTCCCGATGGCGGACGCTTCGGCCGGCGCATTCGCCGATGGGGTCAGCCGTGCGATGACCGAGGTGTTCAAGGAGCTGGAACAGCGCCTGCGCGACGCGGCGGCGAGCACGCCAGGGTAACCAGCGCTTCCGCGCAGCAGATCGCGATGCAATGTCAAGACCTCTTGCCCGAAGCACGTCGTACGCTGCGACGAGATGGCATCGCACGAAGTGAAGGCGCATCAACCGGCGTGAGGAACGCATGAACATTGGAGAGGCGGCCAGGGCATCCGGTGTTTCGGCCAAGATGATCCGGCACTATGAATCCGTCGGACTGATGCCAGCCGCCGCCAGGACGGCTGCCGGGTATCGCCGGTATTCGGACGAGGACGTGCACGTGCTGCGCTTCGTCGCGCGGGCCCGGGATCTCGGGTTCTCCATCCCGCACATCGCGGCGCTGCTTGGCCTGTGGCAGGACCGACGGCGCCCCAGCAGCAAAGTGAAGGCACTTGCCTTGCAGCAGATCGACCTTCTGAACACGAAGATCCGCGAGCTCGAAGAGATGAGGGCGACGCTGGAGCACCTGGCATCCACCTGCCACGGCGACCACCGGCCGGCGTGCCCGATCCTGGAGGACATTGCATCGGGTGAGCCCGATCCGGTTGCTCGCCGGACGCACCGCAGAGTCTCCTTGCGCGGAATTCGATAGAAGCCGCTGCGCGCTTGCACGATGCCCCTGCGGGCTGGGGATTCGTCGGCAGGGAGGAAACGCTTGACCTTCCCGTCGTTGGAAGGTTCAGGATGTGTTGCCGTTGATACCACTTTCAGGAGCGATGGCGATGGCGACCCTGCACGCAAAACATGCAAGCGGTTCGGACCAACTCACAGCGGCAAACGCGCGGGAAAGCGTCGTTTACACCTGTCCGATGCATCCCCAGATCCGGCAGATCGGCCCGGGCCACTGTCCGATCTGCGGCATGGCCCTCGAGCCGGTCGTGGCGACGGAAGAAACCGGAGCGAGCCCGGAACTGAAGGACTTCACGCGCCGCTTCTGGATCGGTCTGGTCCTGAGCATTCCGCTGCTCGTCCTCGAGATGGGTGGCCATCTGATCGGAATGACTCATCTCGCCCCCCCGCAGACGCTGAACTGGATCCAGCTGGCGCTGGGCACGCCGGTCGTGCTGTGGGCCGGCGGACCGTTCTTCGAGCGGGCATGGGGCTCCATCGTCAACCGCCACCTCAACATGTTCACGCTCATCGCGTTGGGAACCGGGACTGCCTGGGGCTACAGCCTGATCGCGACTCTCTTTCCTGAGAGCTTTCCAGCTGAGCTCCGTACGCAAGGCGGCGCCGTGGCCGTTTACTTCGAAGCAGCGGCGGTCATTACCGTGCTCGTGTTGCTCGGTCAGGTGCTGGAGTTGCGGGCCCGGGAGCGTACATCGGGCGCGATTCGCGCCCTGATCGATCTGACGCCGAAGACTGCATTGCGGGTGCATGCGGAAGACGCCGACGAAACGGTGCCGCTCGACGCCGTTCAGGTGGGAGACGTACTTCGCGTCAGGCCCGGTGAGAAGGTGCCGGTGGATGGGGAGGTGAGCGAGGGGACGGCCAGCATCGACGAGTCGATGCTAACCGGCGAGCCGATGCCGGTCGCCAAGTCGCCCGGCTCGAAGGTGACCGCCGGGACATTGAACCAGACGGGGAGTTTCACGATGCGCGCCGAACGGGTCGGTGCGGACACGCTGCTCTCGCAGATCGTCCACATGGTGTCGGCGGCGCAGCGCTCCCGGGCGCCCATCCAACGCCTTGCCGACCAAGTGGCCGGATGGTTCGTGCCGGTCGTGATGGGGGTAGCGCTGGCCACCTTTGCGGCATGGATGATGTGGGGACCGAGTCCGCAGTTGTCCTATGCGCTCGTGGCGGCCGTCTCCGTCCTCATCATCGCGTGCCCCTGCGCCTTGGGGCTCGCCACACCAATGTCGATCATGGTCGGTGTGGGGCGCGGGGCGCAGGCCGGCGTACTCATCCGGGACGCCGAGGCGCTCGAGCGCATGGAGAAGGTGAACACGCTCGTCGTGGACAAGACCGGGACACTCACCGAAGGACGTCCGCAGGTGGTGCATGTCGAGACCGCCGAAGGCTTCCAGGAGAACGACCTGATGCAGAAGCTTGCGAGCGTGGAGCGTGCCAGCGAGCACCCACTCGCCGCGGCCATCGTCGATGCTGCGCACGAACGCCAGCTTCGGTTGAGCGAGGTGAGCGACTTCGACGCACCGGCGGGCAAGGGCGTCAGCGGGACAGTCGCCGGCAGCCAGGTGGTGGCCGGCAGCGCGATGTTTCTGGCCGAGCACGGCATCGACGTGAGCGCCCTGCAGGAACGGGCGGAACCCGTGCGCGCCAGTGCGGCAACCGTGATCTTCGTTGCCATCGATGGACGTAGCGCGGGATTCATCGGCATCGCGGACCCGATCAAACTCACGACTGCCGAGGCGATAGCCCGGCTGAGAGCCGAGGGAATTCGGGTCGTCATGCTGACCGGCGACGGCCAGACCACCGCACAAGCCGTCGCCCGCCAGCTTGGAATCGATGACGTCATCGCGGAAGTCCTGCCCGCAGACAAGCGTGCCGTGGTGCAGCGCCTGGGGCGCGAGGGGCGCATCGTGGCGATGGCCGGAGATGGCGTGAACGACGCGCCGGCACTTGCCACCGCCGAAGTGGGGATCGCGATGGGGACGGGAACCGACGTCGCCATGGAAAGCTCCGGGATTACCCTCGTGCAGGGCGATCTGTTGGGAATCGTTCGCGCACGCCGGATATCACGTGCGACCATGCGCAACATCCGTCAGAACCTCTTCTTCGCGTTCGTCTACAACGTGGCGGGAATTCCGCTCGCGGCCGGGGTGCTATATCCGGTGTTTGGGCTGGTGCTCTCGCCCATGGTCGCTGCCGCTGCCATGGCGCTCTCGTCGGTCAGTGTCATCGCCAACGCCTTACGACTGAAAGCCACGCAAGTGTCGTAGAAGGCTGCCATTGCCGACGCCATGGCAACTGGCCACGCATGCGCCCATCCCGCGCAACGAAGCATCGCCCGGAGGTGTGATACGGTTGCGCCTCGAACTCGTCCGGTACAGGCTCGCTCATCCCGACAGGACCGTGCTCATGCTTTCTGTAGTCTGTGCAGATGCGGCAAACTGTCCGGCCTCCGGAGCCTGGCCAACGCCGTCGGCTCACGGCGCATCCATGGCCACGAAACAGCGGCTCTGAGGACAGGCGCATGAAGCGTCGCACGTTCATCACGTTGCTGGCCGCGGGCTCCGTGGCCGCATGCGCGCGGCCGGACCACGCAACGATTCGCGGTCTCACCATGGGCACGAGCTACACCGTGCAGCTGGCCGCGCCGGTCGACGCGGCACTGCGAAGGCTGCTCACGGCGCGCATCGAGTCCGAGTTGATGGCCATCGATGGGGCGATGTCCACTTACAACCCGCGCTCGGAGCTGTCGGTCTTCAACAGGCGGCAGGATCTGCGTTGGGCGCCGGCGTCAGGGGGTTTGCTCGAGGTACTCGGCGGCGCATCGCGCATCAGCGCCTCGACCGGGGGCGCGTTCGATGTGACCGTGGGACCGCTGGTCGATCTCTGGGGATTCGGTCCGCAGGTCCGGACGCGGCGGGTTCCGCAAGACGACGATATCCAGCGGGTTCGGGAAAGCGTCGCCTACCAGCATGTGCAGATCGACCCATCCGCTGGGACGATCCGCAAGACGCACCCTCGCACTCGAGTCGACTTGAGCGCCATCGCCAAGGGGTACGGTGTCGATCGCGTGGCCATGGTCCTCGATCGCCACGGCGTTGGCGACTACCTCGTGGAGATCGGTGGAGAGTTTCGGGCGCGCGGCAACACTGCGGAGGGAAGACCGTGGCGGGTCGCCATCGAACGCCCGGTGCAGGGCCGACGCCACCTTGGAGAAATCGTCGTTCTGGAGAACCGGGCGATTGCCACGTCCGGCACCACCAAAGATTTTTTCGAGCAGGATGGACGGCGCTATTCGCACAGCCTGGATCCTGCGACGGGACGCCCGGTCGAACATCCTGACATGGCGGTGAGCGTGGTCGCCGATACGGCGATGGAAGCCGACGCCTGGGCCACGGCGCTGCTCGTCCTCGGACCGGAACGAGGGCTGGCGTTGGCCCAGACGCACGGTCTCGCCGCATTGCTCGTCACAGCTTCGGGATCCACGTTCGATGTCCGTGTCACCGAGTCACTCCGTGCCCACCTCCTCGGCTAGCGCGCGGCTGCCGGCTCGCGGCCGCCAGAGCCCGGCAGCGCTTGCTTCCTTTTTCGGCATCGCGGCGTTCGTCTTCGTGGCATGGCTGACACTCCTCGGTGTCCCCGAGTCCGTTTGGGCTCGCGAGCAGCCTGACTGGTTGAACCAGGACACGATCGATCGCCTGTTCCCGGAGGCGATCCGCACCGGTCCACCCTCGGGAGAGCCACCAGCCGTACCGGTGTACAGCCCAGGGAAACTCATCGGCTATCTGTTCTCCACCGCGGAATTGACCGACGTCGTCGGCTTCTCCGGTGCGCCGTTCAACTTCGTGGTCGGACTCGATCTGGAAGGGAAGATCGTTGGCGTCGTCCTCGTGGAGCACGCCGAACCGATCATCGACTACAACTCCCTCGGCGCGGCGCTCACCCGTTTCATCGCCCAGTACGCCGGTCTCGATCCGGGTCGCTCGATCTCGCTTTCCGGCCGGAGCACGCCCGATGGCATCGACGGCATCAGCTCCGCCACGGTGAGTGCCCGGGCGTTCAATCATGCCATCGTTCAGAGCGCCCGCCTGGTGGCCCACTCGCGCGGGCTGTCGGCTGGCGCCGCATCGACCGCCATGGTCGATATCGCGAGCTTCGAACCGCTGACCTGGTCGGAGCTCGTGGCGGCCGGTGCGATCCAGCGCATCCGTATCGACGACGGCGGCAAGACGGGCGCAGGCAGCCAGGATGTGGCGCTCGAGCTCTATGCGGCCGCACTCACTCCTCCGTCGATCGGCCGCAACCTTCTGGGCTCCATGCGCTACGGCGAGCACGTTTCGGCGCACAGCCCGCAGGACCTGATCGTGCTGCTCATGGGCAATGGCCCGTACTCGTTCGTCGGCACCGAGGTGTTCGCCACGGGCACGTTCGATCGAATCCGGATCGAGCAAGGCGCACGCACGTTCGTGCTGCAGCGCGAACCGAAGCAGTATCAGTATCTGCCGTTCGTCTCTGCCGGAGCGGCACCGAAGTTCGACGAGATCGGCCTGTTCCGGGTACCGGCTCAGAGCGGGATCGATGTTCTCGAGCCTTGGCAGTTGGTATTGGCAGTGCACGGCTCCGATCCTGGCGCGCAAACGCGCGAGTTCAAGCTCAGCTACCGCTTGCCTTCGCGATTCGTCCTGCCACCGGCCGCTCCGTCCGCCCAGGAGCAACTCGATGCGCCTTGGCGAGAGAGTTGGCGGGCACAGGCGGTGAATGTCGCCGTGCTTGGCGTTGCGCTGCTGGTCCTCACCGTGCTGCTCATCGCGATGCAAAGGCTGACGCGCCACGCGCGTCTGTACCAGGCGCTGCGCATCGGCTTTCTGCTCTTCACGCTGGTGTGGCTCGGCTGGATCGCCGGGGGACAGCTGAGTGTCATCAACGTCTTCGCGTGGTTGCGAGGACTCGTGCATGGCAACGGCCTGGCCGTGCTTCTCGCCGATCCCTTACTGTGCATGCTGCTGGTGTTCGTGGTCGTGAGCTTCGTCATCTGGGGCCGCGGCGTGTTCTGCGGCTGGCTGTGTCCGTTCGGCGCCCTGCAGGAGCTCCTGGCGAAGCTCGCTCGCGTCGTCTCGCTGCCGCAGTGGTCGCCGTCGTACCGAACCCATCGCAAGTTGTGGCCGCTGAAGTACGTGTCGCTTGCGGTGCTGGCGCTTGCCGCCCTGGACGGACTGCAGACCATGGCGGTCGCCGCCGAGATCGAGCCGTTCAAGACCGTGATCTCGCTGCGGATGGATCGGGCCTGGCCGTTCGTGCTGTACGCGCTGCTACTGCTCGCCGCCGGCTTGTTCGTCGAACGGGCGTTCTGTCGGTTCCTCTGCCCGCTTGGCGCGGTGATGGCGATCGGAGGCCGGCTGCGCCGTTTCACGACGTTGAAGCGCCGCTCGGAATGCGGCAGCCCCTGCCAGCTGTGCGCACGGCGCTGCCCGATTCAGGCAATCGAGCCGAGCGGAGCCATCAACATGGACGAATGCTTCTATTGCCTCGACTGCCAGGTCATCCACAACGATGCGAACCTGTGTCCGCCGCTGGTGAACGCGGCAAGGCGCAAGCGCGAACTCGCCGTGGCGGCTCCAACTCGATCCTCATCAGCCAGGTGAGATCAGTTGGCCGGATCCTGCTTCTGGCGCCTTCAGGTTCACGCTTCCAGGTGCGGGGAAACGGATTTCGCCCGCCTCCACCCCATCTCCAATTCGATGCGGGCTAAACTTCAGACCGCCCGGGACGGCAAGGCAAGCATGCTGCAATAGCGGCCTGACACACAGTAAGAACGCGTATTTGGCTTCCCCAGACTGATGGCCGAAACCCTCGAATCCAAAAACTTCAAGCGCGTGCTGACGCGCAACCTCTTGTTGCCCGTCGCCGTGGGGGCGGTCAGCGCCTTGATCTTCGTCGCCGTCATCGCCTATCTGCTGAGCACTTTGCAGATGGTGAGACAAAGCCAGCAGATCATCAGTAGCGCGCACGCGCTCGCCAGCCTGACATCCGACATGCAGTCGGGTTTACGCGGTTTTATGTGGACCGAAGAGGAGCGATACCTGGGGCCTTACAACGTCGCCCGTCCGAGGATCCTAGCCCATCTGCCGACATTGATGGAACAGGTGCGAAGCAACCGCGATCAGGTCGAGCGTTTGGAACGCTTTCAGGCACTGATGACGCAGTGGGATGTGCATGCGCAGCGCCTGATCGAGGCGCGACGGGGAGGCGCCACGCCACAGGCCCTCGCTCCCTTGAACCTGCCCGGCATCGGACTGCTCGATCAGATACGCAGGGAAGTGGCCGATTTGGAGCAGGCCGAGGTGGCCGTCCTGGCAAGTCGCAGTGAAGAGGCCCGGCGCGCGACTTATTTCACCGTGGGCCTATACGCGGCGCTGATCGTCGCATTGAGCGTTTTTATCGCCTTCTTCGGCCGCCGTCAATTGCTGGAAGTATCCAACACCTACTCCCAAGCCCTCGAACGCGAGCAGTCACATGCAGCGGTCCTCCAGCACCAGACGTGGCTGCGCACGGGGCAGGCGGGATTGTCGGAACGACTGACCGGACAACGGGACCTGCCCCTGGTCGGCACGCAAGCGCTTAGTTTCCTCATTGATTATCTGGGTGCCGCGATCGGCGGCTTCTATGTGCGTGGGGAAACCGGAACATTGCGACGCGTGGCGGCCTACGGACTGGACGCCGGCGAGGCGGCGGGCGTTGAACGCACGCTGGTCTCGGCGACGGCCGCCGCCGGACGCATCAAGCACCTGCACAACATCCCAGCGGATCACTTCAAAGTGAAAACCGGACTGGGCGAAAGCGATCCGGTGGAGATCGCCCTTGTACCCGTCACGCACGAAGGTGAAGTGAACGGCGTTGTCGAACTGGGCTTTCTGCACCCGATCCGGTCGCAGGATCTGGAGTTCCTCGAATTGATCGCCGGCACGATAGGAGCGACCACGCAAGCGGCCATCTACCGCAGGCGACTGCAGGAAACCCTGGCAGAGACGCAGCAGCTCAACGAGGAATTGCAGACCCAGCAGGAGGAACTGCGCGCCGCGAACGAGGAGCTGGAAGAACAGACTCGCGCCTTGTCCGAATCGCAAGTCCATCTTGAGCAGCAGCAGGCCGAGCTGGAGCAAACCAATCTGCAGCTTGCGCAGCAGGCGGACATCGTCGCGAGCAAAAACGAAGCCCTCAAGCTCGCGCAGGTGGAGCTGGAACGGCGGGCAGCGGAACTGGAGCGGGCCAGCAAATACAAGTCGGAATTCCTTGCCAACATGTCGCACGAATTGCGCACCCCGCTCAACAGCTCGCTCATTCTGGCGAAGCTGCTGGCGGACAACCGTCCTGGCAACCTGAACGAGGAACAACGCAAGTACGCCAATACGATCTATTCGGCCGGCAACGACCTGCTCAATCTCATCAACGATATCCTCGATCTTTCCAAGGTAGAGGCGGGCAAGATGGAACTGGCGCCCCAGCGCCTTTCCACCGATCAGTTGCTCGAGGTGCTGCGCGCGGTGTTCGAGCCGCTGGCGCGGGAAAAGAATCTGGCCTTCGAGGTGTCACGGGCCCAGGACGTCCCCACGGAGCTCTATACCGACCGTCAGCGCCTGGAGCAGGTGCTGCGCAATCTGCTTTCCAACGCGATCAAGTTCACGAAGTCGGGTAGAGTGATGCTGCACACCGAATCGCGCGGTGCCGATCGTGTCGCATTTCTGGTAACCGACACCGGCATCGGAATCGCGGCCGATCAGCACCAGCTCATTTTTGAAGCGTTCCGCCAAGCCGACGGGACCATCCATCGCAGCCACGGCGGTACCGGACTGGGCTTGTCGATTTCGCGCGAGTTAGCGCATCTGCTAGGCGGCAAAATCGAAGTGCGCAGCGCGCCAGGCGAAGGCAGCACCTTCACACTTGACCTGCCAGTTCGCTACGCGGGACCCGCCGCGGCCCCTGCAGTCGTGTCTTCCCCTGCACCCATCGCGCCTCAGCGGACCGAAGCCGCGGCAGCGCCAGAAGTGGAAGCCGCACCCTCCATTCCAGACGACCGCGACGCGCTCGGAGACAGCTCCCGTGTCTTGCTAGTCATCGAGGACGACCAGGCCTTCGCATCGATCCTTTACGACCTTGCGCACGAAACGCAGTACCGCTGCCTCATCGCTACTACCGCCGACGAGGGTCTGCGCCTGGCGCGCAAGCACGTGCCGCGCGCCATTCTGCTCGACATCCGTCTGCCCGATGGTTCCGGCCTGACGGTTCTGCATGAGCTCAAGCACGATCCGCGTACGCGGCACATTCCCGTGCACGTGCTCGCGGCAGAGGATTTCAGCGATGTCGCCCGCCATATCGGCGCGGTGGGTTTCAACATGAAGCCCACTACCCGCGAGGCACTGCAGGACATTCTCAAACAGTTGGAGGAGAAAGGCGCAGCCAAGGTCAGGCGCGTGCTGCTGGTGGAGGACGATGTACGCCAGCGGGACAGCATCGTGCAGTTGATCAAGGATGAGGCCATCGACATCACCGCAGTGGAAAGTGGTGGCGAGGCGCTGGAGCATCTGCGGCATACGATCTTCGACTGCATGATCATCGACCTCAAATTGCCGGACATGGAAGGCGCGGAGCTCCTGGACCGCATGACCCGCGAGGAGATCTGTTCGTTCCCACCGGTTATCGTCTATACGGGCCGGCAGCTGACTCGGGCGGAGGAATCAGACCTAAACCGCTATTCCCGATCGATCATTATCAAGGGTGCCCGCTCGCCCGAACGACTACTCGACGAAGTCACGCTGTTTCTGCACACCGTGGAGTCGCGACTTTCGCGAGAAAGTCAATCCCTACTGCGTGACGCGCGCAACCGCGACGATCTGTTCGAAGGGCGCAAGGTGCTGCTGGTCGACGACGACGTGCGCAACATTTTCGCCCTCACCAGCGCGCTCGAACAGCGCGGCATGCGGGTGGAGATCGCCCGCAACGGGCTCGAGGCGCTGGAAAAACTGCAGAGCACCGAGGACATTGAACTGGTGCTGATGGATATCATGATGCCCGGCATGGATGGCCTCGAAGCGACTCGTCGCATTCGAGCCAACCCGCGTCTGCGCGATCTGCCGGTGATTGCGATCACCGCCAAGGCGATGAGGGACGACCAGGACCAATGTCGCAGGGCGGGCGCAAACGACTACATGGCCAAGCCCATCGACCTCGATCGACTTCTGTCCCTCATCCGCGTGTGGCTGCCCAGCCTGCGGCGCATCGGTACATGAAGCGCAGCAACGAAGACATCGAACTTCGACTCCTGATGGACGCCATCTACGCGAAGTACAGCCACGACTTCCGCCAGTATGCGGGCACCTCGCAAAAGAGACGCGTGCGTAAAGCGCTCGAGGTAATGGGTTGCACTACCATTTCCGCCTTGCAGGAAAAGGTGCTGCACGACCCGAGCGCATTTCAACAGCTGCTGGGCTTGCTTACCATTTCCTTTAGCGAGATGTTTCGCGACCCCTCGTTCTATCTCTCCCTGCGCGCGCATGTGGTACCGGTGCTGCACACCTATCCCTCTCTGAAAGTGTGGATTGCCGGCTGCAGTACCGGCGAGGAGTTGTATTCCATCGCGATTCTGCTAGAGGAGGAGGGGCTGCTCGATCGAAGCCTCGTTTACGCGACGGACATCAACCCAGCCTCGCTGGAAAAAGCCGAGCAGGGAATATTTCCGCTGGACCGGCTGCGCGGGTATACCGCAAACTATCAGGCCGCCGGCGGCAAACGGGCTTTCTCGGACTATTATCTGGCTGCCTACCAGGCTGCGCGGTTCGATCGCCAGCTGTTGCGCAACGTCACCTTCGCCGATCATAGCCTGGCCACCGATAGCGTGTTCTCCGAAACGCACTTGATCCTCTGCCGCAATGTGTTGATCTATTTCGATCGTGGATTGCAGGACCGCGCCCTGGGCCTTTTCCACGAATCGCTCGGACATCGCTGCTTCCTCGGGCTGGGCAGCAAGGAGAGCATCGATTTCTCGGCCTACGCCGACCGCTTCGAAGCGGTGGTTAGATCGGAGCGTCTATACCGGAAAAAATAGGATGGCGTTCTTCGATCCCGGCGCGCACAAAATTGAACTGGTGGCAGTCGGGGCCTCGGCCGGCGGCCTGGAGGTCGGCGACGAG
>CAZNBS010000103.1:0-15962 GCA_964570955.1 uncultured Burkholderiales bacterium | reverse complement strand
GCTGCAGCCACAGCGGCAGGATCACCACGTTGCCGAAGAACAGCGCATAGGCGAGTGCGAGCGACACGACACCCGCCGAGAAGTTGCGACCGCGAAACAGCGAGAGGTCCACCACCGGGTGCTCTTCGGTGAGTTCCCAGACGAGAAACAGGGCCAGTGCAACGAGCGCCACCACACCCAGCCAGACGATGGTGCCGGAGGCGAACCAGTCGAGTTCCTTGCCCTTGTCGAGCATGATCTGCAGCGCGCCCACCCAGAGCACCAGCAACGCCAGGCCGACGCCGTCGACCGGCAGCTTGCGTCGCGGCGTGTCGCGATCGCGGTAGATCAGCCAGGTGAGCCCGACGGCGAACAGCCCCACCGGGATGTTGATGTAGAAGATCCACGGCCAGGCAATGTTGTCGGTGATCCAGCCACCCAGCAGCGGGCCGGCCACCGGCGCGATCAGCGTCGTCATCGACCACATCGCCAGGGCGGTGCCCGAACGGTGTGCCGGATAACTGGACAACAACAGCGCCTGCGACAGCGGCACCATCGGGCCGGCCACTGCGCCTTGCAGCACGCGAAACGCGATCAGCCACTCGATCGACGGGGCCAATCCGCAAAGCCAGGACGCGAACACGAACAACAGCACGCTGGCGATGAACAGGCGCACCTGCCCGAAGCGCACCGTGAGCCATCCGGCCAGCGGCACCGAAATGGCGTTGGCCACGCCGAAGCTGGTGATCACCCAGGTGCCCTGGCTGAGACTCACACCGAGATCGCCCGACATCGCCGGAATCGAGACATTGGCGATCGACGTGTCGAGCACGTTCATGAACGTGGCCAGCGACAGCGCGAACGTGCCGAGTACGAGGGTTGCACCGGCAAGCGGCGGTGGCCGGCGGCCGTCGCTTGCCCCATTGCGCGCCGGTTCGCGTGCCGGGCCGCGCGCGCCGGCAGCACCCGGATCGTCGCCGGGCTCAGCGTCCGTGGGCGGGGGCGCGGCCACGATTTGCCTCGACGATTCGCCGGATCATCGCATCGGCCGGATCGGCCGGCTCGTCCGAGGATGCGGTGGAGGCCGTCGGGGGTGTGCGCGGCGTCTGGGCGAGCAGCGGCCCGCTCTGGTCGTGCAGATCGATGCCGACCTGCATCGACAGTCCGATGCGCAGCGGGTGCTCGCGCAACTGCCGGGCGTCGAGCGCGATGCGCACCGGTACACGCTGCACGACCTTGATCCAGTTGCCGGTGGCGTTTTGCGGTGGCAGCAGCGCAAACGCCGCCCCGGTGCCCGCCGCCAGCCCGACCACGCGTCCGTCGAACTCCACCTTGCTGCCGTAGAGATCGGCGGTCAGCTTCGCCGGCTGGCCGATGCGTACGTCGCGCAACTGCACCTCCTTGAAATTGGCTTCCACCCACACGTCGTCGAGCGCGATGACCGTCAACAGCGGCGTTCCGGCCTGCACGCGCTGACCCGCCTGCACGCTGCGGCGTGCCACGTAACCGGCAACCGGCGCCGTCAGCGTGGTGCGCCCGAGTGCAAGTCGCGCCTCGCGCACCGCCGCCTCGGCGCCCAGCACATCGGGATGCTGCTCGACCGGCGTACTGCCGACGAGCGCCTGGTTCGCTGCGTACTGACCGTGCGCCACCGCCACCGCTGCGCTCGCGGCCGCCGCTGCGGCCTTCGCCTTGTCGATGCCGCCGCGCACGTGCGCGAGTTCCTCGCCGCTGACCGCACCGCTGGCGCCGAGATGCTGGCGCCGCACGAGATCGGCGCGTCCCTGGTCGAGCTCGATGCGCGCCCTTGCCGCATCGGCGTTGCGCTGCTCGATGCCGGCGCGCAAGGTCGCGCCTTCGGCCCGCAGCGACGCTACCCCGCGCACCGCCCGCGCGAGTTGCGCCTGCGCTTGCGCCAGCGCCAGGCGGGCATCGGCCGGATCGAGCCGCACCAGTACCTGGCCGGCCTCGACCCGGTCGGTGTCCTCGACATCGACCGCGACCACGGTACCGGCGATCTGCGGCGTGATCTGGACCAGGTGGCCCTGCACGTAGGCATTGTCGGTGTCGACGCGGTACTGGCCGTACAGGGTCCACCAGGCTGCATAGCCGGCCGCTGCGAGCAGCGTCGCCAGGCTCACCACCGCCAGGCCGATCCTGCGCCTGCGCCCCGGCCTGCGGGCCCCTGCCGCAGGGGCTACCTGATCACTCATCGATGCGCTCCGCACGTTCGTCACTGTCCGGCCGGTACCCGCCACCGAGCGCACGCACCAGCACAAGCTCGAGGTCGATCGAGCGCGCGGTGAGTTCGATGGCGTTGCGCCGCTGCACGAGCACGCCGGATTCGGCCGACAGCACGGCGAGGTAACTGGCCAGCCCGGCGCGATAGCGTTGCAGTGCCAGCGCATGGGCGCTTTCGGCGGCCTCACGGGCCGCCCCCTGCTGCACCTGCTGGCGCGCAAGCGATTGCAGCGAAGCGAGATGGTCGCTGGCTTCGCGCACGGCCCCCACGACCGTCGCGTTGTAGGTCGCCACCGCCGCATCGAGATCGGCCGTCTTCCCGCCCAGGTTCGCGCGCAGGCGCCCTGCATCGAACACCGGCAGGCGCAGCGCCGGCCCGACGCCCCAGATGCGGCTTGCGGCCGTGAGCCAATCCGTGAAACCGAGGCTCGAGAAACCGACGAAGGCGGCGAGGTTCAGATCGGGGAAGAACTCCGTCACCGCCGCATCGCGATCACGCAGCGCCGCCTCGATGCGCCAGCGCGCCGCGACGACGTCGGCGCGGCGCCCGAGCAGGTCGGCGCCGATACGCTCGCCGGCCAGATGCCGCGCGTTCCGCGGCAGGCCCGGCGAGAGCGTCGCCAGCGCGTCGGCGGGCTGAAACGTCAGGGCAGCCAGTGCATTGCGCGCCAGCGCCGCCTGTTCGTCCAGGGCTTCGCGCTGTCCGGCCGCCTCGGCCAGCGCTGCCTCGGCCTGTCGCAACTCCATCGCAGTGTCGAGGCCCGCGTGCACGCGCTGCGCGACCAGTTCCCGCAGTCGCGCGTGCTGGCGCAACGTGTCGGTCGCCAGCGCCTGCAGCGCCACCAGCCGCGACAACTGGAACCAGGTGCGCGCCACTTCGGTCGACAGCAGGACGCGCGCTGCCTGGAGATCGGCGCGCGCGGCGCGGACCTGGCCCAGGGTGGCGTCGAGCAGCGCGCGGTTGCGTCCGAAGACGTCGAGCTCCCAGGTCGCATCGAGCCGCATCGCGATGCCCGTGCGCACGCTGCCGGCGATCGGCGGCGGGAACAGATCGTTGGCGGAATAGCGCTGGCGAGTCGCAGCGAGCGAACCCGCGACGCCCGGAACGAGCACGGCATCGGCGGCCTGCGCGAAGCTGCGGGCCTTCGCGAGCCGCGCCTCCGAGATCGCGAGCGTCGGGTTGCCGTGCAGCGCGCGCTCGACCAGATCGTTCAGTCGAGGATCGTCGAAACGCTCCCACCAACGCGTGCCCGGCCACTCGAGGCCTGCCGTATCCGCCATCTCGACGCCGAGGCTGCGCGGATCGATCGGCACGGCGTGAGGTTCGATCCCGGCGTGACTTGCGCAGCCCGCCAGCGCCACCAGCGTCGACAGTGCGGCACAGCGGCGCATTGGTGCGCGGCGTGCTGCCTGCACGTCGTCAACCGGGCACATGCGTCACAACCCGGTGTCCGGCGTTGCGCGAGCGCCTCGGCCATTCTCGAGCATGCGCAACAGGTAACCGTGCAACTGCTCGAATTCCTGCCGGTCGAATCCGGCCAGGTGAAGATTGTTGGCGTTGGCCAGTTCGGTCGGCACTTTCGCGGCTGCACGCTTGCCGGCGGCCGTGAGTTCGAGCTTCCACACGCGCCGGTCATGAGGCGCGCGAACGCGGCGAATCAGGCCCTTGCCCTGAAGCCGGTCGAGCGTGCGGGTCATCGCACCGGCGTCGAGATCGAGCGCTTGCGCGAGTGCTGCCGCAGTGCCGGCGCGACCGCTGGAAATCAGCAGCAACGGGCCCCACTGCGCGTCGGTGAGCCCGTGACGCGCCATCGCGTCATCGACGCAGCGCCGCAGCGAAACCTGGAGTCGGCGCACCAGATAGCCGACGCTCTGACCGACCGGATAGTCGCGAGCATCGTAGAAAGGTTCGATCGAAGCCACGCAACAAGATACTTGCTCAGGCAACGATCGTCAATGGCCTACCTGTGAAACCGGATGACGGGCGTTCACCCTCGGACCACGCAGACGCAGGGGTTACGGCGGCCCGGAAATCTGCGCCGCGGCGTCTCGAAGCCCTGAATCAGTCTATTTATATAAGTGAATTCAATTGGTTATGGCGTGTTTTTAATGTCGTTTATAGATACATACTCAAACCGGTAGCGTCGATGATCGCCGTCCGGAATCCAGCCGATCCCGGTCAGTCGGCATGTGCTGCGCACATCCGGCCGCACCCGGGATCGCGCATCGACGATGGTTTCCTTCAGGCCGTCGCGGTCTTGCCGATCCTCACGCGCCAGGTCTCCGGGCCCGATTCGAGGTAATCCCAGGTGAATTGGCCCCGGTGTTCGGCATCGAACTGGTAGTACAGCGGCTTCGGATCGTGGTCGTTGATCAGCACGAAGCTCTTGCCCGCACCCAGGTTCTGCCAGGTGGAAAAGATCGTGCTGTGCCGCTGCATCGGAATCAGCTGGCGGACATCGAGGTTTTCGCTATCGCTCATCATGACGCTCCTTGTTCATCACACGGTGGGTCGATCAGACCGGCTCGGGGGCCTTGCCGGCACGGGGTTGCTCGCCGCTGCCGCACGGAGTGGCAAGCGAATCGGGTGCATCGATGGATGATCAGCTCTCGACGCCGAAATGCTCCTTGGCGGCCGGGCTCATCGCGTCCGGGCCCCAGGGCGGCTCCCAGACCAGATCGACGACGACCTGGCCCACGCCTTCGGCCTCTTCCAGCCGATTCCTGACGCCCGCCTGGATCATGTCCGACGCAGGGCATCCGGGCGTCGTCAGCGTCATCGTCACCGTCACCACGGTTTCCGCGATCTCGACCCCGTAGACGAGGCCGAGATCGACGATGTTGTAGCCGAGCTCCGGATCGAACACGTCTTTCAACATCTCGCGCAGCTGTTCGCGTGTGGGCGAGCCCATCACGCACTCGCCCGTGCGGCGCCGCAACGGATCAGCACGCGATACTCAGCCGGACCGCGCTTGTCGCAGCGGGCCTGATGACCGCGCGCTTCGAGTTCCGGATAGAGCAGCAACGGTTCGCGGTCATACCAGCCTTCCAGCACTTCGCCTGCGGCCATGGCCTCGATGGCCTCGAGCGTAATGACCATCGGCTCGGGAGGCATCAGACCGCGATTGTCGAGCGAGTGCACCGGTGCCGGCCAGACATCCGCACCGCCCTCGCGCGCATGGGCCCGGCCGGCTTCCCCGGCTGCCCCCGACGGTGCAGCCGGTGCAGCGCCAGGCGTCGGTGCATGGGGTTCGAAGACGATCTCCCAGTCGCCGCCGCCCAGTTCTCTTTCGTGATGCGCGTAGCCCCGCTTTTCCATGATCGAAAAGAGCGGTACCGGCTTGAACGTGGCCAGCAGGCGCAAGCCCTGTCCGCTGCCGAGTGCGGCGGCAGCGTTCATGATTTCCGGGAAAGGCTCGCCACCCGCCGCGAGGATCGGGCGCACGTCGAGCGTCTGGAGTGAAGCGGTCATGTCGTACTCCTTTGACGGGATGAGGTTGCCGCAAGGGCTGCCGATTCGGAGCGCGGCGCAGGCATGCCTGGCGGTCGCACCGGTGCGGGCCTGGCGTTCGGATCCGGGTGACGCGCACGCCACAGCTCGATCACGATCAGGGCGGTTGCCGCCAGTTGCAGGGCCACCGTCACTCTCCACGCCAGTGCGTGGCCAAGCGCGATGGACCCCGCCGCCAGCAGCGCCATCACCAAATAGAGCGCGAACCACGGCGCAGCCCGGCGCTCGTTGACCAGGTCCTGAACCCGCGGCACCGGGCCCTTGCCGAGCTTCGGCCCGAAAATCTCGAGCCAGGTCAGGAACGGCACGACTTTGTAGAGCTGGCCCAGGCCGAGCCCCGTCAGACCGCCGAAGACGAACAGATAGCCGATCGCCGCAGCGTCACGATCGAGTGTCCCCAAGGTCGCGGCCAGCGCGCCCGCCACGAGCGCCAATGCGACCAGCGTGAGCGAGGCGGCCGCCGTCACACTGTTCAGTTCCAGGTGGCGCCGGCTGCGCGTGCGGTAGAACCGCACGATGTCGACGAAGTAGAAAACCGCGCCCAGTGCAGCGAGCACAGCACCAATCACCGTGCCCCAGCCCGAGGCCGTCCCGATCCAGACACCGCTCATCCCGGTGGCGATCAGGACCGCCAACCCCGTCACGGTCAGGATCAACGCCGCGTAGGTGCTGCGGTGTGGTTCGTCGGGCGCCAGCATGAACATCGACAGCAGCCGATAGCTGACGCCCATCACGGTCAGCGTGAACCAGCCCCCCAGCCCCGCCGCGACGTGCAGGCTCAAGCCTTCGGCGGTCAGTGCCAGCAGCCAGCCGGGTGGGCGCGGCAGCGCGAAAGCCAGCGCAAACCCGAGACCGATCAGGCCGGTCAGCAACAGAAAGCCCAGGCCGAAGGCCACGAAGCCTGCCGGCAGCGGCAGCGGCCGCACCCCGCGCAGCGTCGCCCAGAGATTGATCGCCGCGAGCACGAAGCCGGTCAGCACCAGGCCACCCCCGATCGGCAGCCAGGCAGCCGTGAAGTGCATCGAGCCGCCAAGCGCCAGGAAGCCCGCCAGCATGCCGGCGAGCCCCGCGACGATCGAGATGAGCGAGTACAGCGGCAAGCGCTGGCTGTACAACCGGGTGTTGGTGATGACGGGGACGAACTGGTGCAGCGCGCCGAGCATCAACAGGCTCAGCCACCCGATGGTGAGCAGATGCACCCCGATCAACGTGGCGGGTGCGCGCAGACCGGACAGTGGATCGGAGTAGCCGAGCACGAACAGCACCTGCGCGGCCAGCAACGCAGCGACCGCCAGGCCGAAGTGCAACATCGTCCAGCGTGACACCCCGGATCGGATCATCATCGGGATAGCTCCCCAGACTGCGTCATAAAGATGTACACTACATCTATCTTTTAGTAGCCTACACCACGAATCGGAATTTGGCGAGCCCCTCGATTCGGGTCCGCCTCGTCCGGGGTGGCGAAGGGGTTGCCCGCCGCGCGGGTGCGATCCCAGGGAGAGTGCGCATGGCCTGCGCAAGACGAAGTGAATGCGATGCCGACAGCCGGTGCCGGGCCATCACGAGTCCATCGTGCGGGAGGTCGCGTCGCAGACCGAAGGCATCGGGCGCAATCACCGGCTTCACGCCCGGCGGCAGCCGCGCTTTCGCGCGCGCGCCGAAAGCGATGACCCGCAGCTTCCTGGCAAACCTTGCGCTGTTCTCCGAACTGGACAGTGACGTCATCGACCGCATCGCCGCCGGCACCACCGAGTTGCGGCTCCCGAAGGGACAGGTGCTGTTCCATCGCGGCGAACCCTGCAGCGGCTTTCACGCCGTGATGTACGGCCAGGTCAAGCTCGGATTCGTCTCACCCCAGGGCGCCGAGAAGGTGATGGAGATCTTCGGGCCCGGTCAGTCGTTTGGCCAGGCTGCGATGTTCCTCGGCCGCGCTTACCCGGTGGACGCCGAATGCCTGGCGGATTCGCTGCTGCTGCACATCTCGAAGGCGTCGATCGACAGTGAACTCGTGCGCGACCCGCGGCTCGCGCGACGCATCCTGGCCGGATTGAGCCGGCGCCTGGTCGGCCTGGTGCACGATGTCGAGGGATACTCCCTGCGCTCGGGCATGCAGCGCGTGATCGGCTACCTGTTGCGCGACATCGTCGGCCGGGACGATCCCGCTGCGCCGATCCACCTGGTACTCGGCGCCAGCAAGGGCGTGATCGCCTCGCGATTGAACCTCACGCCCGAGCACTTCTCGCGCATTCTCGGTGAACTGAGCCGCGAGACCCTGATCAGCGTGCGCGGTGCCGAGATCACGATCCTCGACGTGTCACGCCTGCGCGGCTTCCTGGGGGCGTGACCGCGCTCGGGTCCGGTCGCGCACGGTGGCTTCGAGCAGCCCCACACTGCGTGCCGGGTCGCGGCGTGCGCTCGGCCAGCGCCTCAGCCCGCCCGGGTGTGCGGGCTGACGTAGTCGCCGACGGTGGTGCGGAACGCGACATTCATCCGGTTCCAGCCATTGATCGCAATGATGGCGAGCGTGAGATCGACGAGCGCCTTCTCGTCGAAGTGCGCACGGGCCTGCTCGTAGGCTTCGTCGGACACGTCGTGCGTCGTGGCGATCTGCGTAACCGCTTCGGTCCAGGCGAGCGCGGCGCGCTCGCGCCCGGTGTAACACCTTGCTTCGCGCCACACCGGAAGCAGATACAGGCGCTGCTCGGTCTCCCCGCGCGCGCGGGCATCCTTCGTGTGCATGTCGAGGCACCAGGCGCAGCCGTTGATCTGCGATGCACGCGACTTCACCAGTTCGAGCAGCGATTCCTCCAGCCCGCTCTTGTGGACCTGGTGCTCGGTGTGGAGCATTGCCCTGAAGGCTTCGGGCGACGCTTGCTGGTAGTTCAGGCGTTCCTGCATGAGATCTCTCCTATTGATGAGCAGCGACCCACTGCCTCAGCTCGATCGGGTTGCCGTCCGGATCGCGGATCTCGGCACGGGCGTAAGTGGGACGCACGAGGGGCCCCCAGGTGCACTCGACGCCCCTTGCCTTCAGCGTCTCGAGCGCGGCCTGCAGATCGTCGACCTCGAGGGCCATCATCCGGTAGCCGAGATGCTCGCCATCGGGATGCGGTGCGGGTTTCGCCTGCGTCCAGGTCATCAGTTCCACCGTCGTGCCACCGAGATCGAGGTAGACGAGATCCAGTCCGCCGGGCACGCTGTGGCGCGATCGCACGCCAAAACCAAGCACCTGGGTGTAGAAGCGCACTGCACGCTCCGGGTCGGCCGTGACGAGTTCGATGTGATCGATGCGCCTGAACATGGGACTTCCTCTCGTGAAGAGTGCATCCGCCGGATCGAACCGGCTGGCACGCCGGCCACGATAGCGCGCGGCAACCCGCCGTACACTACACCCATGAAGCAGGTGACGTTGTTGCGGGAAAACCGGGTGTGGATCGCCGTTGATCGGGCGACGATCTATCGCGAGCTGCGCGCGTCGTCCGCAGCAGCTTAGGTCGAGGGTCGGATCGAGACGAGGCCGTCGAAGGTGCTGATCACCTGCACATAGCTCTCGTGGTTCAAGCTGCCGGGTTGCATGCGATGAGAGCGATGTTTGGTGTTCTATCGGAAGATGTCGGATACGGGCGCGATCATGCACGTCCCGGCTTGCGCTCGGCCACGAGCGCCAAGGCTGTTTTCATCGGCAAGTAGAAGGCGTTCGAGCGGCTCGCGAACGGCTGGAACTGGTGTTCGCGATAGAAGGCCGCGGCCGCGTCGTCGATCGCGTCGGCGCAGATGGTGTGCAAGCCGATCGGCGCCGCCGCCAGACGCGTGATCGCATCGGCCAGGAGCATCGATCCGACGTGCTGCCCGCGAAAGCTCGCATCGCGGCCGAGCCAGCCGATCAACACGGCGGGCACGCTCGGGTAGCGCGGCAGCTTGCGGGCCAGGTCCGGCGCGATTTCGGTGAGCGGAATGCTGTGTGAGGACAGTGTATAGAAGCCCGCCAGCTTGCCGCTCGCCTTCTCGACCAGGACATAGCAGGCCGCGTAGCCGCGCTTGATGTCCTGCGAGACGGTTTGCCGGATGTAGGCGTCGATGCGTTCGTTGCCGCTCGCGAAGGCGGAACGGTCATGCTTGCCGAGCGCTTCGGAGAAGAATGCGGCCGTCACCGTACATCGACATTCTTGACGTGGCGGCGCATCGCGCGCTTGAGCGCCGCGTTCGGCGCCGGCGGCCGGATGAGCGCCTGCGCGAAGCGCGTCTGATCTTCGGCCGACAGGCGGATGATCCTCTCGTCTTCGATCGCGCGCTGCGCCGCGTCCTGGGCGGCGTTCACCACGAAATCCGAGATGCTGCGGCCCTTCAGCTCGGCGGCACGCTTGAGCAGCGCGTATACGCTGGCCGGCAGACGCGCTTCGAGCCGGGCGATTTGTTCCGTTGCCATGCTGATAACCTCCAAGCGGTATCGTACGGCAAACTGCCGTATTGATCAAGATGCAGTCTTTTCCAATATGAGATGAGTCTGGAGGTGGTCAGGACACCTCGGCCAGCAGGCTCTCGTAGGGGATCTTCAGGCCTTCGTGCAGTCGCTTGACCATCCGCAGGCTGAGCGGCCGCCTGCGGTTCAGCACCTCGGACACTCGCCCACTCGGACCGATGAAAGGCTCCAGATCGCGCGGCGTCAGCCCTTCCTGCTCCATGCGGAACTTGATGGCCTCCACCGGATCTGCCGGCCCGAAGTCGTAGTGCTTGTTCTCGTAGGCTTCGACCAAGACCACCAGGACGTCGCGCTCGTCGGCCTGCGCGGTGCCCTCCTCGGCCTCGAAGATCTTCTCCAGGCGGCGGAACACCTTCTTCAGGTCGTCGTCGTTCCGGATCGGCTTAATAGTCATTCACGCTGTCCACATCGATGCGGTCGCGCTGCGCATGCGTCCCGACGAACTTCACCCAGACGATCCCCGCCTGGTACTGCACTTCGACCACCAGCCGGTACTTGTTGCCGCCCACGTCGAACACCACGCGGTTGTTGCCGCAGATGCTCGCGTTGGCGTACTGATCCTTGATGTCCTGCGGTCGGCGCCACTTCGCCCTGAGGGCCTCTTCGTACCAGCTGTGCAGCGGGCCACGCGCATCGGCGCAGCCGGGGCGCTCCCAGAACTTCTTCAGGCTGCTCTTGGCGATGACCCTCATCCGCGGCCAGTATCTCCCATTTTGGGAGATCGGTCAATGCACACGGCCGGGGCAGCCGAATTGCTCCCACTCAATCATCAACGGCTTCTGTAAGTCTTTGATCGGCTTCATGCAGGAGTCGCAACGCCCGCACGCTTGCCGACAGAACGACCGTCACTTTGAGCGGGATCCCCGATCGCAGCTTTCACCATCGATCGACATCTATCGAGGACCATCGGCACTTCCGCAATCGCTCCCTTTCGACAAGGTGCCGGCATCTGACGGCATAAGTTGTTGTCGCATCGAGTCTTTGTGGCCGATTTTCTACCGTCACGACGCCGCCGAACGAGCGCCGCGATCAGTGCGCATCCGCCGTCTCCTCCATTGCCTCTTTCCACGGCCTGATCTTCGCGAGCGTCGTCGCAAGGCCAGCCTTCGTGCCCTCGGTGTCATAGTCCGCCTGCAGGCGCAGCCACCAGCCGTGCGAGAGCCCGAAGAAACGGCACAGCCACGGATCCGTGTCCGCGGTGATGGCACGTTTGCCGGCGACGATCTCGCCGATGCGCTGCGCGGGCACACCGATCTCCGTCGCCAGGCGGCAGTTGCTCATGCCCAGGGACTCGAGGAACTCCTCGGCGAGCATCTCGCCGGGCGACACGGGTTCGAGTTTCCTGCTCATCTCGTCCTACCTCCCAGATAGTCCACGATCTCGACATCTTCGGCGTTGCTCCCTTTCCAGCGAAAGCAGATGCGGAGCTGATCGTTCACCCGCAGGCTCCACTGGCCCGCGCGATCGCCCTTCAGTTGCTCGAGCCGGTTGACCGTCGGTGCAAGCAGGTCCCTTTCGCCGGTACGCGTACAGTTCGCGCTCACAACGCGCAGTGCAACGGGTCCGGGAAGCCAGGGCCGAGATCGAGAAGACCAAGCCTTCCCGCCCGATGTGGCGATGGCCCGCCCACCGGGACCCATCGCACTCGATCGGTTCACTGTAAGACCGTCACTGCCTTGCCACATTGCCACGGAGCGAATCTGCAATCACTGATAGCGCATTGGCCAGTCGTCGCGCCGTCTCTGGAGGTGGCAGTGGCAACCGAAGGCTGCGCGCGCCGGTCGCCGGGTCGCGCTCGAGCCAGGGATGCGACGGCGTCGCGGGATCGCCGGCCGCGCTCAGCGCTGAGGCCAATTGCGCGCCGGCCTGCAGCAACACGGCCCAGGGATCGACAGATGCTTCCTGCGCCTCCGGCGCGGCTGCTTCCAGCGCGGCGGCGTCGGCTGCCGAAGCCATCTCAACCGCTGCGGCAGATTCGTCGGCGGCGGCCGCTTCGATCGCCGATTCCACCCGTGTGCTAGCGAGGCTCGCCGCCTCTTCCGCCGGCACAATGGCTTCGCCCTCGCCCATGTGGCCGGTGACTTTCTCCACCTCCATCATGAAGCGACTCAACCGTGAACCGCCGAGCGCGATCTCGCTTTGGCCGCCATCCAGGATGCCTGCCGACAGCGAGCGCTTGAAGGCGAGCACCGAGAGCATTCCCTCCTCGATGGTGCCCTTGGCGACGAAATTGACGATCTGCACCGGGCGCTTCTGACCCATCCGGTGAATGCGCCCGATGCGCTGCTCCAGCAGCGCCGGGTTCCACGGCAGGTCCATGTTCACCAGCGTCGAGGCGTGCTGCAGGTTCAGTCCCGCGGCGCCCGCGTCGGTGGACAGGAAGACGCGGCATTGCGGATCGTCGCGAAAGCGTTCGACCAGCGCCGGGCGCCTTTCCGAAGGCACACCGCCATGGAAGCTGACGTATCCGATCCCGCGATCGTCCAGCCTGCGGATGACGATGTCGTGGGTGCGCGTCCACTGGCTGAACACCACCGCTTTCGCGTCCGGCTGCACGAAGACGCCGTCGAGCAGCGCCGCCAGTTCGTCTGCCTTGACGCCGTGGTCGGTTTCCTGGTCCAGCAGGTAGGTGCTGTTGCAGGACATCCGCATGTTCTGCAGGGCGCAGGTGAGTCTCCGCTGGTCCATTTCCGACAGGAACTTCATCCGCCGCCAGCGCTTCACGATCTTCGCCACGATATCGGCGTTCTCCCGGTGATGCACCAGCTGCATCTCGGTCATCGGCACCAGCAGATTCTGGTCGGTGCGACTGGGCAGCTGTGTCAGCACCTCGGATCGGCGCCGGCGGATCAGGATCGGCGCCAGCGTCCGGCCGATCTTCTCCAGCCCCGTGTAGCCGGTGACGCGGCCCACTTCATCCTTGACCTGGTGCTCGTGCAGCAGCTTCCAGGTGGGTCCCAATCGATGCTGGTCGACGAACTGCACGATCGAGATCAGCTCCTCGAGCTTGTTTTCGAGCGGGGTGCCGGTGAGCACCAGGGCGTAAGGACTGTCGATGCGTTTCAGCGCCCGCGCGGCGATCGTGTTCCAGTTCTTGATCCGCTGCGCTTCGTCGACGATCACCACTTCCGGCGCCCACTCGGCGATCAGGTCCAAATCCGGCTTCAGCTTTTCGTAGTTGGTGATCTTGCAGAAATCGTCGGCGCCGAAATCCTTCTGCCGCTGCGCCCGGCCGCCGGCCATCACGCGCGCCGCCCGGCCCGAAAAGCGGCCGATTTCGCTTTGCCACTGGTACTTGAGCGAGGTCGGGCACACCACCAGCACGCGCGATACGCCGAAGTGGCGCGCCAGGATCTCCGTCGCCGCTATCGCCTGGATGGTCTTGCCCAGTCCCATCTCATCGCCGATCAGGGCGCGGCCGGCGCGCACCGCGAACAGCGCACCTTCGGCCTGGTAGCGATACAGCGGCGCCTGGAGCAGTTGCCCGAGCCTCTTGTCGGAAGCACCGCGCGGGAACAGGCGGCCGAGGATTCCCGAGCGCCGTGCCGCATCGCGCCGGCCGGCGATGAAGTCGAGCGCATCGTCGTAGGCGCGCAGCTCGTGGCCGCTCTTCGCCGCCGTCGCGAGCAGACGCTCCAGCTCGCCAAAACGCTCCTCGGGCAGCGCGCCGCCGCGCGTGGCGTCGAAGAGCCCCGAGGCCGCATGCACCACCGGCGGCGGGCAATCCGATCCGGCGCGGAAGCGCACCGTGCGCGTCCCGTCGTTGCGCAGGTAGATCTCGGAAAACGCCGGACGCCATCCCCGGGCCAAGGCGGCCTTCGCCCCGCGCTTCTTCTCGAGCCGCGCGAGGACGAACTCGATGTGCTTGCACGTGCCCAGTTCGTTGGTGGCGTAGTCCGGGCAGGAGCAGTAGTTGTCGCCGGCAGCAAGACCGCGTATCGCCACGTGGTAGCTCACCTTCGACTGCGGATTGCCGACCCGAAACTCGGAGAAGAACGGTTGGTCGCCGAGATTGTCCAGCACGAACGCCTGTTCGCGCCCGAACTGACGGCGCAGCACGCGTTGCCAGTCGGCGGGCGCGAGGTCGGCCGGCTGTTGAGTACGGGAGAGCTTCGGCTCCTTCACGGGCCGGTCGGAGGCAGAGTGCCGTTTCACCGTTGAACTCCTGTCGGAAGTACCTGATCGAGTTGAAGTTCCGCTTCGACTGGTCCTGCGGCGCTCGCGCCTGCGCAAGTCGAGTAGCCCATCGCCCGGTAGCCGCGCTGGCGCTTGTGCCACATTCGAAGCAGGGCCGGGTGCCCGGTGTCAACGAAGTCGATGATCCGCACGTCGGTCTTGCCGGCGTGCTCCCGATGCAACCGGCCAGCGTATTGCTGCAAGATTCCCTTCCATGAGACAGGCATCGCCAAGACCAGAGTGTCGAGGGGCGGATGGTCGAATCCTTCGCCGACGAGCTTGCCGGTGGCCAGAAGGATGCGCGGCGCATCGGGTGGCAGCGCATCGAGTTCTGCGATGACCGTAGCGCGTTTCTTCCTGGACATGCGGCCGTGAAGAACAAACAGGCGCGCAGCCCCGGCACCCAAGGCGACCCGGATGCTGTCGAGGTGCTCGGTGCGCTCGGTCAGCACCAGAACCTTGCGGCCATGATCGAATGCCTTCCTGACTTCTGCGGCGATTGCCGCCGTCCGCGATCGATCGTTGGCGAGGTGCCGAAACACCTCCTGGATCCCCGCCGCCGACGGCAGGTCGATGCGAGCAAGACACGATCGAGGCAACACCTCCAGGTCCTGCGCAGCATCGAGGCAGCCGCGCAGAAGGGCAACGTGACGGGGATAGTTCTCGGCGCACGAACCGGCGAAGGCTCGAACATCCTCGCTCCACTCGGCTTCGTCGAAATCGATCGCGAGGAACCAGCAGCTGTCGTCCTCCAGCAGCGGGTAAACACCCATCGTCCGGTCACCGACCAGGTGGGCGTAGATGGCAGCGTCCGAAAGCGGGATCAACGAGCGATTCCGACAGTCTGCGCACTTGATACGGGGCTTCTCGCACACTCCCGCGCGCCATTCGTTCGCGCAGGCAGGTGCGTAACCCGGCTTGCCGGTCGTCTTGCTCTCCCAGCGCACAGGGTAGACATCCGTACGACCCCGAAACCGCCGCCGAAAGAGTGCCACTTTCGCTTCGGCCGAGAGCCGCGACGATTCTGGTTTCGAGGGCGGCGTTGCCGGTTCGGCTGCCCGCTGCCACTCGATTCCGCTTGCCTCCAGGAGCGCGATCAGTCGCTCGTTCTCTGCCTGCAACGCGGCCAAGGAAACGGCCTCCGACGTTGATTCCTTGGTCAGTGGCACCGCTCTTCGCGAAGCCGTCATTGCGGCCTTTGCCGGTCTCGGGGCATCAGCAGGGCCGGATATCGCGATGTCCGCAGTTCCTCGATGACCGCATCGGAGAGCTTCCATCCGTCCCCGCTGATTCGCGTGATCAGCTCGGCCCAGACGCGCTCGAATGCCTGGATGGCATCCGCATCGCTCCAGCGCACGCCTGCTGGCAGCATCGGCGCGACGTCTTCGGTCAGGCTTCGGGTCAACTTCTCCAGCATGCGCTGCTCGGCCATCGCTCGCGAGATCGGCTTGTCCTCCAGGGCCAGGTAGTGGTCGAAACAGGCGATGACCTTCTCCGGTGCCAGCGACAGCTGTTCGAGTCCCTGGTGCAGATCGAACAGGTCACGGTTCCTGCGCCGCTGCAGCAGTGCGCGCA
>CAZNBS010000102.1:10093-16462 GCA_964570955.1 uncultured Burkholderiales bacterium | reverse complement strand
GGATCGTCGATGTCCACTACCCGGGCATCAAGAAAAGCCTGCTGCGCGAGGCCCTGGAAGCCTTCTTCGAGATCCGCGAGGTCCCGGGGCTGAAGAAGAAGCCCTCGACCTCCGAACTGCTCGACTGGTTAAAACTGCTGATGGCCGAAGACATCGCGCCGGAGGTCCTGCACTCGAAGGACTCGCACAAGATCATCCCGCCGCTGCACGGCGCACTGCTCAAGAACGAGCAGGATGTGCATCTGTTCGAGCGCCTGGTATTCATGTCGCGGCGTAAGGGGTGAAGCAAAGGCATGAACGCAAATACCGCGAAGACCGCGACGGAAGGATGTTTTGACCTGAGGCGCGTGCGGGTACCACTCGGCGGCAATCCTTTGCGCTCTTTGCGTTGAGCGCTCTGGTCCTCGATAGATGCTCACCGACTTCTTCTTCCAGCTTCGCCAGGGCGGGGTCCCCGTCTCGCTGAAGGAGTTCCTCACCCTGCACGAGGCGCTGCAGAAGAAGGTCGCCTGGGGCAGCCTCGACGACTTCTACCTGCTCTCGCGGGTGTGCCTGGTCAAGGACGAGAGCCACTACGACCGCTTCGACCGCGTCTTCGGCGAGTATTTCCGCGGCATCGCGGCGCTTCCCGACGACCTGCTCGCGGTCATCCCGGCGGAATGGCTGCGCGCCAACGCGATGCTCACGCTGTCGGACGAGGACAAGAAGCTGATCGAGTCGCTGGGCGGCTGGGACAAGCTGATGGAGACGCTGCGCCAGCGGCTGGCCGAGCAGAAGGAGCGCCATGAAGGCGGCTCGAAGTGGATCGGCACGCGCGGCACCTCGCCTTTCGGCGCCTACGGCTACAACCCAGAGGGCGTGCGCATCGGTCAGGAGGGGTCGCGCAACCGCCGCGCGGTGAAAGTGTGGGACAAGCGCGAGTTCCGCAACCTGGACGACAGCGTCGAACTGGGTACGCGCAACATCAAGGTCGCGCTGCGCCGCCTGCGCCGCTTCGCGCGTGAGGGTGCACCCGAGGAACTGGACCTGGACGACACGATCCGCTCGACCGCGCGCAACGCGGGCTGGCTCGACCTGAAGATGGTGCCGGAGCGCCACAACGCGGTGAAAGTGCTGCTGTTCCTGGACATCGGCGGCTCGATGGACGACCACATCCGCATCTGCGAGGAATTGTTCTCGGCCGCACGCGGGGAGTTCAAGCACCTCGAATACTTCTACTTCCACAACTGCCTCTACGAGACGGTGTGGAAGGACAACCGGCGCCGGCACAGCGAGCGCATTCCCACGTTCGACGTGCTGCACAAGTACGGACACGACTACAAGCTCGTTTTCGTCGGCGACGCGACCATGAGTCCGTACGAGATCGCCTATCCGGGCGGCTCGGTGGAGCACCACAACGAGGAGGCCGGCTCGGTGTGGATGCAGCGCATGCTCGACGTCTACGCGCACGCGGTGTGGCTCAATCCGCAGCCCGAGGAGCGCTGGGGTTATTACGAGTCGATCGGGATGATGCGCCAGCTGATGGGTGAGCGGATGTATCCGCTCACACTGGGCGGACTCGAGGAGGCGATGCGCGAGCTGGTGCGCTGAAGCTTCAGGACGCCGTCGCGCGCGCGACGATGGCCGGGAGCCCTTCGATCGGCACCGCCGCGCTGAACAGTTCGCCCTGGTAGGCGTCGCAGCCCATCTGGGCCAGGATCGCGAGCTGGGCGGCCGTCTCCACGCCCTCGGCCGCCACCTGCAGCTCGAGGCCGTGCGCCAGTGCGACGATCGCCTTGACCACCGCATGGTCGCGTGCGCTGTGCGCGACATTGCGCACGAAGCTGCGGTCGATCTTCAGGCGGTCGATCGGCAGCTGGTGCAGATAGGGCACCGAAGAGTACCCGGTTCCGAAATCGTCCACGGCGATGCTCACGCCCAGCTCTCCCAGTTCGTGCAGGGCGGGCATGTGCTCGTCGGAATGCTCCAGCAGCAGGGACTCGGTCACCTCGACCTCGAGCCAGCGCGCCTCCACCCTCGCGTTTTCCAGGGCGCTCGCGACGCTGCCGAGAAAGGCGCCCTGCCGCAATAGTTGGCGCGACGACACGTTGACCCCGAAGCGCAGCGCAGGGTGGCCTGCATCCCGCCACTGCCTGGCCTGGATGCACACCTGGTGCAGCACCCACTCGCCGATGCGATCGACCAGTCCCGATTCCTCGGCGGCGGTCAGGAAGGTGCCGGGCGCGAGCAGCCCGCGCGAAGGGTGCATCCAGCGCAGCAGCGCTTCCACCGCGATCAGGCGGCCGTCCGCCACCGACAGTTGCGGCTGGAAGTGCAGGACGAGCTCGTCGCGATCGAGCGCCTGGCGCAACTCCGATTCCAGGGTTTGCCGCTCGATGGCACGCAGGTTCATCTGCGGCGAGAAGAACTGGTAGTTGTTGCGCCCCTTCTCCTTGGCGTGATACATGGCCGTGTCGGCGTTCTTCATGAGCGCGCGCTCGTCCTGCGCATCGAGAGGGAAGATGCTGATGCCGATGCTGCACGAGATGTCGACCCGGCGTCCGCCGAGTTCGAACGGGCGCGCGAGCGAGCGGATGATCTTGTCGGCGATCTGCGCCGCCACCTCGGCCTGCTGCAGGCCCTCGAGGGCGACGACGAACTCGTCGCCGCCGAGGCGCGAGACGGTGTCGCCCTTGCGGATGCAGGCGAGCATGCGCGTGGCCACCTCCTTGAGCAGCAGGTCCCCGATCTGGTGGCCCTGCGTGTCGTTGATGTACTTGAAGCGGTCCAGGTCGATGAACATCAGCGCCAGCACCTGGCCGGCCCGCCGGGCGGCGACCAGCCCTTGCTCGAGGCGATCCTTGAACAGCACGCGGTTCGGCAGTTCGGTGAGCGGATCGCGCGTGGCGAGGAAGCTGATGCGCGCCTCCGCCGCCTTGCGCTGCGTGATGTCTCGGCAGGTGCCGCGGTAGCCGATGCACTGGCCCTGGGGGTCGCACACGGCTACCGCGCTCACCCTCACCCAGCGGATGTCGCCGTCGCGCGTGACGATCCGATGTTCGAGGTCGCGGAACGAACCGTCGTCCCGCTGGTGCTCGACCATCCACCCGCGCACCCGCTCGATCTCGCCCGGCGGCATGAAATCCTCAGGATGGCGCCCGATCAGTTTCTGGTCGGAATGCTGCCACACGGCCTGCACCCTGCTCGACACGTAGCGGAAACGCCAGTCCAGGCCCGTCTCCCAGACGAACTCACCGGCAGCCTCCGCGAAGTCCCGGAAGCGGTTCTCGCTCTCGCGCAGCGCCATCTCGGCGGCGTGGCGCGCCTGCTCGCGCTGCAGGTTGTCCAGGGCGTAAGAAACATTCGAGGCCAGCGCGTCGAGCATCGCAACCAGTTCCTCGTCGAAGTAGTCGCTGCGTCGCGCGAACACCTGCAGCAGACCGCTCACCTTTCCCTGTCGGCGCAATGGGAGGATGGCAAACGCGCGCAGCCCCGAGCGGGCCAGTTGCACGCTGCTGGTCACGCTGCTGGCCTCGAGCAGAATGTCGTCGCACACGTAATGCGTGCCAGCGCGCAGTGCCTGCGCGGCGGGCGTGCGGCCCTCGGGAACACGCGGGTCGAGCGCCACGTGCAGAAGCTCCTCGGGGATCTCGGTCTCGCCCATGCTCGCCGTCGTGCGCATCGTGCCGCTCGCCGCATCCGCCTCGGCCACGCGGGCGTGAGCGAAATGGCCGTGGCGGATGGCGATGCTGCACACCGATTCGAACAGTTCTTCGGCCGTGGCACTACGGCTGGCCGCGATGTTGGCCTGCATCATCACGGCGTACAACTCGCGCAGTCGCGACGCCTGCTCGCGCGCATGGACCTGCTCGGTGATGTCGCGTCCGATGCCGCCATAGCCGAGGAAGGTGCCATCTGCAGCGAAGGTCGGCTCGCCGCTGAGCAGTACGATGCGCCCGCTGCGGCGATCGGTGAGCATCAGGTCGTGAAAGGGCAGGCGCACGGCCAGCGCGCGCGCGTGGGCCTCGCGCACCTGCTCGGAGGGCCATTCGTAGTCGAGCTCGAAGCGCGTTCGGCCGATCGAGGACATCGGCGGAATCGGCGACTTGTGCTCGGCGTTCATCGAGCAGGAGACGAAGCGCAGGTGCTCGTCCTGCTCCCAGTACCAGGCCGGCGAGAGCTTGGCCAGCGTGAGGAAACGCTGCGTGGCGGCTTGCAGGCCGGCCTCCGCGCGCCGCAGTGCGGTGCGCTCGCTCAGTATCGTCAGCACGGTCTGCGTGTCGGTCGGGCAGTTGCTGGCATGTACCGCGTACCAGCATGTGCTGCCGTCCGCCTGCGCAAGCGAAACCTCACCCTCCCGGCCCGACAGCGCGTCGAGAATCGCGCGCCGCAGGTGCAGCGCGCGTTCGCTGCCGATTGCGTCGGCGTCCACGTGCGATGCCAGCGACCGCCGCTGCAGGCCGTACAGCGCAAGGAAGGCGTCGTTGGCCGACAGGCAGCGATATTCGCCGTCGAACGCGGCGGCCGGGAGTGGAATCGCGTCCACCGTCTCGCGCCAGTGTCCGGATCGGCGCAGATCGGTGGCCGCCTGCGCCTCCGCCCGATGCCCGGATGCGTCGTCGTCGAATTTCTGCATGAGCGGGCCGGTCACGCCGCGTGCCGGTCGGCGATCACCGGGGGTGCGACCTTCAGCACTTCCTCGGCGCTGGTCAGGCCGAGGGCCACTTTGAGTGCGCCGCTGGTGCGCAGCGGTTTCATCCCTTCGCGCAGCGCCTGGTGGCGCAACGCACTCAGGTCCGTCTCGGCCTGGATCAGCCGGCGCAATGCGGGGGACATCGTCATCATCTCGTAGATGCCCAGACGGCCCATGTATCCGGTCATGCGGCAGTCGAGGCAGCCCTGGCCGCGCTGCACGTGCGTGGGCATCGGAATGCGCCACGGCGCGGTGAGCGATTGCCACATCGCTTCCTCCGCCGGGATCTCCTCGCGACAGTGCGGACACAACGTGCGTACGAGGCGCTGGGCGAGCACGCCGAGGATGGTCGAATGAAGCAGGTAGGGCTCGACGCCGATGTCGAGCAGACGTGTGATGGCCGAGGGAGCGTCGTTGGTGTGCAGGGTGGAGAGCACCAGATGACCGGTCAGCGCCGCCTGGATCGCCATCTGCGCGGTCTCGTGGTCGCGGATCTCCCCGACCATGATGACGTCCGGGTCCTGCCGCATCAGGGTGCGCACGCCGGCCGCGAAGTCCAGGCCGATACCGCTCTGCACCTGCATCTGGTTGAACTGCGGTTCCACCATCTCGATCGGATCCTCGACGGTGCACACGTTCACGTCGGGTGTCGCGAGCTGCTTTAGCGTCGAGTACAAGGTGGTGGTCTTGCCTGACCCGGTCGGCCCCGTCACCAGGATGATCCCGTGCGGGCGCGCAGTCAGGCTCTTCCAGCGGCTCTCGTCTTCGTCGGAGAAGCCCAGTTCCGCGAAGTCCTTCACCAGCACGTCGGGATTGAACACGCGCATCACCAGCTTCTCGCCGAATGCAGTGGGCATGGTGGACAGGCGCAGTTCCACTTCGTCGCCGTCGGGTGTGCGCGTCTTGATCCGGCCGTCCTGCGGTCTGCGTTTCTCGACCACGTCCATGCGGCCGAGGATCTTGATGCGGCTGGTCATGGCCGCCATCACCGGCGTGGGGATCTGGTAGACCTGGTGCAGCACCCCGTCGATGCGGAAGCGCACGTTCCCCGCCTCGCGGCGCGGCTCCACGTGAATGTCGCTGGCGCGCTGCTGGAAGGCGTACTGGAGCAGCCAGTCCACGATGTGGACGATGTGCTGGTCGTTCGCGTCGAGGTTGCCGTTGCGGCCGAGTTCGACCAGTTGCTCGAAGTTGGCGATCTCGCTCAGCGTCGCGCCGCTTTGCGCCGAGGCGTTGCGGACCGAGCGTGCGAGATTGTAGAACTCGGCCTGGTAGCTCGCGATGTCCAGCGGATTTGCGACGACGCGGCGAATGTTCAGGCGCAGGATCTGCGCCAGTTCCGCTTCCCACTCGCGCACGAACGGTTCGCAGGTCGCGATCACCGCCTCGCGTGCGGTGACCTCCAGCGGCAGGATGCGGAAGCGCGTCGCATACGCGCTGGACATCACTTTCGTGACGGCGGCGAAGTCGATCTTGAACGGATCGATGTGGAGGTAGGGCAGCCCGACCTTGTCCGCCAGCCATTCCGTCAGCTTCTCGAGCGTCAGCAGCTTGCGGCTGTGCCGGGGATCCTTGAGCTTCTGCTCGGCCACGAACACGAGCGGATGCTGGTCGCCGCGACGCAGGTGGTGTGCGGCGAGGAGGGCGTCGACCGTCGCGCGATCGACCAGACCGTCGTGCGCCAGATCCTCGAGCAC
>CAZNBS010000102.1:0-9993 GCA_964570955.1 uncultured Burkholderiales bacterium | reverse complement strand
AGAAAAACAGGACGTGGTGCACGGTTTGCTTGACCCGACCCCCCGATCGACTCAATACAACCAAAACGGGAGGAGACGATGCACAGCCCCGGCGGCGATGTCCTGTTCGTACTGCTCGGCGCGATCATGGTGTTGGCCATGCACGCCGGTTTCGCGTTCCTCGAGCTCGGCACCGTCCGCTCGAAGAGCCAGGTGAATGCGCTGGTCAAGATCCTTGCGGACTTCGCGGTCTCCACCATCGCCTACTTCTTCATCGGGTACGGGGTGGCCTACGGCACCAGCTTCATGGCCGGCGCCGACATGCTGGCCGATCGCAACGGCTATGAACTGACGAAGTTCTTTTTCCTGCTCACCTTCGCCGCCGCCATTCCCGCCATCGTGTCCGGAGGGATCGCCGAGCGCGCCCGATTCCAACCCCAGCTTGCGGCTACCTTTGCCCTGGTGGGTTTCCTCTACCCGTTCTTCGAGGGGATTGCCTGGAACGGGCACTTCGGCGTGCAGGAATGGCTGCAGGCGCGCTTCGGGCAGCCGTTCCACGATTTCGCCGGATCGATCGTCGTGCACGCGATGGGCGGCTGGATCGGACTGGTCGCCGTCGTGCTGCTGGGCGCGCGCCGTGGGCGTTACGCGCGCGATGGCGGCATCGCCGCCCATCCGCCGTCGAGCATTCCGTTCCTCGCACTGGGCGCATGGATGCTCACGGTCGGCTGGTTCGGGTTCAACGTGATGTCGGCGCAGACGCTGGACAAGATCAGCGGGCTGGTGGCGGTGAACTCGGTCATGGCCATGGCGGGCGGGACGCTGTCGGCACTGTTCGTGGGGCGAAACGATCCGGGCTTCGTCCACAACGGGCCGCTGGCCGGCCTGGTCGCCGTGTGTGCGGGCTCCGACCTGATGCATCCACTGGGTGCGCTCGCCACCGGTGCTGTCGCCGGCGCGGCATTCGTGTTCCTGTTCACCTTCACGCAGAATCGACTGAAGATCGACGACGTGCTGGGCGTGTGGCCGCTGCACGGCGTGTGCGGCGCCTGGGGCGGCATTGCCGCAGGACTGTTCGGCACGACGGCCATGGGCGGCCTGGGCGGGGTGAGCCTGGCTTCCCAACTCGTGGGCACCGCCTTGGGCATCGGCATCGCCCTGGCCGGGGCAGTGGTGATCTACGGCACCCTCAAGCTGATCGTGGGCATCCGCCTGAACCCCGAGCAGGAATTCGAAGGCGCGGATCTGTCGATCCACCGGGTCAGCGCCAGTCCGGAGCGCGAGCCGCGCTGGTAAACGATCGGGGGCGTCCGAGGCGGCGACTTCCCCCATAATCGGGGTTTCCGAGCCCGTTCGTCGCTCGGACCATGCAGGAAGCCCCTTGTCCGACGCCGACCTCTCCAGACTTCGCATTGCGCGCAGCGGCACGCGCGCCGCCCGGCACCGCTGGCGGCGGCCGCTGATGATTGCGGCGCTGGTCCTAGCTGCTGCCATCGCGGTGCTGCTCGTCTACCGCCGCGTCGCCGGTGCGGCGGTCGAAGTGCAGCAGACCAGCGTCGCGCTGGTCTATCCCTACCAGTCCGTGACCGTGCTCAATGCCACGGGCTACGTCGTTGCGCAGCGCAAGGCCGCGGTCGCCTCCAAGGCCACCGGTCGCCTCGAGTGGCTCGGCGTGCAGGAAGGCAGCCGTGTCCGGCGCAACGAAGTGATCGCGCGCCTGGAAAGCGAGGACATGGCGGCCGCGCGCGACCAGGCTGCTGCCAGTGTGCGCGTGGCGCGCGCCAACGTCGAGCAGGCCGAGGCGGAACTGCGCGAGGCACAGCGCGCGCTGGAACGCTCGGCCGACCTGCTGAACCAGAAGTTCGTCTCGCAGGCGGCGCACGACATCGTGGTGGGGCGCGTGGACAAAGCCCAGGCTGCACGCGCGGGCGCGATTGCCAACGTACGCGTGGCCGAAGCGAATCTGCGCGCCGCTGCGGTTGCCCTCGAGCAGACGGTGATCCGAGCGCCGTTCGACGGCGTCGTGCTGACCAAGAACGCGAACGTGGGCGATACCATCACCCCGTTCTCGTCCGCGCTCGACACCAAGGGCGCGGTGGTCACCGTCGCGGACATGAGCACGCTGGAGGTGGAGGCCGACGTCTCGGAGTCGAACCTGAGCGCGCTGAAGGTCGGCCAGCCGTGCGAGATCGAGCTGGACGCACTGCCCGACGAGCGCTTCCGCGGCTACGTGAACCGGACGGTCCCCACCGTGGACCGCGCCAAGGCGACAGTCACGGCGAAGATCCGCTTCCGAACCCTGGATCCGCGCATCCTGCCGGACATGAGCGCGAAGGTCGCGTTCCTGTCGCAGGACGTACCGGAGGATCGGCGCACGCCGCGGCCGGCGGTGAGCGCGCAGGCGCTGGCCAAGCGCGATGGCAGGACGCTGGTCTTCGCCGTGCGCGAAGGCAAGGCGGTGGCCGTGCCGGTGCGCATCGGCGAGCGCCTGGGTGAGAACGTGGAACTGCTCGACGGGCCGAAGGTTGGCACCAAGGTGGTCCTCGCGCCGAGTGCACGTATTGCCGACGGCACCCGCATCAAGGCCGCGAGCGAGTGAGCCGCCGCCGACCCTGGATCCAATCCGACCAGACTTCGCCACGCCCATGATGGTCCAGGCGCGCAACCTGTCGAAGTCTTATCGCCGCGGCGGGCAGGTCGTCCCGGTCCTCGACGACATCAATCTCGACATCGCCGAGGGCGAGTTCGTCGCGTTGATGGGGCCGTCCGGTTCGGGCAAGAGCACGTTGCTCAACCTCATCGCCGGCATCGACAAGCCCAGCGGCGGCGCGCTACGCGTGAACGGGCTCGACATCGGCGCGCTCGGCGAGGCGCAGCTCGCCGACTGGCGCGCGCGGGCCGTGGGCTTCATCTTCCAGTTCTACAACCTGCTGCCGGTGCTCACGGCCTTCGAGAACGTCGAACTGCCGCTGCTGCTCACGCCGCTGTCGCGGCGCGAGCGGCGCGAACATGCGCTGGCCGCGCTGGAGATGGTGGGGTTGTCCGACCGCATGCGGCACTATCCCTCGCAGCTGTCGGGCGGGCAGCAGCAGCGCGTCGCCATCGCGCGCGCGATCATCACCGACCCCCAGATCCTGGTTGCGGACGAACCGACCGGCGACCTCGACCGCGTGTCGGCCGCCGATGTACTCGGCCTGCTGGAGCAGCTCAACGCGCAGATGGGAAAGACCATCGTGATGGTCACGCACGACCAGCGGGCCGCGGAAGCCGCGCACCGCCTGATCCATCTCGACAAGGGCGTGCTGGTCGAGTGCGGTGCAGCGGGCATCGACGCCGCCGGGCTGCGTTCGTCCTGATCGCGAGCCCGTGTACCTGCTGAAGCTGATCGCGCGCAACAGTCTGCGGCACAAGCTGCGAACGGCGCTCACCACGCTGGGCATCGTGATCGCGGTGCTCGCATTCGGTCTGCTGCAAACCGTGGTCGATGCGTGGTACGCCGGTGCCGACTCGGCCTCCGCCACGCGGCTGGTGACGCGCAATGCCATCTCGCTCGTATTCCCGCTTCCCATCACCTATGGCGACCGCATCCGCAGGATCGACGGCGTGCGCGAGATCAGCTACGCGAACTGGTTCGGTGGCGTCTACATCAGCGAGCGCAACTTCTTCCCGCAATTCGCGGTCGACGCGCGAAGCTACTTCCGCATCTATCCGGAACTGAGCGTTCCGGCGGAGCAGCTGGAGAGTTTCCTGCGTGACCGCAAGGGCTGCGTGGTCGGTCGCAAGCTCGCCCAGACTTGGGGGTGGAAGGTGGGCGACGTGATCCCGCTGCGCGGAACGATCTACCCGGGCACGTGGGAGTTCAACCTACGCGGCATCTACGACGGACGCGATGCCGCCACCGACGAGGTTCAGTTCTTCTTCCACTGGGAGTACCTGAACGAGACGCTGCGCAAGAGTGCCCCGCGGCGGGCGGATGCGACGGGCATCTTCGTCATCGACATCGCCGAGGCCGAGCGTGCCGCGGAGATCGCACGCGCGGTCGATGCGACCTTCCGCAACTCGCTGGCGGAGACGCTGACCGAGACCGAGAAGGCCTTCCAGCTCGGGTTCGTGTCCATGACCGAGGCGATCGTGGTGGCCATTCGCCTGGTGTCCTTCCTGGTCATCGTCATCATCCTGGCGGTCATGGCGAACACCATGGCCATGTCCGCCCGCGAGCGGCTCGCCGAGTATGCGACCCTCAAGGCGATCGGGTTCGGTCCGTCCTTCGTGCGCCGCCTCGTCTTCGGCGAATCCCTCTGCATCGCCGTGGCGGGCAGCGTCATCGGCTGCGTGCTGACCTTCCCCGTCTCGCGCGCGTTTGCGCAAAAGATGGGCACGCTGTTTCCGGTGTTTCAGGTGTCGCAGGAAACGGTCGTGCTGCAGCTGGTGGCCGGAATCGCAATCGGGATCGTCGCGGCGATCGCCCCCGGTATCCGCGCCGGCAGTGTGCGCATCGCCGAAGGCCTGCGGGCGGTGGGTTGACCGATGCCCGTACCGATCGCCTACAGTGCGCGCAACCTCGCGACCCGACGGCTGACCACCGTGCTGACCGTTGCCGGGATGGCGCTGGTGGTATTCGTGTTCGCCACCGTGCTCATGCTGGAGGAAGGCCTGCGCAGTACGCTGGTCGCCACGGGAGCCGCCGACAGCGCACTGGTGACGCGACGTGCCGCAGGCACCGAGGTGCAGAGCGCGGTGGACCGCGAGCAGGCGGCGGTGGTGGAGATGCGGCCCGAGGTGGCACTGGACGGCGCCGGGGCGCGCATCGTCTCGCGCGAGACCGTCGTGCTGATCTCGCTCGACAAGCGCGGTTCGGACAAGCCGTCGAACATCGTGATCCGGGGCATCGGTGCGCACGGACTGGCACTGCGCCCGCAGGTCAGGTTTGTCGCCGGACGCATGTTCCGACCGGGCTCGGCCGAGATCGTGGCGGGACGAGCGATCGGCGGGCGCTTCGTCGGCGCGGGCATCGGCGAGACGCTGCGCTTCGGCATGCGCGAGTGGACGGTGGTCGGCCACTTCGACGCGGGCGGCACCGGCTTCGACTCCGAGATCTGGGGCGATGCCGAGCAGCTCATGCAGGCGTTCCGACGTACGTCGTACTCGTCGGTGCTGCTGCGCCTGAAGGACGCTGCGCAGTTCGAGCCACTGGAGCGCGCGCTCGAGTCGGATCCGCGCCTGACCGTCGAGGTCAAGCGCGAGTCGGTCTTCTACGCGGAGCAGTCCGAGGTGCTGGCCAATTTCATCCGCATCCTCGGCCTCACTCTGTCCATCATCTTTTCGACCGGGGCCGTGATCGGCGCGATGATCACCATGTACGCAGCCGTGGCCAACCGCACCGCAGAGATCGGCACCCTGCGCGCAATCGGTTTCCGCCGCCGCAGCATCCTGATGGCGTTCCTGCTCGAGTCGCTCTTCATGGGGCTGCTGGGCGGCATGCTGGGCGTCGCGCTCGCCTCGACGATGCAATGGGTGTCGTTCTCCACGATGAACTTCCAGACCTTCTCCGAGCTGGCCTTCTCGTTCGTCCTGACGCCGCGGATCGTTCTATGGTCCCTGTCCTTCGCCGTGCTCATGGGATTGCTCGGGGGCGTCCTGCCGGCGGTGCGCGCGGCGCGCCTGAAGGTCGTCGACGCCCTGCGCGCGGCGTAGCGCCGACGCGAGGCGCACAGCGCCAGGGCGGTCCTGGCATGTCCTTGTGCTCGGGTACACTCGGCTCCTGCTGCGACCCTTGTCCCACGGCATGTCATGAACGAATCCGACGCGCGCGCCTATCTGCTGGTCAAGGCGGTCGAAGGGACCGATCTCGAGCGGCGCATCTGGTCCGACGAGGATCGCGCGTGGGCCACGCGTGCCGCGGCGGAAGTGGTCGGCGGCGACGCATCGCCCGATGCGTTTCTCGCCCGTCGTGCCGAGCTGGCGCTCGAGCGTCTCGGCGCGCGGCATGCCTCGATCCCGCGCGCGGCGCGAATGGCCACGTGGCGGCCATGGATCGGCTGGGCGAGCGTGCTCGTGGCCCTGGTAGCGGGAGTGGTCGTGGACCAGATCGGGTCTGGCAGACGTGTGAACGTGCTGGCGCTGCCGCTGCTGGGCCTGCTTGCCTGGAATCTGCTGGCGTACGCGCTCGTCCTCGCACGTGCCGCTGTAGGCCTGGCGGGCCGGTTCGATCCGGCCGGGCCGCTGCGGTCCCTGCTCGGACGCCTTGGGCACGCGACGCTTCCTTCGCTGCGCGATCGCGAACCGCTGATCGCCCGTGCGCTGGCCCGCTTCGCCGGCGACTGGGCCTCGGCATCGGTCCCGCTTGCGGGGGCGCGCGTGAGCCGCGTCCTGCATCTGGCCGCGCTCGCGTTCGCCCTCGGCGTCCTGACGGGGATGTACGCGCGCGGCATGGTGATGGACTACCGCGCGGGATGGGAGAGCACCTTTCTCGACGCGTCCGCGGTGCGCCGGATCCTGCAGGCCGTGCTGGGCCCAGCGTCGCAACTCACCGGCATCGCCCTGCCGGATACGGTGCGCCTCGATGCCATGCGCCTGCCGCGAGGCACGGGGGAGCTGGCGGCGCCGTGGCTGCATCTGTACGCCGTCACGGTGGCCCTGTACGTGCTGCTGCCGCGTGCCGCGCTGGCACTCGTCGCCGGCGTGCTCGCGCGCCGTCGCTCGGCTCGGCTCGTCGATGTCGGCGCGGACGTCTATGCACAGCGTCTCGTTCGCCAGTTGCGCGGCGAAGCCTCGCACGTGCGCATCCTGCCGTACGCGATGCCGCTGTCGGCGGCGGCGCGTGCCAACCTGGTGGCGTTGATGGCGCGCGTCTATGGTGCCAAGGCAAGCATCGAGGTGAGTGAACCGGTCGCCTGGGGCGCGGAGGAGGAGCTCGATCCCGCCGGGATTGCGCAGGCTGTGACGGCGCTGTGGGTGCTGTTCCCGGCGTCCGCCACGCCGGAGCGCGAGAACCACGGCGCTTTCGTGGCAGCGCTGCGCGGGCGGCTGGAGCCGTCTGCGCTGCTGGTCGCGCTGGTGGACGAATCGGCATTCCGCAAGCGCTTCGCGGACATGCCTGGGCGGCTGGCCGAGCGGCGCGCGGGGTGGCAGGCACTGATGGACGAATGCGGCCTGCGCGCGGTGTTCATCGATCTCGATAACCCCGACCTGCCGGCCGCCGAGAGTGCTGCCAATGCGGCGCTGGAGCGCAGTGCGCGAGGCGAAGCATGAGCGTCGAGCCGCAGCGCATCGACTTGTCACTGGTCTCCCACACGAATGTCGGCAAGACCACGCTCGCACGCAGCCTGCTCGGTCGCGAAGTCGGGGAGGTGCGCGATGCGCCGCACGTCACGGCCCATGCGGAGGTCTTCACGCTGATGGAGACGCCGCAAGGCGATCTGCTGCGGCTGTGGGACACACCCGGGTTCGGCGACAGCGCGCGGCTCGCCAGTCGGTTGGCGCAGTCAGCCAATCCGATCGGCTGGTTCCTCACGCAGGTCTGGGACCGATGGCGGGATCGTGCATTCTGGTCCAGTCAGCAGGCGGTGCGCAACGTTCGCGAGGACGCCGACGTCGTGCTCTACCTGGTCAGCGCAGCGGAGGATCCCAGGCAGGCCGGCTACGTGGAACCGGAGATGCGCATCCTGGCGTGGATCGGCAAGCCCGTGATCCTGCTGCTCAACCAGGTCGGGCCGCCGCGGCCTGCACAGCAGGAGCGCGCCGAGGTCGAGCGCTGGCGCGAACACGTGCGCGGGCACGCCTTCGTACGGACGGTGCTGTCGCTGGATGCATTCGCGCGCTTCTGGGTACAGGAGTTACGCTTGATCGAGGCGCTGGCCGAGGCGTTGCCTGAGACGCAGCGTCCGGCGTTCGCACGTCTGGCAGCCGCGTGGCGCACGCATCGGCTCACGCAGTTCGACCAGTCGATGCAGGCGCTGGCCGAGTTGATCGGCCGCATCGCCTGCGATCGCGAGCCGCTCCCCGAGCAGGGCTGGGGCGACCGGCTGCGCGACGTAGGCGCCCTGTTCAAAGGCGGCGGCCGCAGCGACGGCGGCAAGGCGCGTGCGTCCGAACAACTCGCCGCGCGCTACCGGCAGGCCGTGCGTGCCACTGTAGATCGACTCATCTCGATCCATGATCTGGAGGGCAAGGCGGCCGAAACGGTCTTGGCGCGCGTAGCGGAGAGCGTTGCCGCCGACGCGCCGGTTGACGAAGGAAAGGCGGCCGTGCTGGGCGGTCTGGTGTCGGGTGCACTGTCCGGTCTGGCGGCGGATCTGGCAAGCGGCGGCATGACCTTCGGTGCCGGCCTGCTCACGGGAGGGGTGCTCGGCGCGCTGGGTGCGGCGGGCCTCGCGCACGGTTTCAACCTGGTGCGCGGCGCGGACCAGACCATGGTCGCGTGGTCCGAGGCATTCCTGGTCGAACTGGTGACGACGCAACTGCTCACCTATCTCGCCGTGGCGCACTTCGGCCGCGGCCGGGGAGCGTGGCGCGAATCGGAGTATCCCGGATTCTGGCGCGAGACCGTGCGCGAGCTGGTCGAACACCGTCGCGATCGGTTGCGAACGTCGTTCGCGACGCGCAATGCGAGCGAGGGGGAAGCCGCGCTGCGCGAGGATCTGTATGCACAGTTGCGCGAGATGGGCCTGGAACTGGTCCGGCGGTTATATCCGGATGCTCCGGCGTTCGGAGAGGACGCGCGGGCGGTTAGCGCAGCGCCCGCGTGCTAGGCTTGCGCGACGCCCACCTTGCGCGCCGGAACCCCTGCCCAGATCTCGCCGCGGCCGATGTGCGTGCCCTTCAGTACCACCGCGCCGGCCGCGACCATTCCGTAATCGTCGATGCGCACGCCCGGCATGACGATGGCAAGCGTGCCCACCGTGACGTGCTTTCCCATCACTATCTTGTCCAGGGTGACGCTGTCGGCTTCGATCGCGTGCGCCGTGATGACGCTGTTCTCTCCCATGAAGGAGTAGTCGCCGATCTCGATCATGGGTGGCTCGATCAGCTTCCCCGCGATCATCACGCCGCTACCCAGGCGCGCGCCGAGCAGGCGATAGAAGGCGCGGCGCAGGCTCACCGGGAGCACATAGCCCAGAACGCTCTGCGTCCAGTCGTTGCTGAACTGGTAGTACTTCCAGAACGTCATGAAGGTGCCGGTATCGACCTTGTACGTACCCTCCCGGTAGGGCTGGAACAGGCGCAGCACCTTGGCGTATAGCGCGGTGAAGAGGAACACCCCGAGGATGAACAGCAGGACGGTTACCGTGGGCGCATAACGGCCCAGGACCCGGTCGAGGAGAGGAGCGCTCAGTGCCGCGACGCCGAAAGCGAGGGCGAGCACCAGCAGAACGGACACGATGGTGAAGAGGATGTCCTTGATCCCGAACTGCATGCCTGCTCCGATTCGCCGATCTGTGTGAACATTGTTCCACATAACGGTCGAAACGGAGGAGAGTTCAGATGCAGATGACGGGCAAGGTCAGCATCGTCACGGGCGGCAATGGCGGCCTCGGACAGCGCATCTGTCATGCGCTCGCGCAGGCGGGGAGCGACGTCGCGGTGGTCTATGCGCGCAGTGTACAAGCGGCGGAGGCCGTCGCGGCGGAAGTACGCGGCCACGGCGTGCGGGCGCAGGCGGTGCGCTGCGATGTCGCCGACCCCGCGTCCGTGACGGCCATGGCGCGGCAGGTGCAGGAGGCGTTCGGGCGTATCGATGTGCTGGTGAACGACGCGGCCTACAACAGGTGGATTCCGTTTCCGGACCTGGACGCGCTCACGTTGGACGAGTGGCACAAGATCCTATCGATCAACCTGACCGGTCCGATGCTGTGCATCAAGGCCGTCGCCGAGGCGATGAAGCGAGGCGACGGCGGGCGCATCGTCAACATCGCTTCCGTCGCGGGGCTCACGCCGTCGGGATCGTCCATTCCGTATGCGGTCTCCAAGGCCGGTCTCATCCATCTCACCCGCCAACTGGCGCTAGAACTGGCG
>CAZNBS010000101.1:9331-16503 GCA_964570955.1 uncultured Burkholderiales bacterium | reverse complement strand
CCGGCCCGCGCACGATGGCGCGCCGCATCCTACGCAAAGCGGGGCAAGCTCAGTACGCGTGCGCGGAAAGCGTTCCGAACCCTTTGCGCATTGGTACGGTTGCCGCGGGAACAGGTTCCCCCGCCGCGCGGCGCGTCACGGCACACCTTCCAGGACCGACATCGTGAAGCGTGCCCTCGTGCTCAATGTCGTGGGCATGACGCCCGCCCTGCTGCCGCACGCGCCCAACCTGCGTGCGCTCGCCGCGCAGGGTGGAATGCGGCCACTCGCAACGCTCACCCCTGCCGTCACGACCACCGTGCAGTCCACGTTCGTCACCGGCCTGCTGCCGCGGGACCACGGCATCGTCGCGAACGGCTGGTACTTCCGCGATCTCAGCGAGATCTGGCTGTGGCGCCAGTCCAACCGGCTCGTGCAGGGCGAGAAGCTGTGGGAGACGGCGAAGCGGCGCGACGCCGCGTTCACCTGCGCCAAGATGTTCTGGTGGTACAACATGTACGCCTCGGCCGACTGGTCGGTCACCCCGCGGCCCATGTATCCGGCGGATGGACGCAAGCTGCCCGACATCTATACGCATCCGCCGGGATTGCGCGAGGAGTTGCAGGGCATGCTCGGGCAATTCCCGCTGTTCCGCTTCTGGGGGCCCGCAGCCGACATCGTGTCCTCCCAGTGGATCGCGCGCAGTGCGCTGCACGTGTTCGAGAAGTACCGCCCGACCCTGACCCTCGTCTACCTGCCGCATCTGGACTACAACCTCCAGCGGCTGGGGCCCGATCATCCGGCGATCGCCGACGACGTGCGTCGGGTGGACGACGCCTGCGGCGAACTGATCGCCGCCGCGCGGAAATCGGGCACCGAGGTGATCGTGCTGTCCGAGTACGGCATCACGGCCGTGTCGCAGCCCGTGCACATCAACCGCGCGCTGCGCGAGGCCGGCCTGCTGCGCGTGCGCGAGGAACTGGGCCGCGAGCAGCTGGACGCGGGGGCTTCCGACGCCTTCGCGGTCGCGGACCATCAGATCGCGCACGTCTATGTCGCGCGTCCGGATCTGGTCGAGCACGTCGCGGCACTGCTGCGTGCACTACCCGGGGTCGAACGTGTGCTGGACGAGGCAGGCAAGCGGGAACTGGGGCTCGATCACCCGCGGTCGGGAGAACTCGTGGCGATTTCCCGAGCCGACGCCTGGTTCACCTACTATCATTTCCTCGACGACGCACGTGCGCCTGATTACGCCCGAACCGTGGACATCCACCGCAAACCGGGATACGACCCCGTGGAACTGCTGATCGACCCGGCGCTGCCGATGGCCAAAGGCCGCATCGCGCTGCGCCTGCTGCAGAAGAAGCTGGGCATGCGCTACCTGATGGACGTGATCTCGCTCGATGCCACCTTGGTCAAGGGATCGCACGGCCGGCCGACCGACCGCGACGAGGACGGACCGCTCTTCATCACTTCCCGGCCGGAGCTGCTGCACGGCGACAGGGTCGACGCGTGCGACGTCAAGGAACTCCTGCTTGCGCACGTATTCGGTGCGCACACGGCAATGGACCGGGCCGTCGCATGACACCGCTTCAAGTGCTCGAATCCTGGTTGCACAGACGGCTTCCCGAATCGGCCTTTTCCTGGCTGCGTGAACAGGCCGGCAAGGTCGCGACGGATGCGGGGGACGCCGGACTCTACATGGCAGTCAGCCTGGTGCCGCGCAAGATCGGCAAACAGGATCTCGACGCGACCGCCGAGGAACGTCGCGTCGCGGACGAAGCCCGCGGTGGCTGGGATCCCACGGACTGGAGCCTCGATCAGGCTGCCCGCCTCTACCTGCTGCTCTCGAGCGGTGCGGACGGGGCGCGCTTCGCCCATCGACTCGACCAGTTGTGCGCGACCGCCGACATCGGCGAGCTGGTGGCGTTCTACCGGGGCCTGCCGCTGTACCCGGATCCGCAGCGTCACGTCGAGCGTGCGGCGGAGGGCGTGCGCAGCAACATGAAGGCCGTGTTCCAGGCCGTGGCTCACCGCAATCCCTACCCTTCGGAGCAGCTGCCAGAAGGCGCGTGGAACCAGATGGTGCTGAAGGCGCTGTTCGTCGGCGTTAAGCTCGACCCCATCGTCGGTCTCGACCGGCGCGCCAATCCTGCGCTCGCGCGCATGCTCACCGATTATGCCCACGAGCGCTGGGCCGCTTCGCGCACCATCAGCCCGGAACTGTGGCGCTGCGTCGGACCGTTTGCCGACGCCAGATCGCTAGAAGATCTGAAGCGCGTGCTGGCCAGCGGGACCGACAACGAGCGCGCGGCAGCGGCGCTCGCACTGACCGACGCCAAGCGCCCGGAGGCGGCCGACCTGCTGAAACACAGCCACCCTGTCCTGGTCCAGTCGATCGGCGAGGGCAGACTGACCTGGCGCTCGCTCGCCCAGGCGATCTAGAACACCCAAGGAGACGACCATGCGCTTCATCGATCCACACATCCACATGAGCGCCCGCACCACCGACGACTACGAGCGCATGGCAGCCGCCGGCATCGTCGCGGTCATCGAACCAGCCTTCTGGCTGGGCCAGCCGCGCACCAACGTCGGCAGCTACATCGACTACCTGTCCAACCTGGTGGGGTGGGAACGCTTCCGCGCCGCACAGTTCGGCATCCGCCACTACTGCACCATCGGCCTCAACAGCAAGGAAGCCAACAACGAGGCCCTGGCCGAGGCGGTGCTCGACATCCTGCCGCGCTACCTGCTGAAGGAAGGGGTGGTCGCCGTCGGGGAAATCGGCTACGACGACCAGACGCCGGCCGAAGATCGGGCCTACCGCGCGCAGCTCAAGCTCGCGAAGGAGCTCGAGATGCTCGTGCAAATCCACACGCCACATCGCGACAAGAAGAGCGGCACCATTCGCAGCATGGAGGTTGCCGTGGAGATGGGCATGGCTCCGCACCACGTGATCGTCGATCACAACAACGAGGAGACCGTGCGCGAGGTGCTCGACCGCGGCTTCTGGGCCGCGTTCACGCTTTACCCGCAGACGAAGATGGGGAACGAGCGCATGGTCGAGGTGGCGAAGAAGTTCGGCTCGGAGCGCACCTTCATCGATTCGAGCGCGGACTGGGGCGTATCCGACCCGCTTGCAGTCCCGAAGACCGCGCGATTGATGCTGGAGCGGGGCATTTCCCGGTCCGACGTCGAGGCGATCTGCTACCGGAACGCGCTGCTCGCCTTCGGCCAGAGCGGCCAGATGAAGGAAGAGCACTGGCTCTCTCCCCAGCCCATCGACCAGCGCGTGCTGTTCGAGGGCAATTCCGTCCTGCGCGGCCAGCAGCCGCGCGTGGACGACCTGCCGCAGATCCCCGAGCGTACAGACGAGATCGTCATCAAGTAGACAAGAACCGGCAACCCGGGAGGAGACGCACGTGAAGCTGCACATCGCAACCCAGAACGAGGAATCGGAACACGGTGCCGTCTACCACCAGCGATTCGCGGTCGAGTACGATTATCCGGTGCACTTCACCGAGAACCTGTTCGGGACCGACAACCCCATCTTCGCGCGGGTGCTCTCGCGCAAGGAAGTGGCGAAGCGCCATCGCTTCGTGGTGTTCATCGACGCGAGCGTGGCAGCGGCCTGGCCGACACTCGTGCACGAAGTGGCCTCCTATGCCAAGGCGCACGCGGAGTCCATGGAATTGGCCGGTTTGCCGGAACTGGTCGCTGCAGGCGAGCAGATCAAGAACGACATGGCCGTGATCACCCGGCTGCAGCAGCGCCTGGTGGAACTGGCGGTCGACCGTCACACCTACGTGGTCGGCATCGGCGGCGGCGCCTTCCTCGACGCCATCGGCTACGTCGCGGCGACCACGCACCGCGGCATCCGGCACATCCGCGTGCCCACCACCGTGCTGGCGCAGAACGATTCGGGCGTCGGGGTCAAGAACGGCGTCAACGCCTTCGGCATGAAGAACCTGCTCGGCACCTTCGCGCCACCGTTCGCAGTGCTCAACGATCTGCGCTATCTGCGTACCCTGCATCCACGCGACAAGATTGCGGGCGTTGCCGAAGCGGTCAAGGTCGCCCTGATTCGGGATCGGATCTTCTTCGAGTGGCTGGAAGCGAACGCGCAGGCCTTGCACGATGGACAGGCGCAAGCCATGGCGCGGATGATCCGCCGCTGCGCGGAGCTCCACATGCGCCAGATCGCGCACGGCGGCGACCCGTTCGAGAGCGGCAGCGCCCGACCCCTCGATTATGGCCACTGGGCCGCGCACAAGCTCGAAGCGCTCACCGCCCACGAACTGCGCCACGGGGAGGCGGTGGCCATCGGCCTGGCGCTCGACACCCGCTACTCCGTGCAGATCGGCATGCTCCCCCCGGGCGGTGACGAGCGCGTCTACGCGCTGTTGAAGAAGCTCGGCTTCTACCTGTGGCATCCGCTGATGGAATCGCGCGATGCAGAAGGGCACTGGACGTTGCTGCGCGGACTGGAGGAGTTCCGGGAACACCTCGGCGGGGAACTGACCATCACCCTGCTGCGCGAGATCGGACAGGGCGAGGAGGTGCATCACATGGATGCCGACAACATTCTTCGGGCGATCGCGTGGCTGCATCGCCGGGAAGCCGGGCAGTGAGACTGGCAGACGGAACCCACTTCACTTACTGCAGCAACATCCATCCAGGCGAGACCTGGGCAGACGTGCAGGCCAACCTCCGGCGCTACGTGACGCGGGTTCGCGATGCCGTGTCGCCCACGGCGCCGTTCGGCATCGGGTTGCGTCTGTCGGGACGCGCGGCAGCGGACCTGGCCGATCCGGCGACGTTCGACGAGTTCGCGGCGTTCCTCGCACGCGAACGCATGTACGTCTTCACCATCAACGGATTCCCGTACGGGGCCTTTCACGGGACGCGGGTGAAGGAGGATGTCTACCTGCCGGACTGGCGGGACGACGAGCGCGTACGCTACACCGACCAGCTCGCGGACTTGATGGCGCGCCTGCTCCCGGACGCAGTGGACGGCAGCATCAGCACCGTGCCCGGCGCCTACAAGGCGGCGCTGCGCGGCAGCGGCGATGCCGAGCGGATGGCGCGCAACATCGTGCGCCACGTGGCACATCTGGTCGAGATCGAGCGCCGGACCGGACGGCACATCGCGCTCGCCCTCGAACCGGAGCCGTGCTGCTTCCTGGAGACGGTCGAGGAATCGGTCGACTTCTTCACCGGCCACCTGTTTGCCGAGGCATCGGTCCGCCAGCTGGGCACCGCCACCGGCCTCGACCACCAGGCAGCGGCCGAGGCGCTGCGCGCGCATCTGGGACTGTGCCTCGACCTCTGCCACGCCGCGGTCGAATTCGAGGAGCCTGCACAGTGTCTGCAGGCACTGCGCGATGCGGGCATCGCGATTCCGAAGATGCAGATCAGTTCGGGGCTGCGTATTTCCGCACTGACGCCGGAGGCACTCGACGCACTGGACGCGTTCCAGGATGCGGTGTATCTGCACCAGGTGGTGGAGCGCAGCGCCGGCGGGCTACGCCGCTTCAACGATCTTGCCGATGCTTTCGCCAGTCTCACGCACGGGCCGCGCGATGCCGAGTGGCGGGTGCACTTCCACGTGCCGTTGTTCGTGGATACGCTGCACCCGTTCTCCTCGACCCAGTTCTTCATCCGCGACATGCTGGCGCTGCATCGTCGTTCCCCGCTGTCGGCGCACCTCGAGGTCGAAACCTACACGTGGGACGTGCTGCCATCGTCCCTGCGCACGCGGGCAGTGGAGGAGGCGGTCGCGCGCGAGATGCTTTGGGTACTGGGCGAACTCCACCCGGCGAACACGCGCGGAGCCGCCCGATGAACCTCGCCATCGCCCTGAAGCTCGGCCGCATCTCCAATCTGCCGACGGTGTGGACCAACGTGCTGGTCGGCGCGCTGCTGGCGGGCGGATCGTTGACCGATGCGCGCCTGCCGCTGCTGCTGGTGTCGATGTCGTTGTTCTACGTTGGCGGCATGTTCCTCAACGACGCGTACGATCGCGACTTCGATGCCAAGGCACGCCCCGATCGGCCCATCCCTTCCGGCCAGGTCAGCGCCGCGCAGGTATTCGCGTTCGGATTCGGCATGCTGTTCGCCGGGCTCGCGCTGCTCGCGCAGGTGGGCTACGGCGCGGCCGGCGGCACCGGTTGGCGCCCGGCGGCAGCCGGCATCGCACTCGTCCTGGCGATCGTCGCCTATGACCGCTGGCACAAGAACAACCCGCTCGGTCCGCTGATCATGGGGCTGTGCCGCGTATTCGTATACCTGGGCGCGGCCTTCGCGTTCAGCGTCGCACCACCGGCCGCGGTGTACATCGGCGCCGCTGTCCTGCTCTGCCACCTGATCGGGTTGACCTTTGCGGCCAAAAAGGAGCACCTGGGACGGCTTGACAGCGTGTGGCCGCTCGGATTTCTTGCAGTCGGGACGATCTACGGGATCTTCCTGTCGGCACAATCACTGGCAACGCTCGCTCTGGTCGTTGCCTTCGCTGCCTGGGTCGGCTTCGCGGTGCGGCTGCTGTTCCGTCGCGCCAAGGGCGATGTGCCGCGCGCCGTCGTGAGCCTGATCGCCGGCATCTCGCTGCTCGATGCGATCCTGCTCGCCGGACATGGGCACATGAGCGCCGCTGTCTTCGCAGTCGCCGCGTTCTTCCTCACTTTGACGCTGCAGCGCTGGGTCTCGGGAACCTGACCGGATGTCTCGAGCGAACCAGGACGACGCCGACTGCGGCAACGCGGCCAGCGCCATGGTGCCCGTGATCGACGCGGGGCGCTGTGAGGCGAAGGCGGCGTGCGTGAAGGTGTGCCCCTATGACGTGTTCGAAGTGCGTCGCCTGACACGGGACGAACGTGCGGAGCTTTCCTTGCTCGGAAAGCTCAAGGCCTGGGCACACGGCAACCGGCGCGCATTCGCTGTGCGGGCCGATGCCTGCCACGCCTGCGGGCTGTGCGTGCGAGCCTGCCCGGAGCAGGCGATCGTGCTGCAACGGGCCTCAGGTTAGGGGAACCGGGAACCGATAGGCAGGTATTGCCCGCCGCGTGAACCTGGGCCGCACATGATGCGGCAACGATACCGATGCAGCCACTCTCCGAACTTCGTTTCAAGCCGGATGCCCTCGCCCGCTACGGCCTGCCTGACATCGCCTACCCGCTTCCCGTGGACCTGTTGGC
>CAZNBS010000101.1:0-9321 GCA_964570955.1 uncultured Burkholderiales bacterium | reverse complement strand
CCATGACGGGGAACTGCCGCTCGCAGCGATGCTGCACGGACTGCAACTGCGCGCAGGACAGGAGGATGCGGACTGGCGTGCCCTGGAACCGGCATTGGACCGCATCGCCCACCTTCTCGCGTCCGACGACATCCGTGAGACAGTCAGCGCCTCGTCCGAGGAGTGGTGGCTGGAGATCGGGCCGGTGGACCTCGGGGGCAAGCTGGTCACCCTCCAGCGCGGCAGCACGTTGATCGCGGCCATGCAGTCGCGCGAGGACGGCCGCTTGCGGGTCGCAACGTATCGTCCGCTGGAGGACCGCGCCGCATCCCTGCTGGCCGCGCTGGCGCGCACGCCGCACCCCGTGCACGGCGTGAACATGCGCGAGAACAATTGGGAGTACGCACTCGACTGTTCGGCAGCCAACGGCAACTACTACTCCTCCGACCGAGGCATCGTCTACCTGTCCTTCTGGGAGAAAGGATTGGGCATCTCCTGGGACGGATCGGAACTCCCCGAGTGGATGGAACAGCGGCGCGCTGTGCCGCGCCGCCCGGCGCTGGTCGCCACGGAACTCGGGGTTCACCACATGTTCTCGGACCCACCCGACACCGATGCCCCCCCGACCGAGCAGGAGGTGCGCCCTCGCGCGCCCGCACCTGCCTGGCGCGGCCGACGCCAGCGCGCTGACACCGTGCGCGGTCGATTTCTCGGCTGCCTCCTCGGGGGTGCGGTCGGCGATGCCCTCGGCGCCCCGGTCGAGTTCATGAAGCGCCCGGAGATCCTCGCCCGCTTCGGCCGCAACGGCCTGCGCGGCTATGCGCCGGCCTATGGGGGACTGGGCCGGATCACCGACGATACGCAGATGACCTTGTTCACGGCGGAGGGCCTGTTGCGCGGCTGGGTACGCGGCTGCCTGAAGGGGACGACGGATTACCCCGCCGTCACCGCATTCGCCTACCTGCGCTGGCTGCACACGCAGGGCGAACGGCCGCATGCCTCGCACGCTCGCCCGTCTCAGGCAGCCAGCCCCAGCGGTTGTGGATGACCGAGTGCGTAGCCCTGCGCGTAGTCCACGCCGATCCTGTGCAGCACAGGCAGGATCGCGTCGCGATCCACGCATTCCGCGATCGTCTCCAGACCCATCATGTGACCGATGTGATGGACCGCCTCCACCATCGCCTTGTCGACGTCATTGGTCATCAGGCCGGCGACGAATGCGCCGTCGATCTTCAGATAGTCGATGGGTAGCGTCTTCAGATAACTGAACGAGGACAGTCCGGTACCGAAGTCGTCCAGAGCGAAGCGGCAACCGCGCCCCTTGAGGCGCAGTGCATGACCGAGCTCGGACGCCGCGGAGGTTTCCGTGATCTCGAAGCAGACCCTGTCCCCGCGCACGCCCCGCGCATCCAGTGCATCGCTGACGAAGTCGAGGAACTCGTTCGACCCGAGCGAGTGGCCGGAGATGTTGATCGAGAACACCGCGCCGGGTTCGACCTCCTCCCTGATCGCCAAGGCCGCCACGCTGTGCTGCACGACCCAGCGGTCGATCGCCAGCATCAGCCCGTAACGTTCGGCCGCCGGCAGGAAGGCGCCTGGCAGCACCAGCCGCCCGCTCTCGTCGAGCATGCGCAGCAGCACCTCGCCCCGCGGCGCGCCGGCCTCGGCGGGGGACACCGGCTGGATCCGCTGCCAGTACAGCCGGAAGCGGTCCTCCGCGAGCGCCTGCTGGATGCGCGGCATCCAGCGCATCTCGCCATCGCGCTGCGCCAGCACGCTGTCGCCCGCGTGATAGATGTGCACGCGGTTGCGACCCATCTCCTTGGCCGCGTAGCAGGAGCTGTCGGCTGCGCTGAAGATGCCTGCCAGCGTGTCGCCTGGGTGGGTGATGGGCACCAGCCCGATGCTCACCCCGATCGTGAACGACTTGCCGGCCCACACGAAGCGGAATCCCTGGAGCAGTTCGCGCAGTGCGTTGGCGATGCGCCGCGCCTCGCTCGCACTGCAATGCTCGAGCAGGACGCCGAACTCGTCGCCTCCCAAGCGCGCCAGCGTGTCCTTGGCGCGCAGCTTGGTGCGCATCACGGCCGCCACCTGGCGCAGCAAGTCGTCGCCGGCGGCGTGTCCGCAGGTGTCGTTCACCACCTTGAACTGGTCGAGGTCGAGGTACAGCAGCGCGTGCGGTGTGTGCGCCCCGGCCGCGGGAATCAGCGCGGCAAGGCGGCGCTCGAACTCGGGACGGTTGACCAGGCCGGTGAGCGCGTCATGGGTCGCCTGGTGGGCGAGCTGCTGCGTGAGCGTGCGTTCCTGCGTCACGTCCCGCAGGACCAATACCACGCCGATGGTGGCGCTTTTCCCGTCGCGGATGGTGGCGACGGACATTTCGATGTGACGCTTGCGCCGGTCGCGCGTCGTCATCACGCAGCGATCGACCAGCACGACGTTTGCGTTGCTCGACAGGCAGCGCATCGCCAGGTCCTCCACCGGCGCCTGGGTCGCGTCGTCCACCGCGCGGAACACTTCCGCCAGTGGGCGGCCGTGGGCCGCCGCATCCTGCCAGCCGGTCATGCGCTCGGCGACGGCGTTGAGATAGGTGATGCGCGCCTCGGCGTCGGTGGTGATCACCGCGTCGCCGATGCTCGCCAGGGTCACGCGGAACAACTCCTTCTCGTGCTGCAGTACCTCGTTGGCCTGCGCCAGCTGTTCCGTGCGCTCGCGGACCTTGAGCTCGAGTTCGTCGTATGCGTGCTGCAGCGCCTCGCCGATGCGCTGGCGCTGGTGCGCCTGCACTTCCAGTTCCTTGTTGATGGTCTGCTGCTGCTCGTGAGCAACGGTCAGATCCGTGATCAGATCCCGATTGGCGAAGCGGAACCGAAGGGAATCCAGGACCGAGCGATGATGGCGCGCCGAGATCAGCGACATCAGCACCACGAAAATGACCAGCATGGCGCCCATGGCGAGGTACATGTCGCCCTCGCGCAGCAACAGCTTCATGCCGAAGGGCACGATGGCGGGCAGGAGAAACGCCATATAGGCGCCGCGATAGGCCGAGAGCGTGGACATCCCTCCAGCCGCGAGGCCCGCCAGCACGAACAGCAGGAACAGCTCCTCCAGGGCCGCCCCCTGCCGGACCGGAAATATCCCGGCCGCTCCCCATATCACCCCGGAGACCAGCGCGCCGCCGACGAAGCGCCGGCCCCAGGTCAGTGCATGCTCCGCCCCCGGTGCCGCACGGTAATACGCGCTCCGCAGGGCGGTGCGTCCGACGATGGTGAGGGCGAGGAGCGACAGCCAGGGCACCAGCCAGGCATGGGGCACGGCACGCCACAGCACCACGACGACGAACACGCCAACGATTCCAGTGCCCGCGAGCGCCGAGGGCAGCTGTGCATAGAGCATGCGCACCTGCTCGGCCCGCACCTCCTCGCGATAGCGCCCCGGATCGGCGTCCACCGGATCGCGGCTACAGCCGCTCGACGATCGTGACGTTCGCCATGCCACCCCCCTCGCACATGGTCTGCAGCCCGAAGCGTGCACCCTGTCGCCTCATGGCGTGCAGCAGTGTGGTCATCAGCTTGGTCCCGGAGCTGCCGAGAGGATGGCCGAGCGCGATGGCGCCGCCGTGGACATTCAACTTCGCCGGGTCGGCATCGAGCGCCTGCAGCCACGCGAGCGGGACCGGAGCGAAGGCCTCGTTGACCTCGTACTGATCGATGTCGCCGATACCCATCCCGGCACGCTGCAGCGCACGCCGGGAGGCATCGAGCGGCGTATCGAGCATCACCACCGGATCGCCGCCCAGCACGCTCATGTGGTGCACGCGTGCGATCGGCGTCAATCCGAGCGCCTTCAACCCACGGTCGCTGGCCACCAGGACGGCGCTGGCGCCGTCGCACACTTGGCTGGCGTTGGCGGCGGTGATGACACCGCCTTCGCGCAGGAGCTTGACGCTGCGAATACCCTCCAGCGATGCGTCGAAGCGGATGCCCTCGTCCACGGTGTGCATCTCCCCGGTCGGCTCGCCCTGTGCACCACGCACCTCCACCGGCACGATCTCCGCCGCGAAGGCGCCTCCCTCCACCGCGGCTGCGGCCTTGCGATGGCTGCTCAACGCGTACTCGTCGAGCCGATCCTTGGACAGGCCGTGCTGCCGCGCCAGCATCTCCGCGCCGGTGAACTGGCTGAAGTCCTGCGGATAGCGGCTGCGCAGGCTGCAGTCCTGGTAATAGCCCATGCCGGCCTTCTGCGCGAGAAGCGCGGTGCTGAACATGGGCACACGCGTCATGCTCTCGACGCCACCTGCGATCACCACGTCGTTCACGCCGGACATCACCGCCTGCGCAGCGAAGTGCAGCGCCTGCTGGGACGAGCCGCACTGGCGGTCGATGGTCGTACCGGGCACCGTGCGCGGCAGCTGCGAGGCGAGGACCGCATTGCGCGCAATGTTCATCGCCTGCTCCCCGCCCTGCATGACGCACCCCAGGATGACGTCGTCGACCGCCGCAGGATCGGCCCCGCTGCGCTCGACCAGGGCGTCGAGCACGTGCGCCGCCAGATCCACCGGATGCCAGCCCGCCAGCTTGCCCCCGCGCCGCCCGCCGGCCGTGCGCACTGCCTCGACGATGTATGCCTCTGCCATTCAGACCCTCCCGATTCTCACAAGCCGCGCGCGATCACCTCCTTCATGATCTCGCTCGTGCCACCATAGATTCGTTGCACCCTCGCGTCCGCATACAGGCGGGCGACGAGATACTCGTTCATGTAACCGTAACCCCCGTGCAGCTGCACGCACTCGTCGATCACCTTGCATTGCTGCTCCGTCGTCCACAGCTTGCACATCGACGCCGACACGGTATCCAGCCGTCCCGCCAGATAGTCCGCCACGCAACGGTCGACGTAGGTCCGCGCCACCGAGATCGCCGTGGCAATCTCGGCCAGCTTGAACCGGGTGTTCTGAAACTCCGCGACCGCCTGCCCGAACGCCCGGCGCTGGCGCACGTGATCGAGCGTCGCGCGATACGCCCCTTCCATCGCTGCCACCGCGATCACGCCGATCATCAGCCGCTCGTAGGGAAGGTCGCTCATCAGCTGGACAAAGCCCTGACCGGGCTCGCCGCCCAGGAGATTGTCCACCGGCACCTCGACGTCGTCGAAGAACAGCTCCGCGGTGTCCTGCGCCTTCATGCCGATCTTGTCGAGCATGCGGCCGACGCGGAAGCCCGCAGCCTCGCGCGTCTCGACGATGACGATCGAGATCCCGCGTGCGCGCTGCGACGGATCGGTCTTCGCGACCACCAGCACCAGCCCCGCGAGATAGCCGTTGCTGATGAAAGTCTTGGAGCCGTTGATCCGGTAGCGCTCGCCGCGCCGCTCGGCGCGGGTGCGGATGGCCTGCAGATCCGATCCCGCGTCGGGTTCGGTCATGGCGATGGCCCCCACCAGGTCCCCGCGCGCCATCGCGGGAAGATAGCGCTCGCGCTGCGCCGGCGTGCCGTGGTTGAGCAGGTAATGGGCGACGATGCTGTGCACCGAGGCGCTCATGCCGCTCAGCCCGCGCCGTGCCATCGCCTCGTAGAACACGGCCTCGTGGCGGAAGTCGCCGCCACCCCCGCCGTATTGCTCGGGCACGTCGCTGCACAACAACCCCAGCGCCCCGGCCCGGCGCCACAGTTCATGGCCGACATGCCCCTGCACGCGCGCGGCCGCGTCCTGAGGAAGCATCTCATGCTCGACGAAGCGCTCGACCGTGTCGCGGTAGCGTTCGAGGTCGGCATCGAGCCAGGCAGGGCGGAATTCGATGGACATCGCAGGATTGTATTGGGTTTTGGCAGGCGCGCACCGGCCGGGTACGCGCAGGAACGTCGGTAGAATGAGCGCCTTCCTCGGGAGGGTCCGCATCCATGCAAGGGCACGAGAGCGCTGCGCCGCGCGTCGCGCTGGTCACCGGCGGGGCCAAGGGCATCGGCGCCGAAGTATGCGAACGGCTGGCGCATGCGGGCCTGATGGTCCTGGTCGCCGATCTGGACGTGGCCAGCGCCGAGGCGACCGCCGCTCGGCTGCGCACCGCCGGCGCCCAGGCCGCCGCCATCGAACTCGACGTCGGTCGGCCGGAGTCCGTGTCCGCGGCCTTCGCCAGGGTCGAAGCGGATTACGGGCGCTGCGACGTGCAGGTCAACTGCGCCGGCATCGCGAAGCTGTTCGCGTTCCTGGAGTTTCCGCTGGACAACTTCCTGGAGACGATGAACGTGAACGTGACGGGGACGCTGCTGTGCGCCCAGCATGCCGCGCGGCTGATGGTGAAGCGGCGCTGGGGCCGGATCGTCAACGTCGCCTCCGTGGCCGGCATGCGGGCCGTGGGCAAGGGCCGTACGGCCTACGGCACCTCGAAGGGTGCCGTGATCGCGCTCACGCGGCAGATGGCTGTCGAACTCGCCGAATACGGCATCACCGTCAATGCCGTGGCGCCCGGACCGGTCGATACGCCGATGACCCGCGTGCTGCACACCGACCGGTTCCGCAAGGAGTACTCCAGCGCCATTCCGATGAACCGCTACGGCTCCACCGGCGAGATCGCCGCGGCGGTGATGTACCTCGTCTCGGACGAGGCCTCCTACACCACCGGCATCACCATGCCGGTCGATGGCGGATTCCTGGCCAGCGGGGCGCCGGGATTGTAGGCCGGGACTGAAGGCTGGCCGCAAGCGCTCTCCAGGGCTTCGAGCGGCACGCCAGGACGCCATGTTCGAGCAGGAACACCCCGTCGGTCGCACGTCGGTCTCCCGGGGGGCTCCGGTGGCGGTTGCTTGATCTGTCTCAATCGCGCATCGGCGCGAGGGGGTAGGCTCGGGACGCGTGTGATCGGAACGGACGACCCATGGATGTAGGCAGCGTGATCGAGAAGCCGCACCGGCCCGGCGTGGTATCGCCAAACCTGGAGTCCTACGACGCGGCACGCACAACGTTCTCCTGGGCTGCGGCCCGGGCCGAGCTGCAAGGCCTGCCGGGCGGCGCCCTCAACATTGCACACGAAGCGCTCGGCCGTCACGCCGACGCTCCGCTGGGAAGCAAGATCGCCCTGCGCTGGCTGGGACGCAACGGCACGGTGCGCGACCTGAGCTACGCCGAGCTCGACGGCCAGGCCAGCCGATTCGCCAATGTATTGTCGGACCTGGGCGTCGCGGCGGGGGAGCGGGTGTTCATCCTCTGCGGCCGGATTCCCGAGCTCTACGTCGCCGTCCTGGGCGGACTGAAGCGCGGATGTGTGATGTCGCCCCTGTTCTCCGCCTTCGGGCCCGAGCCCATCCAGACCCGCATCGCGAGCGTCGCGGGCACAGTGCTCGTGACGACGAGCAGCCTGTATGTGCGCAAGGTGGCACCGGTGCGCGATGCCCTGCCCTCGCTGCGTCACGTGCTGGTCGTGCCGGACGCACTCGACCCTGAACTGCCGGCCGGCACACTCGAGCTTCCCGCACTGCTCGCGCGCGCATCCGACCGGTTCGACACTGTCCTCACGCGTCCCGAGGATCCGGCGTTACTGCATTTCACCAGCGGCACGACCGGCAAACCGAAGGGCGCGGTACACGTGCACGAGGCGGTGGTCGCGCACCGCGTGACGGGAAAGCGGGCGCTCGATCTGCATCCCGAGGACGTGTCCTGGTGCACGGCGGATCCAGGATGGGTGACCGGCACGTCCTACGGCATCATCTCGCCCCTGTGCAACGGAGCCACCCTGGTCGTCGACGAAGGCGATTTCGATGCCGAGCGCTGGTATGCGATCCTGGAGGCGCAGCGAATCAGCGTGTGGTACACCGCACCCACGGCGGTGCGCATGATGATGAAGGGAGGCGTGGAGGCCGTCCGGCGTCATCGCTTTCCGGAGCTGCGCTTCATCGCCAGCGTGGGCGAGCCGCTCAATCCACAGGCGGTGCTGTGGGGGCAGGAGGCCTTCGGACTTCCCATCCATGACAACTGGTGGCAGACCGAGACCGGGGGAATCATGATTGCGAACTACGCCTCGATGGCGATCAAGCCCGGATCGATGGGAAAGCCGCTGCCCGGCGTGGACGCCGCCATCGTCGCGCGAAATGCCGATGGCAGCGTCCGCGTGCTCGACACCCCGGGTGAGGAAGGCGAACTCGCTTTGCGCCGCGGCTGGCCTTCCATGTTTCGCGGCTACCTGAACGAGGAGGCGCGCTACCGCAAGTGCTTCGCCGGCGACTGGTATCTCACCGGCGATCTTGCCAGGCGCGACACCGACGGCTACTTCTGGTTCGTCGGACGCGCAGACGACGTCATCAAGAGTTCCGGGCATCTGATCGGGCCGTTCGAGGTGGAGAGCACCTTCATGGAGCACCCGGCGGTGGCGGAGGCGGGGGTGATCGGCAAGCCCGATCCCATCGCAGGCGAAATCGTCAAGGCATTCGTCGCGCTCAAGCCCGGCCACGAGCCGAGCCCGGCGCTGGAGCGGGAACTGCTAGGGTTCGTGCGCAAGCGGCTGGGCACAGCAGTCGCGCCCAAAGAGCTGGCATTCCTGAGCACGCTGCCCAAGACCCGCAGCGGCAAGATCATGCGCCGCCTGCTCAAGGCGCGCGAGCTGGGACTGCCGGAGGGCGACCTCTCCACCCTCGAGCCCGCATAAAGCCGACGCAAACGACCCTTCCGCGCGACACTGCCCTTTCACTACTGCGGCAGATGCTGCGCACCCGCCGCTTCGAGGAGAAGTGTGCGCAGCTCTATAGCGCCGGCCACATTCGCGGCTTTCTTCACCTGTACATCGGCGAGGAAGCCGTGGCTGCAGGCGTGATGCCCGCGCTCGAGCCGGAGGAGGCCGTGGTGGCGACCTACCGCGAGCACGGGCATGCGCTGGCGCGCGGACTGAGCGCCGAAGCCATCATGGCCGAGATGTTCGGCAAGCAGGAAGGGTGCAGTCGCGGACGCGGCGGCTCCATGCACCTGTTCGATGCGGCTCGGCGCTTCTACGGCGGCAACGCGATCGTCGGCGGCGGCCTGCCGCTGGCGGCAGGTCTCGCACTCGCCGACAAGCTGCAGGAGCGCCGGCGCGTCACCGCCTGCTTCTTCGGCGAGGGCGCGGTGGCCGAGGGCGAATTCCACGAGTCGATGAACCTCGCCGCGCTGTGGAAGTTGCCGGTGCTGTTCGTGTGCGAGAACAATCTCTATGCCATGGGCACGGCACTGTGGCGCTCGGAGTCGGACACCGATCTCGTGACGAAGGCGGCCAGCTACAACATGGCGACCGCCCGCGTCGATGGCATGGACGTGGAGGCCGTGTATCGCGCCGCCACGGAGGCTGTGGCGACGGTCCGGCGACTGGACACGCCCTAC
>CAZNBS010000100.1:7643-16569 GCA_964570955.1 uncultured Burkholderiales bacterium | reverse complement strand
CATCTCGCCCCCGATCCAACCGACCGGCATCCAATCGTGTTCCTGCCCCGAATCATGAAGAGCGGCCTCCCCCTCCTGGCGCTGCTGTTCGCCGTCCTGCTGATCCAAGCCTATGCGCGTACCGACCGCCTCGGCGACATGGACCATGTCGGACGCGTGGAGGCGATCTTCGACGAGGTGAGCACAGGGATCTTCACGCCGCGCACGCCGGCCACAGCCGCCGCGAGCCGGTCCGCCTGGGTGCACGTCCGGTTCTCGGTCCCGCTCGTGGACGGACGCGCCTACGCGGTCGCGCGGCTGCCGGAGGGCCTCGACGTGCATCTCGACGACGACGTCTCCGTGCGATTCGGCGATAGCCGTGCGCAGGACGCGCCCGGCTCCGGGCAAACCACCATCACCAGTGTGCTGGGCCGGGGAAGACCGCTCGCCCTGAACTAGCCGCTGCCTTCGTGCATCGCGCGCAGGCGTTCCGACAGCGCGGCCTGCATCAGGCCCGCGTCGGTGCCGAAACAGATCATCCGGAATCCGCGCGCCAGATACTCACGGGCGAACTCGACGCTCGGTGCCAGTGTGCCCAGCACCTTCCGGTTCGCCGATGCGGCCGCCGCGATGCGGTCCACTGCGGCCAGATAGCGCGCATCGCGCAGGTTCCCCGGCACACCGAGGAAGTTGGACAGATCGAGAAAGCCGATGTATATGGAATCAACGCCCTCGACCGCGGCGATCGCCTCGACGTTCTGCACCCCGACCTCGGTCTCGACCTGAAGCATCACGAAGCAGCGCTCGTTCGCTGCCGCCAGCTTCGTGCGCGCGTCCCCGCCTGAATAGTCGTCGTGCGCGCCGCCCAACACGGCGCCACGCCGACCCTGCGGCGGATACCGCGTCCAGCGCACGATGTCGCGGGCCTGCTCGGCCGACTCGACCATCGGCACCATCACCCCCAGCGCCCCCATGTCCAGCACGCGCGACACGAAGTGGTACTGGTTCGCGGGCACGCGCACCAGCGGCACGATGTCCAGGCCTCGACAGTACGCGAGTTGCTGCTTGATCGTGTCGATGCCCGCGCCGGAGTGCTCCATGTCGAGCAGAAGAAACTCGGCACCGGCCGCCTGAGCGATCTGCGCCAGTCCGGGCGTGAAGAACTCGAAGGCGAACAGGCCGAAACTCGTACCGCCCTGGCTGAGGCGGGACTTGAGCGGATTGGTACGCACGGCGCGAACTCCTAGCTCCGACCGGACAACTCCTGAAGCGGCCGTATTCCCTCGCGAATGGCGCCCTGGAGCAGCATCGCGTCCACCCCGACCGCGAACATGCGGAAGCCCTTCTCCCAGTAGGTCCGACTCCACTTCTCGTCCGCGGTCATGCACGCGAGCACCTTGCCGTGCTTTTTCCCGGCGGCCACCATCTTGTCGATCGCCTCCACATAGCGGGGGTGGTCGAATTGCGCGGGGATCCCGAGGAAGTTCGTGAGATCGAAGTGTCCCAGCCACAGCACGTCGATGCCCGGCACCGCCGCGATCGCGTCGATGTTGCGGACGCCCGCCTCGGTCTCGATCAGCGCCATCACCAGCGTGCGTTCGTGCGCGATGCGAATCTTGTCGGCGACGCTGCCGCCCTCGTAGTCGTCGTGCGCGAATCCGAAGGCCGCGCCGCGCCGTCCCTGCGGCGGATAGCGCGTGCACGAGACGATGAACTCAGCCTCCTCGGCCGACCCGACCATCGGCGCCATGACGCCCATGCAGCCGATGTCCAGCGCGCGCGAGATGTACTGGTACTGATTGGCGGCCACGCGAGCCATGGGAACGATGCCGATCCCGCGCGCCATCTCGCACTGCGCCTTGATCGCCTCGTAGCCGGTGCCGCTGTGCTCCATGTCCATGAGCAGGAACTCGGCGCCCGCGGCCTTCACGATCTGCGGCAGTCCGGGAACCAGGAACTCCCATCCGAAGGTGCCGAACACCGGCTGGCCGGACAGGAGTTTCGATTTGATCGGGTTGGATCGCATGATGGTCCCTCTCGGTGAGGAAATGGCGGAGTCCTTCGGCAAGCGGGAACTTCCCAATCCCGGGTCCGGCTCTACTTGTGCCACTTGCCGCGCCAGGACGCATGTCCAAGCGCTTCGACGTTGACGATGTGCGCGGGTCGCCGCCCGCCCGCGAGGTCGATCGCAGACTTGAACGCGCTCTCGCCTAGCAGACGCATGCACTCGTCGGTGTGGCACACCGCATGCGGCGCGACGATCACGTTGTCGAGTGCCAGGAGCGGATTGTCCATCGGCGTGGGTTCCTGCTCGAAGACGTCGATGGCGGCGGCGCGAATGCGCCGCTCGCGCAGCGCCTGCGTGAGCGCCGCCTCGTCGACGACCGGTCCGCGCGCCGTGTTGATGAAGAAGGCGGTCGGCTTCATCAGTGAGAACTCGCGCACACCGATCAGGTGACGGGTGTCCTCGTTGAGGAGGCAGTTGACGGAGACCACGTCGGCTTCGCCCAGAAGCGTGTCCAGGTCCACCATCTTCACGTTGAGTGCGTCCACCGCAGCCTGCGGCACGTTGGGGTCGCACCCCAGGTGCCGCATGTTCCACGGTGCCGCCAGCCGGAACACCTCCTTGCCGATGTTGCCCACGCCGATCACGCCCAGCGTCTTGCCCGCCAGGCCGTAGCCGAGATAGTCGCCCTTCGCCTTCCAGCGACCGTCCCGCACCAGCGCGTCCTTCTCCTCGAGACGATGCGCCATGGCCAGCATGAACGCCATAACACTGCTCGCCACCGGCCGGCGCACGCCATCCGGTGCGATCGTGAGGAGCACGCCGTGGTCGCTGAGCGCGGCAACGTCGACCGAGTCGTAGCCCACGCCGAAGCGTGCGATCAGCTTGAGCCGGGACTCCGGCGACGAAACCGTCTTGCGCGTCACCTTCGCGCCCAGCACGCAGATCGCGTCGTAGCGCGCCGCGTGCTCGGGCGTGAGCTCCGGTACGATTTCCGGGAGGAACTCCCACTCGATGCCCGGTGCATCCAGGACGCGCAGCGCGTCCCGGCCGCACACCGGCTCCCCGCTCGGCGTGATTGCATCGCGTGTGATGCCCACGCGGAACGTCTGTTGTGTCATGCCCCCTCCTTCGGCCACGGGTTCATCTACCACGAAGGTCACGAAGAAAGGCAGTAGCACTTCGTCCACCACCGAGGGCACCGAGGATCACAGAGAAAGCCCGAGTTGCAGTGCCTCGCAGTTCCTCTGTGTACCTCTGTGTCCTCTGTGTTCGAAGGCTTTCTCTTCGTGTCCTTCGTGACCTCCGTGGTGAATGTATGTCTGCGACTACATCGCCGCGCTGAACGCGCCGTCCACGGTGAGGACGTGGCCGTTCACGTAGGACGCTTCGTCGGAGGCGAGAAACACCGCCACCGGTCCGATCTCCTCGAGCCGTCCCCAGCGAGCCGCCGGCGTACGTCGGCACACCCAGTCGTTGAAGTCCTTGTTCTCGATGAGCGCGGTGTTCATCTCCGTGGCGAAGTAACCCGGGGCGATCGCGTTCACCGTGATGCCGTGCTGGGCCAGTTCCACCGCCAGTTCGCGCGTCAGCGCGTGGACCGCGCCCTTGCTCGCGATGTAGGCGGAGATTGTGGGGCGCGCAAGGAACGCGCTGATCGATCCGGTCATGACGATGCGGCCGCTCTTGCGCGGAATCATCACGCGCGCGGCCTCCTTCGCCAGCGCCCAGACGGCGGTCAGGTTGGTGTCGAGCACCCGCTGGAAGTCGGTGCGGGCGAACTCGGTGATGGGCGCGCGATGCTGGATGCCGGCGTTCGCGATCAGGATGTCGAAGCGGCCGTGACGCTCGACCGCCTTCTGGATGCAGTTGGCCCCGGCCGCCTCGTCGGTGACGTCGAACGCTGCCGCTTCGGCACTGCCGCCCTGCGCGGTCAGCTGATCGGCCCGCTCCTGCAGCGCAAACGCGTCACGTGCGTTGAGAATGACGTGTGCGCCTGCCTGCGCGAGCGACTGCGCCATGGCCCAGCCGAGGCCGCGGGAGGCCCCGGTGACGAGCGCGACCCTTCCCTTCAGTGAGAACATGTTCCCTCCCCCCGTTTGTTGCTTTCCGCGGATGATAAGCCAAGGACGGTGCAGGTCGCGCGGCGTTGCCGCCTGCGGTCAGGTGCCGAGTGCCGCGCGGAACAGACCCGCGAGTTCCGCGCCGCTGCGGCGATTCCAGGTCTCGTTCACCAGCACGGCGAGGGTCGCTTCGTCGTTCATCCCTGCGACGGGACTGGCGATCACGACGCCGCTCGCGCGCAACCGCTCCCGCAGGCCCTGCGCGCGCGGCGCCGGGACGTGCAGGCGGAACACGTTGCTGCCGTTTGCGATGCGCTCGACGCGCACCGACGCCGGCAGAGCGTCGATGAACGCTTCGGACACGGAGATCGCCCTCGTCAGCCGTGCGACGAAGCCCTCGGCGTGATGCCGCGCGAGCAGGGCGAATGGCCACGCGTTGAACAGCGCGCCGCCGAACATACGCCGGGTGTGCACCAGTGGATCCAGCAGCGCACGCGGTCCGGCGAGGATCGCGCCATTGAGGGCGTTGAAGCACTTCCACAGCGAGACATAGACGGTGTCGAACGGCGCTGCGTAGTCCGCCGGAGAGATTCCCGTGTAGGCGCTGGCGAGGTACAGCCGGGCGCCGTCGAGGTGCGAGCGCATCCCTCGCTCGCGGGCCCGCGCACAGATGCGCACCATCTCGTCTCGATCGAACAGTTCGCCGGCGCACCGCCTGACCGGCGACTCGATCGAGATCGCCCCGACTTGCGCGGCGACGCGCCCGGATTCCGTGCGATGCAGGACACGCTCGACGTCGCGCCAGGCGAAGGAAGCCCGATCCGGGGCGAGCGGAACGAGGGTCAGCGCGCTCAGGGTCTGGGACGCATCCCCGGTGTCGTTGTAGACGTGACTGACGTCCTGCACCACCACCCGCCGCCGCTCGCCCGCCAGGGCACGCAGCGCCAGCTGGTTGGCGAGCGTGCCGGTGGGCATGAACAGGGCGCGCTCCTTGCCCAGTTCCCGTGCGAACCACGCCTCCACCTCCTCGACTTCCCCGCCCAGTCCGTACCAATCGGCCGTCGGCCCCCGGCCAGCGGTGAGCCGAGCGAGTTCCTCTGCCGCCTCCTGCGGCGTCAGGCCGAGTCCGTCGCCCTGCATGATGACGAGGGGTGCAGTGGACACGCGTTTCTCCGATTTCCCAGCATGGGTCGCCGCCGGCAAGCCCCAGGACGCGGCAGCGAGGGCAGTCCGTTTGATGAACTGGCGGCGCGGCAACACCTCCCCACTCGTCGTCGCGCCAGTCTGCACGGGCGACTCCGTTACGGCAGCAGGACGGTGGAGCCGGTGGTCTTGCGCCCTTCGAGATCGCGGTGCGCCTGTGCCACGTCCTTCAGCGCGTAGGTCTGATTGATTTCGATCTTGACCTTGCCCGACTTCACCACCTCGAACAGTTCGCTGGCGCCTGCCTCGAGATCGGCGCGGCGCGCGACATACGTATTGAGCGTGGGGCGGGTGACGTAGAGCGATCCCTTGGCTGCGAGCATCCCCAGATCGAACGCCGGCACCGGACCCGAACCGTTGCCGAACACGGCGAGCAGTCCCCGCGGCTGCAGGCAGTCGAGCGATCCCATGAACGTGTCCTTGCCCACCGAGTCGTAGACCACCGGCACTTTGCGCCCGCCGGTGATCTCGAGCACGCGCTCGACGAAGTTCTCGCGGGTGTACACGATGGTGTGCGTGCAGCCGTGCGCCTTGGCGATCTTCGCCTTCTCGTCGCTTCCGACCGTGCCGATGACGGTGACCCCCAGCGCCTTCAGCCACTGGCAGGCGATCAGGCCGACGCCGCCCGCCGCCGCGTGGAACAACACCGTCTCTCCCTTCTCGACCCGGTAGGTGCGACGGATCAGGTACCACACGGTCAAGCCCTTCAGCATCATCGCCGCGACGGTCTTGTCGGCGATGCCGTCGGGCACCTTCACCAGACGATCGCCCTTGATGTTGCGCAGCTCCGAATAGGCACCCGGGGCGCCGCCGGCATAGCCGACGCGGTCACCCGGCTTCACCCACGTCACTTCCTTGCCGCAGGCTTCGACCACTGCGCACGCTTCCACACCGAGCCCGCTGGGCAGGGGCAGCGGATACAGTCCGCTGCGGTGGTAGGTGTCGATGAAGTTCAGCCCGATGGCGGTATTGCGCACCTGCACCTCGTCCGGTGCCGGATCGCCGACCTGCACGTCCTCGTAGACGAGCACTTCCGGACCGCCGGTCTTGTGGAAACGGATTGCCTTGGTCATGTTTGTGGTGTCCTCTGGTTGGTTGGGGCGCCCCTGGATTACCGCACGACTGGATTACCGCACGAACTGCTCGACGTACGTCGCGCCCAGCCCGTTCTTCGCACAATGCGCCCGGAACATGTCGGTCTTACCGTGGACGTCCTCGTAGCCGATGGTCTTTCCCTGCTCGTCCACGTCGATCATGGTCCCGCCCACCACCACCAGCGCGTGCCGACCGGCCAGGCTCCGGGCAAAGACCTGTTCGACGATGTCCATGGACTGGAACGGGATGCCGCTGTGCAAAGGACGCATAGCTTACCGCACGGCGCCCCGCCATCACGATTCGGCCTTGCCGTCGGCGCGCACAGACCAGACAATGCGCGCGGGACACACCACTACGAAGCTCCGGAGGCGCGCGTGCACCGCCGCGTATCGATGCTCCTGTTTGCCACCGCCCTGCTTGCCTGCCTATCGGCGGGCTGTGCCGAGCGGTCGGACCGACTCAAGCTGGCGGCCGGCCCGCAGGGGGGGACCTGGTATCCGCTGGCCGGTGCCTTGAAGAACCTCCTGGAGCGCCGGGTCGACGGTCTGTGGGTACAGGTGCTCCCGGGTGGGGGCGTGGCCAACGCCAAGGCCGTGGAGATCGGCCGCGCCGACATCGCCATGGCCAATTCGGTCTCCACCGTCGATGCCATCAACGGCGTGGCGCCGTTCACGGCGCGCGCCACGCACGTCTGCAATCTCGCCACCCTGTATCCCCAGTACTTCCAGGCCGTGACCCTGGCCGATTCGGACATCCGCACGCCGGCCGATTTTCGCGGCCGCTCGCTCGCGACACAGCCGAAGGGCAACACGGGCGAAGCCATCACCCTGCAGCTTCTGCAGGCGTACGGCATGGGCTACGAAGACCTGAGGCGCCTCAACACCGGCAACTACACCGATTCTGTCTCGCTCATGAAGGACGGGAACGCCGATATCTTCACGCTCGGCACGTCCGTGCCGTCGGGCGCGGTCATGGATCTGGCCAGCGCGCGCAGCATCCGCCTGGTACCCGTGCCCGACGACGCCCTCGCACGCATGCGCGAGATGAACGCGGGCTATCTGCGCATCGTCATCCCGTCCGGCACCTATCCGGGACAAGCGGAGCCGGTGCCCACCATCGGCTACGCCACCCACGTCATCGTGGGCTGCGATCTTCCGGACGCGATCGTCGTCGAGATCCTCGAGGGGCTGGTCGCCAGCATGGACGACCTCGCGAGCATCGCCAAGGCCATGAAGGACACGACGGTGGCCAGCATGGGGGCCGACATCGGCGTGCCCATGCACCCCGCCGCGACGCGCTGGTACGCCGCGCATGACCGCGCGCAAGCTGCGCTCTCCGGAGGCGAACGCTGATGGAATCCGCATCGATCGCGCGCAGGACACCCGTCGGCTGGCTCATTGCCGCCGTGGGACTGGCGATGTCGTGCTTCCATCTGTGGATCGCGTGGTACGGTCCGCCCGATGCGCTGACGCTGCGCACCGTGCACCTGGCCTTCGCGCTGGTGCTGGCGTTTCTCACCCTGGCGCCGCACGCGCGTGCCGCGACCGACTCGCCCGGCTGGCTCGAGGCGCTGCTGGCCGCGGCCAGCCTGGTCGTGTGCGGCTATCACGTGGTCGAGCGCGACTACGTACTGGGGCGCATGATCTACGTGGACGAACTGCGTCCCACCGACTGGGTGTTGTCCGGCGCGACGGTCCTGCTCGTCCTCGAGGCAACGCGGCGCGCGGTGGGCTGGACGCTGCCGCTCACCGCAGTGGCCTTTCTCGTGTACGCGGGAGTCGTCGCCGGCATCGACCTCGAGCTGCTGTTCGAGCAGATGTACCTCGGGACCGAGGGCATCTTCGGCATCCCGCTGTACGTGTCGGCGACCTACGTGATGCTGTTCATCCTGTTCGGTGCGCTGGTGGAGCGCACGGGCACCGGGCAACTGTTCATGGACTTCGCCATGAGCCTGACCGGTCACAGCGCGGGCGGCCCGGCCAAGGTCGCGTGCCTGACCAGCGGCATGTTCGGTACGGTGTCGGGCAGCGCGGTGGCGAACGTGATGACCACGGGCACCTTCACCATTCCGATGATGAAGCGCATCGGCTACAAGCCGGCGTTCGCCGGCGCTGTCGAGGCCGTGGCCTCGACCGGCGGACAGATCATGCCCCCGATCATGGGCGCAGCCGCCTTCATCATGGCCGAGTTTCTCGGCATCAGCTACCTGCAGGTCGCCGCGTACGCATTGCTGCCTGCGCTGCTGTACTACTTCGCGATCTACATGTCGGTGCATTTCGAGGCCAAGCGCCTCGGCATGCACGGCCTGCCGCGCGCGGAATTGCCACGCCTTGGTGAAGTGCTACGCGAACGCGGCCACCTGTTCCTGCCCCTGGCGATCATCGTGGGCGCGCTGGTCGCCGGCTACAGCGCACCTTTCGCGGCCCTGTGCGGCATCGCCTCCACCATCCCCACCGCGCTGTTGCGCGCGAACACGCGCAAGTACGTTCGTCTGGGGAATCTGGTCGAGGCCCTCGAGGCCGGCGCGCGCAACACGGTCACCGTGGCCCTCTCGTGCGCCTGCGCCGGCATCGTCATCGGC
>CAZNBS010000100.1:0-7633 GCA_964570955.1 uncultured Burkholderiales bacterium | reverse complement strand
CTCGTGCTCGCTGCCGCCGGCAACCACATGCTGTTCGCGCTGGTGCTCACCATGATCGCCGGCATCGTGCTCGGCATGGGGATGCCGACCGCGCCCGCCTACATCATGCAGACCGCACTGCTCGTCCCGGCACTGGTCAAACTGGGCGTGTCGGTCGAGGCGGCACACATGTTCGTGTTCTACTTCGCCATCCTGTCGGCCATCACACCGCCGGTGGCGCTCGCGGTGTACGCTGCCAACGGCATCTCCCGTGCGCAGCTGTGGGACTCCAGCGTGGCGGCACTGCGCCTGGGTGCGACCGGCTTCATCATTCCGTTCATGTTCGTTTTCGGTCCATCTCTGCTCATGATCGGCGCGCCGGTGACTATCGTGCAGACCGCGCTTACCGCGACCGTGGGAGTGACCTGCCTGGCTGCGGGCTTCTCCGGCTACCTGCTGCGCAGGACGGCTCCCTGGCAGCGCGTGCTGCTGCTGGTCGCCGCGCTCGTACTGATCAAGCCTGGCGGACTGACCGATACGCTGGGCGCCATCCTGGCAGGCATCGTCGTCGCCGCTCAGTGGATTGCCCTGCGCACCGCCCGCAACCAGGCGGCGGGTTGAGCGTCCGCTCGGTCCGGCATTTGCGTACAGTGGCATGCCGACCATCGAGGAGATCCGATGAGCCTGTCCTACGTCATCGCGCACGCCGACAGCCCCTGGAACACCTATCTCGCGCAGATCGAGCGCGTGCTGCCCTATCTCGGGGGACTCGCGCGCTGGGCGGACACGCTGCGCCGGCCCAAGCGCATGCTGGTGGTCGACGTGCCCATCGAGATGGACGACGGCAGCGTGCGCCACTTCGAGGGCTATCGCGTGCAGCACAATCTGACGCGCGGACCGGGCAAGGGCGGGGTGCGCTACCACCCGAACGTCACGCTGGAGGAGGTGATGGCGCTGGCAGCCTGGATGACGATCAAGACTGCCGCCGTAAACCTGCCGTTCGGCGGCGCCAAGGGCGGCGTGCGCGTGGATCCGGCCCGCCTCTCGATGAAGGAACTTGAAAAGCTCACGCGCCGCTACACCAGCGAGATCGGTCTCGTCATCGGACCGCACCAGGACATTCCTGCGCCCGACGTGAACACCAATGCCCAAGTCATGGCGTGGATGATGGACACCTATTCGATGAACGTGGGCGCCACGACCACCGGCGTGGTGACCGGCAAGCCGTTGCACCTGGGTGGGTCGCACGGGCGGGTGAAGGCCACCGGGCGCGGCGTCTTCGTCACCGGACGCGAGGCAGCGCGCCGCTTGGATCTCGATCTGAACGGCGCGACGGTGGCGATACAGGGCTTCGGCAAAGTCGGCTCGGCCGCAGCCGAGTTGTTCCATCAGGCCGGCGCGCGCATCGTCGCCGTCCAGGATCAGCACGGCAGCATCGTCCACCCGCGCGGCCTCGATCTCGCGGCGCTCATTCCGCATGTGCGCGCCCACGGCAGCGTCGCGGGGTTCGCGCATGCGGGGGCGATCGACGCCGAGGCATTCTGGGACACCGACTGCGATATCCTCATCCCGGCGGCGCTGGAAGGGCAGATCGATGCGCAGCGCGCGCGGCGTGTGAAGGCGAGGCTGGTGCTCGAGGGCGCGAACGGCCCGACGCTGCCTGCGGCCGATGACATCCTCGCCGAACGCGGCGTGCTGGTGGTGCCCGACGTCATCTGCAACGCCGGGGGCGTCACCGTCAGCTACTTCGAGTGGGTGCAGGACTTCAATTCGTTCTTCTGGAACGAGGACGAGGTCAATCTGCGCCTGGACCGCATCCTGGTCGATGCGTTGCGCCGCATCTGGGACACCGCCGATCGTCACCGCATCCCGCTGCGTACCGCGACCTTCGCCGTGGCGTGCGAGCGCATCCTGATCGCGCGCGAGGAACGCGGCCTGTACCCGTGACGGCTGCTCACTCCCCCGCGAGCAGGCCGGCGTTGCCGCCGGCGGCAGCGGTGTTCACCGTGAAGGTCTGCTCGACGCAGAAGCGCGGCAGGTAGTGCGGACCGCCGGCCTTCGGTCCGCTGCCGCTCAGGCCCTGTCCGCCGAAGGGCTGCACACCGACCACCGCCCCGATCATGTTGCGATTGACATAGACGTTGCCCACGCGCGCGCAGGCGGCGATGCGTTCCGCCCGGCTGTCGATGCGCGTCTGGATCCCGAGCGTCAGGCCATAGCCCAGAGCGTTGATCTCGCGCACGACGGCCTCGACCTCGCCGCGCCAGCGCACCACGTGCAGCACCGGACCGAAGATCTCTTCGCGCAGATCGGCAATGCGCGCGATCTCGAACATCACGGGTGCGAGCGCGCCCTGCGGGGCGTCATCCGGCAGCGGCGTGCGGGCGAGCAGCGTCGCCTCGCGCTCGAGACGCGCGACGTGCCGCGCGATCCCGGCGTGCGCCTGATGATCGATGAGCGGGCCGACGTCGGTGGCAAGCACCCCCGCGTCACCTACACGCAGCTGCGCCATCGCGCCGGCGAGCATGTCGATCACGCCCTGTGCGATGCTCTCGTGCAGCGCCAGGAGGCGCAGCGCCGAGCAGCGCTGGCCGGCGCTGCGGAAGGCGCTCTGCACGACGGCATCGACCACCTGCTCGGCGAGCGCGCTGCTGTCGACGATCATCGCGTTGAGACCGCCCGTCTCGGCGATCAGCGGCACGATCGGGCCCTCCTTCGACGCGAGCGCACGCGCGATGTGCCGCGCCACTTTGGTCGAACCGGTGAAGCACACGCCGCCGGTGAGCCGGTGTGCCACCAGGGCGGCACCCACGCGTTCGCCCGCACCGTGCACGAGGGTCAGCGCTTCGCGCGGGACCCCGGCCCGGTACAGGAGTTCGACCACGCGTCGTGCGATCGCCGGAGTCTGCTCCGCCGGCTTCGCGGCCACGGCATTGCCCGCGACCAGTGCGGCAGTCACCTGGCCGGTGAAGATGGCCAGCGGGAAGTTCCACGGGCTGATGCACACGAACACGCCGCGGCCCTGCATGCGCAACTCGTTGCGCTCGCCGGTCGGACCCGGCAGCGGTTGCGGCACCAGACGCTCCCGCGCCTGCGCGGCGTAGTACCGGCAGAAGTCGATTGCCTCGCGCACTTCGGCCAGTGCATCGGCCGCGGTCCTGCGTCCTTCACCGATGACCAGCGCGCAGAGCGGCGCCAGCTCGGCCTCCAGCAGATCCGCGGCCCGGTCCAGCACCGCGGCGCGTGCCTCCACACCGCGGCCGCTCCACGCGTCGGCTGCCGCGTGCAGCCCGCGCATGCACACGTCGATCTCGCCATCCGGGGTCTCGCGCACTGGTTCGATCCGCAGACCGGCCAGCGCCCGGTCGAGCGGCGCGCGCATGTGCGCACTGGACAGATCCAGCCCCGCCGCATTGACGCGCACCGGTAGGTAGAGTTCGCGTGGCAGCGGAAGGCCCGGTTCGTGATCATCGATGACCGGTGCGCGCAGCAGGTCGGCAACGCCGAGGCCCGGGTCGGCCAGCCGGTGCACGAAGGAAGTGTTGGCACCGTTCTCGAGCAGGCGCCGAACCAGATAGGCGAGCAGGTCGCGTTGCGCACCGATCGGTGCGTACACGCGCAAGGCCAGTTGCGGGTGGTCATGCACGACCTCGCGATAGATCGCCTCACCCATGCCGTGCAGCCGCTGCATCTCGAAGGGCGTGCCCGCGTCCCCCGCCATCTGCAGGACGGCGGAAATGGTGGCAGCGTTGTGCGTCGCGAACTGTGGATAGAGGCTGCCGTCGCGCACCGCGTTGTTCAGCAGCGCACGCGCGCAGGCCAGATAGCCGATGTCGGTGTGATCCTTGTGCGTGAAGACGGGGTAGCCGGGAAGGCCGAGTTCCTGGGCGCGCTTGATCTCGGTATCCCAGTAGGCGCCCTTGACCAGCCGCACCATCAGGTGCAAGCCGTGGCGCTTGCCGATGTCCGCCACCGCCTGCACCGTCTCCAGCGAGCGCGTCTGATAGGCCTGGACCGCCAGTCCCAGTCCGCGCCATCGATGATGTCCGGCTGCCACGCGCGCGGCGAGCGCGTCGAAGGCATCGAGCGACAGTTCCAGACGTTCGCTCTCCTCGGCATCGACGGTGAGATGGATTCCGGCATGCGCCGCGGCCTCGCACAAGCGCCAGGCGCGCGGCACGAGTTCCGCGAACACGCGTTCGCGCTGCGACTCCTCGTAGCGGGCGAACAGGGCACTGAGCTTGATCGAGATGCCGTCGCTTCGTTCCGGTCCGCGACCGCCCGTCTCGCGGGCGAGACGCACGATGGCCGCGGCGTAGGCCTCGAGGTGGCGCTGCGCGTCGGCATCGCTGCGCGCGCCCTCTCCGAGCGCGTCGTAGGAGAAGCGCAACGCGGCGTGGCTCCGGCGCTGTGCATGGGAAGCCTCGATCGCCTCGTCGATGCCGGCCGCGAGCACGAACTGCCGGCCGAGCAACTGGATGGCGCGCACGGCGGCCCCCACCACCGCACGCGCGCCAAGCCGTTCGAGCAGGCTGTCGTGCGCACGTGCGGCGTCATCGTGCAGCAGGCGCCTGGACAGCACGATGGCCGAGGCGGAAAGCGTTCCGAGCAGGCGTCGCCCCGTGTCCGCGTCGTCGCCGCTGCGCGGATCGAAGTCGGCGCGTGCGAGCTGGTCCGCAGTCAGCGCGATGGCGGTGTCGACGTCGGGCACGCGCAGCAGCGCCTCGGCCAGGCGCATCAACACCAGCCCCTCCTCGCTCGAGAGCGGGTACTCGCGCAGGAGGGATTCCAGCGCCCAGAAGGGCGCCGGACGCGCGCGCACTGCCTGCACCCAGGGGGTGGCGGCTGCCGCGACGCCGGCCCAGTCCAGTGGCCCGAGCGCGCGCAGGGCGGCGCGCACCGGTTCGTGCTCGGGCCGGCAGGGCGAGGGCAGGCGCGGTGGCGGTGCACGGTGCAACGGCGGCATGCGGGACTGCATCGTCGGGAATCCGTCTGTCAGACCGTCGCGCCGACGCTAGATTCGCGACGCGTCGCGCTTCATCGCAAACGGCCGGCCTTTTCATCTTCATCCCCGCAAGAGCCGGGGCGTAGACGCGCCAACAGCCCGACGCCGAGCGGCGCAGCGCAATGTAGACATCTGCGATTGACCACATTTCTCGCGCTGGCGATAATCGGCCCGCTTGTCATGAACGGAGCAGGCAGAAATTACAATTCTCCCGCTCGCGAATGCCGGTGCGCTGAACCGGCCGAGCGCCGGCCATTCCCCCGTCTGCCGGTCGACTGAGGAGTCATTTCATGCAGATACATCGCTTGCTCGTATCCTTGGCACTGCTGCTGACCCTGAGCGCTTGCGCCGCGGTGCAGAAACCATCGGGCGCCAAGCAGGAGACGGTGGAGGCCAAGGCCCGGGTCGTGGCCATCGACCGCAACACGCGCGCGGTCACGCTACAGGGAGAAGATCGCGGCGACTGGTGGGTGATCGAAGCGGGGCCGGAGGTACGCAACCTGGATCAGGTCGAGGTCGGCGACACGGTCACGGTTCGCTACACCGAAGCGCTGGCGTGGCAGGTCAAGAAGGCCTCGCAGGGTGCGCCCGGGGTGGTCGAAGCGAGCGGCGTCGAGCGCGCGCAACCCGGTGAGAAGCCAGCCGGCGCGGTCGGCCGTCAAGTGACGGTGACGACCACGGTCACGGCGGTCGATCTGCCCAATGGCACCGTCACCCTCACCGGCCCGCGCGGCCACGCACAGACGGTCAAGGCGGCGAACATGGCGAACCTGCGTAAGGTGCAGGTGGGCGATCTCGTCGACATTACCTACACCGAGGCGCTCGCGGTCTCCGTCGAGCCCGCGCGTTAAGGAGAAAACACACGTCTTTCAAGATACTTCCACAGCAAGCGCCTGCTGCAGGGGCTGGTGCTGGCGCTGCTGGCCGTCACCATGCACACTGCCGGCGCCCAGACGAAAGGCAAACCAACATCCTGGTCATCTGGGGAGAGGACACTGGGCAGCTCAACATCAGCAATGCCGGATCCGAAGCGCACGCGGGTCTTTGTTGACTGACGCAGACTCTCGGCGGCCGCTACGACTTGGCGACGATGGCGTAACGCTTGAGCGCCGACAGCGGCGCATACTCCAACACCTTCTCGTGCGTGGCTTCGAGCACGACCGCGGGCGCCTTGCCCGCCTCCCAAGCCTCAACCCAGCGCAGCACGTGCAGGCACCATCGGTCCCCCCGGCTTCAGTCCCTTGAAACGCATCTCCGGACGGGCAGTGGTGAGATCGTTGCCGCGCGACGTCGAGAATTCCAGGAACTCGGCGGTGACCTTCACGCACACCAGGTGGGCGACATCCGCCTCGCCGTAGGTGGCGCAGCAGCCGTCGCGGAAGTAGCCGGTGAGGGGATCGTAGCTGCACGACTGCAGCGGTCCGCCCAGCACGTTCTTTTCTCGACTCGCGAGTTCGGTCATCGGAGCAATCTCTACGGCAGCGATTGTTGCGTCTTCGGCCGCGTTCTCACGCCGACGATGTCAGGGCAGCAGCCGAATCAACTCGAGCGTGGCCTCCTCCACTACTGATTTGAATGTCACCGTTTTCTCGGCCATGGTATCGTGCGCGGCTGCCAGTTCTTCCGCGCCTTCCCATGCGATGGCGCCAGTGTTCGTGTCCCAAATCTGAAAGTAGAGGCGGATCGTAGCGGTCTGAGTCTTCATGATATCTAAACCGAAGATCCCGAAACGAGCACTATTGCGCTGCCCGAACGCCGCCATCTTCAACTGCCCGAGGAAGCGCATACCCGTTGCCTGCCCGATCTGCCTTAGCGCCGTCGGGTCGAACACACCCGTGTCGCGGTAGTCTCGATACATGCCCTTATACACATCGGTCAGCCCCTCTCGGTTTACGGCGCTGATGGTCGCGGAGAGCGGCAGCAGTCGAAACTCGGGTCGCTGCCGCGCCACCGCACTAAAGAAGATCAGAGCCAGGGCCTGCTTGTCTTCCTCTTGCCCAGTGACCGTTGAGGGTGTCAGGAAGGCGAGTCCGCTCGTTTCGAGATCGCCATGCAATAGAGTGAACGTTTCGGCCTGCGGCGTCGAGTAGCGCTGCGGTGCTATGGTGCAGGAGGCGAGCATGATTGCCCCGATGCATACCAGCATGTGAATCGGCCTGAATCTGAACTGCACGTAAGCCTCCGTTCGAAGAACGGCCCAAAGCATAAGGGCAGCCAACACGATTGCTCAAGTCGGGGGCGCATCTCGGGACGCGTCGTCCTCAGAGCGTTTCCGCGTGACATCGAGAATTCCAGGAACTCGGGCGTAACCTTCACGCGCACCAGATGGGCGACGTCCGCCTCGCCGTACGTGGCGCAGCAGCCGTCGCCGAAACAACCGGTGAGCGGATCGTAGCTGCAGGACTGCAGCGGGCCGCCCAGGACGATCTTTTCGTTGAAGACGGAATCGCTCGTCGGTTCATTCTAGAACGGGAGACTGCTTCTCCGGCAGACCACAGTCGACGGACTGCATGTAGCAATCTGAATGCTCCCAGCATACTCGCAGGCACAACGTCGAATTATTCCGGTTGACGCGCCCGCCAGGCAGGCGGACTATTCTCTAAACATCGCTATCTGCGATGCATAAATTTCAAAATCAGCAAAGGAGAG
>CAZNBS010000099.1:2441-16618 GCA_964570955.1 uncultured Burkholderiales bacterium | reverse complement strand
CTCGTGATTCGTGATTCGTGACTCGTGATTCGTGATTCGTGATTCGTGATTCGTGAGTCGTGACTGGTGATTCGTGATTCGTGACTCGCGTGGTGAGTGGGGCTCATGACGCAGGCGGGTTAGCAGCCCCGGTTACGTCTTCTCCTCGCTCGTCGTGCCGCTGAGTCGGCGCGAATTGTTGTCGTCGCGGAACACGAGGGGGCGCACGGTGGCCGGCCGGCCCGGCAGCTGTGCTTTCTCCACGACGCTCGTCACCACGTGGTGATGCGGCGAAAGGTCGCAGATCGGATCGGTGTTCGTCGCATCGCCGGTCAGCATGAAGGCCTGGCAGCGGCAGCCACCGTAGTCGTTTTCCTTTTCCGGACAGCTGCGACACGGCTCCTTCATCCACGCGTCGCCGCGATAGACGTTGAATCCCGGTGACTCGTTCCAGATCCAGGCGATGTCGTGCTCGCGCACGTTCGGGAATTCCAGCCCCGGCAGCATGCGCGCTTCGTGACACGGCAGCGCGAGTCCGTCCGACGTCACGTTCAAGAACGTCGTGCCCCACCCGTTCATGCACTTCTTCGGCCGGTTCGCATAGTAGTCGGGCACGACGAAGTACACCTTCATCCTGTTGCCCACACGTGCGCGAAATGCGTTCGTGATTTCCTCGGCCCGTACCAGCTGCTCGCGGCTGGGCAGCAGGTGGTCGCGATTGACCATTGCCCACGCGTAGTACTGGGTGTTAGCCAATTCGACATGGTCGGCTTCCATCGCCTCGGCCATGTCCAGGATCTGCTGGATATGGTCGATGTTCATCCGGTGCAGGACGACGTTGAGCACCATCGGATAGTCGTACTGCTTGATCAGCTTCGCCACCTTCGACTTCAGCTCGAAGGTCTTGGTGCTCGACAGGAAGTCGTTCATCTCTCGCGTGGAGTCCTGGAAGGAGAGCTGGATCTGTCCCAGTCCCCCCTCTTTGAACGCCGCAATGCGCTTCTCGGTGAGCCCGATTCCCGAAGTGATCAGGTTGACGTAGTAGCCGAGCCGGTTCGACTCCGCCACCATGACCTCGACGTCGTCGCGCATGAGCGGCTCCCCGCCGGAGATGCCCAGTTGCACGGCGCCCAGTTCACGCGCCTGGCGGAATACGCGCAGCCAGTCGTCGGTCGACAACTCCGGGCCGTACCGGCTGTAGTCGGTCGGGTTGTAGCAGAACACGCAGTGCAGCGGACACTTGTACGTGATCTCGGCATTGACCCAGAGCGGCCTGCTAGCCGACGTTTGCGTGGATCCAGCCCTTTCCATGTGCGACCTCCAGGAATTGCAGCACGTCGTTGCGCAGATCGACCCCGGGGAACGAGGCCTCCAGGTCGGCCACGATCTGTTCGGCGCTGCGGTTGCCGTCGACGCGCTTCATGATCTCGCCGGCGCTGCCTTGAAGCTTCACCATGCCTTCGGGATAGAGCAGGACGAAACTCTCCTGCGCCGGTTCCCATTGGAACCGGAACTGGCGCCGGAGTTCGAGCGGACGGTCGAGGGGAAGCGGGTCGTGCGCGTTCATGCGTTTGGGCCGATGCCGAGGTTGACCTGCATCGAGTCGAGCATGCTCCACAGCACGTCGAGCTTGAACTGCAGGATCTCGAGCGCGCGCTCCTGCTGCGCGCGCGTGGTGTAGTGATCGAGCGTGAAACCGAGCGCGAACTGCACGTCTCGACGTGCCTCCGACAGGCGCTTGCGGAAGTAGAAATAGCCTTCCTTGTCGATCCACGGATAGTGCTCCGGCCAGGTGTCCAGCCGCTTCTGATGGATCTCCGGTGCAAACATCTCGGTGAGCGACGAGGTGACCGCTTCCTGCCACGGTCGGGTGCGCGCGAAGTTGATGTAGGCGTCGACCGCGAACCGCACGCCCGGCAGGACATGCTCGTGCGAGACGATGTCCTCCCGGCGCAGGCCCACTGCCTCGCCCAGGCGCAACCAGGCCTCGATGCCGCCCTCGTCCCCGCTGCGGCCGTCGTGATCGAAGATCCGCGTGATCCACTCGCGCCGCACGTCACGCACCGGGCAGTTCGACATGATGGCGGCATCTTTGAGAGGGATCGCCGTCTGATAGTAGAAGCGATTGATGACCCATCCCTGAACCTGCTCGCGGGTGCAGCCGCCGCTGTTCATCGCGACGTGAAACGGGTGATAGATGTGGTATCGCTTGCCCTTGTCGCGCAGGCGTTGCTCGAACTCTTCACGGCTCCAGGCGAGGTTCTCCGGTGCGCCCATTGTCTGGTCTCCTGCCTCTACAACTCGATTTCCATGCCATCGAACGCGACGTCGATGCCCGCGCCGCGCAACTGCGCGCGCTCGCTCGAATCCTCGTCGAGGATGGGATTGGTGTTATTGATGTGAATCAGCACTTTGTGCCGGGCACGCAGCGGCTCGAGCACTTCGATCATGCCCCCCGGACCCGATTGCGGCAGATGGCCGATCTCGCGCGCGCGCTTCTTCGAGACGCCGAGCCGGATCATCTCGTCGTCGGTCCAGAACGTGCCGTCCACCAACACGGCATCGGCCTTGTCCATCAGCGGCTTCAGGTGCGGCTCGATCTCTCCGAGTCCCGGTGCGTAGAACAGGCTGCGTCCCGTGCGCTCGTCCTCGATGAACAGGCCGACGTTGTCACCATCGTGCGGGTTGTCCCGGTGCGGGGAGTAGGGCGGAGCCTTGCTCTTGAGGGAGACGCTGCGCAAGCGCAGATGCTCGATGCCGTCGATGGTGAAGCTGCTGTCCGCTTCGATCGGCAAACGGTGTCGATTGACGCCTGCATAATGCCCGAGGATCTTGAACAGCGGATTGCCGCTGGTCAGGTCCTCGTGGACCATGTCCGTGCACCAGATCTCGAGCGGCTTGCCCTCGCGCAGCATGAGCAGTCCGGTGGTGTGATCGATCTGTCCGTCCACGAGCACGATCGCACGGATTCCGGTGTCACGGATCGCCCGCGCAGGCTGCAGCGGCGGAAACGACTTGATCTGCGCCAGCACATCGGGCGAGGCGTTGAACAGCACCCAGTTGATGCCATCCGACGACAGGCAGATCGACGATTGCGTGCGCGGGGTCGCCCGCACCGTACCCTTGCGCACGCCGTCGCAGTTTCTGCAGTTGCAGTTCCACTGCGGAAACCCGCCGCCGGCCGCGGCACCCAATACCCGTATTCGCATGTCCTTCCCCGTGAAGCGCGCCAAAAACAAAAGCCCCTTGCGGGGCTTTTGTCCAACCGCAGACGGCTTAGCGGTTGTAGATGTACATCGTGACTTCGAAGCCGAAGCGCATTTCGGTGAATTCAGGCTTGGTCCACATAGTCTTCTCCAGTATTAACGGTTATCATTAATCTTTCCGCCCAGTCCATTGGACAGAAGCGGAGAACCCCGCCTGCTCTAGGGCCGAAAGCTCCCTGCAGCCGAAAGAGTTCGTGAGTTATTGTCCGGGAGCGCGCTGCGCGCTCCCACACCAAAATCAGCAATTGCTGCTCATGAATATCATGAGAATCGCGCGTCGCAAGCAGGTGGCGCTTTACTTGTATCGTGCGCGTCTCCTACGCTCGCACCATGTCCAGCGCGACCGCAACTGATCCACTGGATCCAGACCAGTATTGGTACCGGGACCGCCCTGCGGTATGGGCGCTCGTGCTGTCGCTCGCCCTGCACCTGGCGGCCGTGGTGTTCCTTCCCAGCTTGAGCAAACCACGTCCGGTGGAGAAGGTGCTGACGGTGGAACTGGCCAAGCCGGAGGAGGTCAAGCCGCCCCCCAAGCCGGAGCCGAAGCCCAAGCCCAAGCCTCTTCCCAAAAAGGAGCGTACGGCGCCGGCCCCGAAGAAGGTGGAGAAAAAGAAGCCCGCCGCCCCGCAGCGCGTCGAGCGCGTGCCACCTGTCGAGCGCGTGCAGCCGCAGCCCGAGCAGCCCCGGCCGCTGCCATCGCCCGCTCCGCTGCCGCGTGTCCAGCCCGAACTCGCTCAGCCGCAGCAGCAGCCTTTGCCGCCGGTTGCGCGCACCGACGTCGCGCCTGCCGTGCGTCCGGTCCAGCCGGTGCCGCAGCAGCCGCAGCAGCCTCGTATCGAGCCCCAGGTGCAGCGTAGCGAGCCGCGGCCGGAACCGCAGATGCAGCCGCGCGCGCCGACGGCGCCGCAGCCGCGCCCGGATGCTCCGCCCGTTGCCCGGACCCCAGCCGTGCAGGCGCTGCCCATGACGCGCGTCGAACCGGTGCAGACGCCGCCACCGCCGCAGACGAGCGTCGAGCCGCAGCGTGAGATCCTCGCCATCGCACCGACCCCCAGGCCGGATGCGTTGCCGCTTCCGCGCACGCAGACGCACCCGGAGCCCACGGCGCTGACGCCCCGTACCGACGCCCCCAAGGAGCAGCCACGCGTCGAGCCGCAGCGTGAGATCCTCGCCATCGCACCAACCCCCAGGCCGGATGCGTTGCCGCTTCCGCGCACGCAGACGCGCCCGGAGCCCACGGTGCCGACGCCCCGTACCGACGCCCCCAAGGAGCAGCCACGCGTCGAGCAGGCGCCGGCGCCCGCTCCACAGGTCGTCCAGCAGGCGCCGGCGCCACGTCCGGAGCTGCGCAGCGAGCCGGTGAGACAGCAGCCACGCGTCGAGCAGCCGCGTCCACAGGTCGCACAGCAGGCCCCGCGCGTGGAGCCGAGCGTTCGACCCAGCGCTCCGACTCCGGTCTCGCCGCCCGTGCCACGCCCTGCCACCACCGCCGCAGCACCGCTCCAGGCGGCGCCTGCACCGGTCGCGCCGGTCGCGCCTACTGCGCCGGCGCCGCCGAAGGGGACGGCGCCGGTACTTCAACCTCCAGTGGTCGCGCGATCCGCGCCGGAGCAGGTCGACGACGGCGCACTGGATCGCTTCGCAATGCTCATTCAGTCGCGTGTAGGCAAGTTGGTGAAGGAGCGTGGCGAGCGCGCCTACCCCAGGCTCGCGCGCGAGCGCAAGTGGGAGGGGACCACACAGGTCTCGGTCGAGTACGGATCGGACGGACGGCTCAAACGGGTGTCGGTGGCAGCCAGCAGCGGCCACGCGGTGCTCGACCAGAGGGCGATCGAGATGGTCAAGGAAGTACTGCCCACCGTTCCGCGCGAGTTGCGCAACAAGAATTTCACCGTCAGGCTTCCGATCCTGTTCAAGCTCAAGGACTCCTGACGCGGCGGATCGACGGGGTGGAGGACGCGATGCCGGATCCGCTTTCCCTGTATCCGCCGCTCGAACCGGCGAGCGTCACACGGCTCGCCGTAGGAGGCGGTCATGCGCTTCACGTGGAAACGTGCGGGGCACCGCAAGGCGTGCCGGTCCTGTTCCTGCACGGCGGCCCGGGCAGCAGCATCAATCCGACGCATCGACGCTTCTTCGACCCGGCGTTCTACCGCATCGTGCTGTTCGATCAGCGTGGATGCGGCCGGTCCACCCCGGCGGGCGGCACCGCCCACAACACCACGCGACATCTGATCGATGACGTCGAGCGTCTGCGCGCGTCGCTGGGGATCGACCGCTGGGTCCTGTTCGGCGGGTCGTGGGGCAGCACGCTGGCGCTCGCCTATGCACAGCAGCATCCGCGGCGCGTGCGCGCGGCGGTGCTACGCGGCGTCTTCCTCGCCTCCAGAGAGGAGGTCGCGTGGTTCGTGTGCGGCCTGCGTGCATTCATGCCCGAGGCATGGAAGCGTCTGAGCGGGGATGACGACGCGACGGCGCAGGCTCTGATCGCGCGCTACCATGCCGCCGTCACGGCAGACGACGAAGCACTCGCGCGCAAGGCTGCCGCCGACTGGAGCGAATACGAAACTGCGGTCATGGCCGTCGGTGAAGCGACGGGACGTGCCGCCGTTCCTGCGTCCGACGGTCTGCTTGCGCGCGTCCGGGTGCAGCTGCACTACCTGATCAACGACTGCTTCCTCGAACCCGGAGCGTTGATCGGCGGGATGGAGCGTCTGCAGGGCATACCGGCCATCCTCGTGCAGGGGCGGCGTGACCTGGTGTGTCCACCCGCCGCTGCCTACACGCTGCATCGTGCCTGGTCCGCATCATCGCTGCGCATGGTGGAGGAGGGGGGACACTCGGCGCTGCATCCGGCGATGGTCGACGCGCTCGTCTGCGCGACCCGGGACGTGAAGCAATGGATCGAGGGAGGCCGGGTATGAGCTTGCGCTTGCGCATCAACCTGATCATCACCACGCTGATCGTCCTGTTCACGCTGCTGACCGTGAACATCATTGTCAGCGACATGCGCCGATCCATCCGCGAGGAGATGGAGGCGGGAGGCAAGGTGGCGCTGCAGCTGCTCACCGGCGTGCTGGAGGGCACCAGTCTGGAGCAGGAGGGACGCCATCCCAACGAGGTTCTGATGGAGTTCCTGGAGAGCCTCGGACGCGTGCGGGCGCATGACATCAAACTCTACAGCACGGACGGACACCTGCTGTACCAGTCACCGCCGTCCCTCTACAAGGCAGGACGGGACGCGCCTCGCTGGTTCTACGAGATGGTGGCGCCGCGGCTCGGCGAGATCGAACTGGCGACGGGCGAGGGGCGGGTCCTCGTCCGCTCCGACGATACGCGCTCGGTCCTCGATGCCTGGGACGATCTGGTGCAGCTGCTGTGGCTGCTCGTGGGCTTGCTGGTGGTCGTCAACGTCGTCGTGTTCCTGCTGGTCGGCCGTTCGCTGCGGCCGGCGCAGAAGATCCTCGCCGGGATGTCGCGCATGCAGCGCGGTGAGCTGAGCACGCGGTTGCCGCGCTTCGCGGTGCGCGACTTCGACGAGATCGGCAGTACCTTCAACGCGATGGCCGCTGCGCTCGAGAGCAGCCATGCGGAGAATCTGCGGCTGGCGCTGGTCGCCCGCCAGTCGAGCGACGCCATCATCATTCACGACCTTCAGGGCAACATCTCGTTCTGGAATCCCGCGGCGGAACGCATGTTCGGCTACGCCGCGCAGGAGATGGTCGGTCGCAGCGCGACCCTGCTCACGCCCGAGGGTGCGGAAGACGAGGTCGAGGCGAATCTGGCTGCGATCCGCGAACGGCGCCTGGTCGAGAATCTGGAGACGCGGCGTCTTCCTCGCAACGGAGTGCCGATCGACGTGCTGCTCTCGGCCGCACCGCTGATCGATCCCGGTAGCGATTCGGTCATCGGCGAGATCGTCAGCATGCGCGACATCACCGCACAGAAGCGCGCGCAGCAGGTCGAGGCGGACCTCGAGCAGAACCGGCGTCTCACCAGGCTGATCCAGACGCGCCTGGAGGAGGAGCGACGCAGCATCGCGCGCGAACTGCACGACGAACTCGGGCAGTGCGTGACGGCGATCCGCACGATCGGCGCGGCGATCGCCAACCGTACCGCCGCCGACTTGCCCGACATCCACAGCAGTGCGCAGACCATCGTCCAGGTGGGCGGGCACATCTACGACGTCGTACATGGCATCATCCGCCAGCTTCGTCCCAGTGCGCTGGACAACCTGGGATTGCGCGAGGCGCTCGAGGAACTGCGCGACACGTGGACCGATCGCTATCCGGAGATCACGGTGCGAATGGACCTGCAGGGTGACCTCGACGACCTGGGGGAGACCGTGAATATCGCCATCTATCGGCTGTTGCAGGAGTGCATCACCAACGTCGTGCGGCATGCCGCGGCCAGCCGTGCCGACATCCGCGTCGTGCGGGATGCGCAAGGGGTGGAGGTCAGCGTGCGCGACAACGGCAAGGGGCTGGGCGAGCGCAATGCGGTCGACAGCGCGCGCTTCGGACTGATGGGGCTGCGCGAGCGGGTGGAAGGGTTGAACGGCCGCTTCTCCATCGAGAGCCGGCCGGGAGAGGGCGTGATGGTGCAGGCGTCCATCCCGCTGCACCCGCTGGCAACGGCCACTGCCTGAGACGGGACGGCGATGAGCGACGCGGGAATCGACGTCATGCTGGTGGACGACCACGCCGTCGTGCGCATGGGCTTTCGCCTCCTGTTGCAGGGCACGTCGGACATCAAGGTGGTCGCCGAGGCGAGCAGCGGCGAGGAAGCGGTGCGAAACTTTGCCGAACTGCGTCCGGACGTCGTGGTGATGGACATCGCCATGCCGGGGATCGGCGGGCTCGAGGCGATCGGACGGATTCTCGCGCGGGAGCCGCAGGCGCGGGTGCTGGTGTTGTCGGCGCACGAGGACATCATGCACGCGAGGCGGGTGCTCAAGGCGGGCGCGGTGGGATATCTCACCAAGCGCAGCGCCGCCGACGAGCTGATTCAGGCGATTCGCCAGGTCGCGCAGGGGCGCACCTACCTCGAGCCGGGCATCGCCCAGCAACTCGCCGTTCAGCAGCTGGCGGGGCAAAAGAGCCCTGTGGACATGCTGAGCGAGAAGGAATTCAAGGTGTTCCTGGCGCTTGCGAAGGGGCAGTCGGTGCAGGAGATCGCCGACATCATGTCTCTGAGCCCGCGCACCATCGGCACCCACCTGTACAACATCAAGCAGAAGCTGGGCGCGTCCAACTCCGCCGAACTGGCGATCATCGCCATCCGTGCGGGTCTGATTGCCCCTTGATTGCTGCATAGCAGCAATCAAGCTCATGATTTTCATGAGGCATCAATCAGTCGATTCGCCCTGTTTACCGGTCGCGCCGAAGGAAACAATACGCTTGCGAACTCGACGTTCGTCGACCCTTACCCTCGAGAGGAGTAGCGACCATGTGGACCAAGCCTGAATTCACCGAAATGCGCTTCGGCTTCGAAGTCACGATGTACATCTACAACCGCTAAACGGTTGTACGCCATTGAGGGGCTGCCGTCAGGCAGCCTTTTTTTTTCGGTTTCGTCGAGCCTGTGCCGGATCGCGAGTCGAGCGCGCCTGGCTGCATCAGAGAGTCACGTCATGCATAAGAACAAGTCGAGGAATGCGGTCCGCGCCATCGCCCTGACACCGATCGCGCTCGCCGTGCTGTCCCTGCCCGTGCATGCCCAGGATACGGGCGACGCGTCCACCAGCGCCGGCACCTCCCCCGTGGTGGTCACCGCAACGCGCATCGAGCAGCGCAGCTTCGACGTGCCCGCGGCGATCGACAGCCTGGACCAGGAGCGGATTCAGGAGACTGCGCGCGCGGAGGTGAACGTCTCCGAACAGCTGAACCAGGTTCCTGGCACCAACGTGCAGAGCCGCGAGGCGTATTCCCAGGAGCAACAGATCATCCTGCGCGGATTCGGGGCTCGCTCCCAGTTCGGCACGCGCGGCATCAAGCTCCTGGCGGACGGCATTCCGGCAAGTACGCCGGACGGCCAGGGGAGCCCAGGCCTGTTCGACCTGCAGTCGGCGCAGCGCATCGAGGTGCTGCGCGGTCCGTTCTCGGCCCTGTACGGCAACCACTCGGGCGGCGTCGTGCAGATCTTCACCGAGGACGGCCCCGAAGACCCCACCCTCACGGTCCAAGGCATGGCGGGCAGTTACGGCACCTGGAAGGGCGGCCTCAAGTTCGGCGCCGACACGGGCACGGTGAATGGGATCGCCAGTTTCAGCCGATTCTCGACCGACGGCTATCGCGACCACAGCCATGCAGAGAAAGACCAGTTCAATGCCAAGCTGCGTTTGAACGTCACGCCGGACTCGCGCATGACGTTTCTGGTCAATTACCTGAACCAGCCGCTCAGCGAGGATCCACTCGGCCTGACCGCCGAACAGGTGAAGGACGATCCGACGCAGTCGATCCCGACCGCGGAGGAGTTCAACGTGGGCCGCAGCCTCGACAACATGCAGGTCGGCGCGGTGCTCGAAACCAACATCACCTCTCAGGATGTGTTCCGGGTAATCGCCTACGCCGGCAACCGCGACAACGACGGCTATCTGCCGATTGCGGCGGGCACGCAGAACAACATCCGCCAGTCGGGCGGCGTGACCGTGCTCGACCGCGACTTCAGCGGCCTGGGGGCGCGCTGGTCGCACATGGCCGAGCGCTTCAACCTCACGGTCGGCGCCGACTACGACAACACGAGCGAAGACCGCACCGGCTACCTGAACTTCACCGGCACGGTCGCAACGCCTGACGAGCTCGGTGTTCGGGGTGCGAAGAAGCGCGACGAGAAGAACAGCGTCAAGAGCTATGGCGTATACGTGCAGGGTGAACTGCAGGCCACGGAGAAGTTGAGCGCCAGCGCCGGAGTTCGCTACACCAAGGTGAAGTTCGATTCGCAGGACAACTTCATCTGCACCACCTCGCTCGTCACCGCGCCCGGCGCCGCGCCGGGGACGTGCAGCGGGTCCACCGCCACCATCGGCACCGTCGTCGGCGGGGTGGTGCAGGAGAACCCGGACGACAGCGGCAGCGTGGATTACTCGGCGTTCACGCCGGTGGCCGGTCTGCTGTATCGACTCACGCCGATGGTCAACCTGTACGCCAACGTCGGTCGCAGCTTCGAAACGCCTACATTCATCGAACTCGCCTACCAGGAAGATCCCAACGCCAGCGGTCCGAACCTCGATCTCGACGCGAGTCGCAGTACCCACTATGAGGTCGGCGCCAAGCTCGCCCTCGGCAACGACACGCGCGTGGAGATCGCGCTGTTCCACATCGACACGAAAGACGAGATCGTGGTGCTGTCGAACCGCAATGGACGGCAGAGCTTCCAGAATGCCGAGGGCACCAAGCGAACCGGTGTCGAACTGGGCGTGAACTCGCGGCTGGGGCATGGCTTCTCCACGCTGTTCGCATTCACGTGGCTCACCGCGAAGTTCTCGGACAGCTTCACGACCTGCGTGAGCGTGCCGTGCATTCCGGACACGGGCGTGGGCACGGCGACGGTCGAAGACGGCAACAAGATTCCCGGCGTCGCACCGTACAGTGGCTACGCCGAGCTCGCCTGGACGCACGCGCCGATCGGACTGAACGCCGCGCTCGAGTTTCGTGCCCAGGGCAAGGTGTACGTGAACGACATGAACGTCGAGACGGCCGACGCGTTCTACACCTTCGGCTTGCGCGCAGGGCTGGAGCAGCGTCCCGGGCGCTGGCGCGTGGCGGAGTTCCTGCGCATCGACAACCTGTTCGACGAGGACTACGTTGCCGGCATCGCGGTCAACGACGGCAATGGTCGCTTCTACTATCCGGCGGCCGGACGCAACTTCCTCGCGGGTGTTTCGGTCAGCTACGCCTTCTGAGGCGCGGCCCGGTCGGGTACGATAGCGGACCGAGAAAAACCGGAGGGGATCGATCAGGATGGACAGGCAACACGAGGCCGGGCGCTACTCCGCCGTGGCGATATTGCTGCATTGGGCGATCGCGATCGGCGTGATCGCGATGTTCCTCATCGCCTATTACATGACCGACATCCCGAAGGGGACACCCGACCGCGCCTACTGGTTCAACCTGCACAAATCGATCGGCACCACCCTAGGGGTGCTCGTGCTGGTGCGCTTGGCCTGGCGGGCGACTCACACGCCACCGCCGTTTCCCGCGTCCATGCCGGCATGGGAGGCATCGCTCGCGCGGATCAACCACCTGCTGCTCTACGCCTGTCTGGTCGCAATGCCAACGGTCGGTTTCCTCGCGTCGAACTTCACCAAGTACGGCGTGAAGTACTTCGGCATGCAGATCGGACCGTTCTTCGCCGAGGATCTGGCGATGCGCGACACGTTGCAGTCGGTGCATCAGGCGCTTTCGTGGCTGCTCGGCGCATTGGTGCTCCTGCACGTCGCTGCAGCGATCAAGCACCTCCTGGTCGATCGCGACGGCGTATTCCAGCGGATGCTGCCCATGGCAGGGGGGCGCCGCTAGCGCTCGACGGTGAAGGCGACGAGGTGATCGAGCTCCAGTCTGACGCCGATGGATTCGCCGACCGGATGGTCATGGTGACTGGGAATCAGCGAGAGCACCTGCTCGCCGCTGGGCAGGCGTAGCGTATAGAGGATCTGCGCGCCGCGAAAGGCCTTCTTCAGCACCCGCGCGCGCAGTGGGCTGTCCGGATCGTGCACCACGTCGTCCGGGCGCAGCAGCACTTCCACGGGCTGTGCGGCGGCGTCCGGCAGGCGTCCTCCATGGCCGGCTCCTTCATGCAACTCGACCTTCCCGGACGCGCTGCGTCTGCCGCGCACGAACGTGCCTTCGCCCACGAAGTCGGCGACGAACCGGTGCGCGGGCCGGTGATACAAATTGTAGGGCGTGTCCCATTGCAGGATCGCGCCGCCGTGCATGACGCCGATCTCGTCGGCGATGGCAAAGGCCTCCTGCTGGTCGTGCGTGACCACGATTGCCGTCATCGCCTGCGTCTTCAGCAGAGTGCGCACTTCGCCCGCGAGGCGCTCGCGCAGCTCCACGTCGAGGCTGGAGAATGGCTCGTCGAGCAGCACCAACCGCGGCTGCGAGGCCAGGGCGCGCGCGAGTGCCACGCGCTGCTGCTGTCCACCCGACAGTTCGTGCGGATACCTGCGCATGCTGTCCTGCAAGCCCACGGCGCACAGCGCCTCGCGCGCACGTTCGCGGCGCAGCGGTCCGCGCAGGTGCGCGAGCCCAAAGGCAACGTTTCCCTCGGCGTCCAGATGCGGGAACAGCGCATAGTCCTGAAACACCATCCCGATGCGGCGCTTCTCCGGGGGCAGTGCATAGCCCGGGCGGCTGACCACCTCGCCGTCGAGCCGGATCTCACCCGCGAGGATCGGCTCGAAGCCGGCGATACTGCGTAGCACCGTGGTCTTGCCACACCCGCTCGGACCGAGCAGGCAGGCGATACACCCGCGCGCAAGCGTGAGCGATAGATGCTTGATCACCGCGTGCGACCCGTACGCCTGGTCCACGCCGCGCAGTTCCAGCAGTGGCACCTGTTCAGGCATGCGTGGGAGGGGCGGCAGGCATCCGGCGGCGGAACATCCCGCAAGTATAGCCGTGGCCACGCGCGCGCCCGGCCGCGTGGTTGGTAGAATCCGAGTAATCCCGATTCACCGCTCTCGCCTCACCCGGTCCGCGCTCCGTGTCCTCTGTCGTGTCCTTCGATGTCCGATCCCGTGCGCGCGGACACGACGGCGCCAAGGTTCTTGCCGGACTCGCACTCGCGTCATGCGTGATCATCGCTCTGCCGCTCGCCGGACTCGTGCTCGCGCTGTTCTCGGGTGCCGACGCGCAGGTCTGGGCCCACCTGGTCGACACCGTCCTTCCGCGCTATGCCCTCAACAGCCTGGTTCTCGCGCTCGCGGTCGGAGTGGGTGTCGCGGTCATAGGCACCGCATGCGCATGGTGCATGGCGGCACTGGACTTTCCGGGGCGTCGCTGGCTCGAGTGGGGGCTGGTGCTGCCGCTCGCCATGCCTGCCTATGTGGTCGCGTACGCGTACACCGACTTCCTGCAGTTCAGCGGACCGGTCCAGACCGCGATCCGCGAGTTCACCGGATGGCGGGCGCGCGAATACTGGTTTCCCGAGATCCGCTCGCTGTCCGGAGCGATCGTCCTGTTCATCCTGGTGCTGTTTCCGTACGTGTATCTGCCGGTACGGGCAGCCTTCGTCGAGCGATCGCCCAGCCTCTACCTGGCGGCGCGGCTGACGGGGCTGTCGGCCGCCGTCGCGTTCTGGCGTGCGGTGCTCCCGCTCGCGCGTCCCGCGATCGCGGCCGGTGTCTCGCTCGCGGTCATGGAGACGCTCGCCGACTATGGCACCGTGTCTTATTTTGCGCTGGAGACCTTCACCACCGGCATCTTCAAGGCCTGGTTCAGCCTGGGAGACCGGGCCGCGGCCGCACAACTCGCGATGCTGTTGCTGGGGGCCGTGGCCGCGGTGATCTGGCTCGAGCGCCGCTCGCGCGGCCGTGCCCGCTACCAGGGGGCGCCGGCCGGCTCGGCACGACGCCAGCCGGTCCATGGTGCAGCCGGATTCGCGCTCGCGAGCGCCTGCGCACTGCCGTTCCTGCTCGGCTTCGTCCTGCCAGCAGTCGTGCTCGCGCGCCTGGCGTGGCGCGACGTGGAGCTGCTCGATCCGCACCGCTACTCCGGCTTGATTGCCAACAGCATGTCCGCGGCCGGCGCGGCCGCGCTGCTTTGCGTGGTGCTGGCGCTTGCGCTCGCGTATGCCGTGCGGCTGAGGCCTTCGCCCGCCCTGCGTGGCGCGGTACGGCTCGCAGCACTCGGCTATGCAGTTCCCGGGGCTGTGCTCGCAGTGGCGATTCTGGTACCCCTCGCGCGGACGGACAATGTCGTGTCCGCA
>CAZNBS010000099.1:0-2431 GCA_964570955.1 uncultured Burkholderiales bacterium | reverse complement strand
GTCGAGACACATTTCGGATACCGGCCCGGCCTTATGCTCACCGGCAGCATCGCCGCGCTCCTCTATGCGTATGTGGTGCGCTTTCTGGCGCTGGCGCTCACGAACGCGGAAGCAGGACTGTCCCGTATTACCCCCAGCATGGACGAGGCCGCGCGCACCCTGGGATGCGGGGCGCTGCGCACCGTGCTGCGGGTACACGGTCCGCTGCTGCTGCGCAGCCTGGCCATCGGCCTGCTGCTGGTGTTCGTGGACGCACTGAAGGAACTGCCGGCCACCCTGGCGATGCGCCCGTTCGACTTCGACACGCTCGCCACGCAGGCGCACAACCTGGCCAAGGACGAACGACTCGGCGAGGCAGCCGTCCCCAGCCTGAGCATCGTGGCGGCCGGTCTGCTTCCCGTGATCCTGCTGTGTCGCGCGCTGCGCGAGGGTCGCGGCAGCGTGCGATGAGGGCTCGGCCTACTTCCAGCCGACGCGGTCGACCAGCCGCTGTGCCGCCGACAGGTTCTTGCCCAGAATGGCGACGTCGAGAGGATCCGGCTTGAAGCGGCCAAGTGATGCGAGTTCCGGATTATCGACCGGCGCCGACGAAACGACCGGCCACTCGTTGTTGCCGTTGGCAAAGTACGCCTGTGCCGGGTCGCTCGCCAGGTACTCGAGGAAGCGCACGGCGTTCTCCCTGTTCGGCGCGTTACGCATCACACCGCCTCCGGAGATGTTCATGTGCGTGCCGTGCCCCTGCTGGTCGGGCCACGCGAAGCGCACCTTGCGCACGACCTCACGGTCCTCCGGCTTTTTTGAGCGCATCAGCCGCACCCAGTAGTAGCTGTTAGTGAGTGCGATGCCGCACTCGCCCGAGGCGACGGCGCGGATCTGGTCGGTATCGCCACCGCGCGGGGGACGCGCGAAGTTCGCCACCACGCCGCGCGCCCACGCCTCGGCCTGTGCCGCACCCATGTGTTCGATCATGGCACTGACCAGCGACAGCATGTACGGATGGCTGCCGGGGCGCGTGCACACCTTGTCCTTGTTAACCGGAAGTGCGAGATCGGCGTAGCTGCGCACGTCCTGCGGCCTGACCGACGCGGGATCGTAGACGATCACGCGCGCGCGGCTGGAGAAGCCGAACCACAGGCCCTGCGGATGCCGGTAGTTGGCCGGGATGCGTTCCTCGAGCACCTTCGACTTCACCGGTGCGAACAGGCCGAGCTGTTCTGCGCTCGCCAGCCGAGCGGCATCGACGATCAGCAGCACATCCCCCGGGCTGTTGGCGCCCTCGTTGCGGATCCGCTCGAGCAACTGGTCATCGCCTGCCTCGATGCGGTTGATCCGGATGCCCGTCGACCGGGTGAAGCCGGCGTACAGTGCCTCGTCGGTGTCGTAGTGGCGCGCGGAGTAGAGGTTGAGCACCTTGTCCTGCGCGATGGCAGGCATGGCGAGGGACAGTGCAACGGCCGCCAGGGCCGCGAGACGTGCTGCAGACATCTGTTCTCCAAACGGCGGGACATCGGGCTGCGAGCGGTCGACTCGCAACCTTGCCCCGCGTGGTGACAATCGGAACCGGTACTGCACGCCATCGGCGGCGTGCCGGGCAGGGTGCCCCGCGTGCAGCCGGCGATGTACCCCTTGTCGGATACGTTCCCGATCGACCCGAACACCATCCATCCCGTGCCGAAACGCGGTCGTCCGGTGCGACGTCGACGACCGGGTCAGGGTCGGTCTCACCGGCCGGCCGGTCGTCGATTCGTCCGCGTCGGCGGCATTGCGCTACTGCTCGCTCGCGTACACCGCTGGACTGCGGCGCTGCGCGCTGCCGGAGGGCGCGTACCCGTAGCGCAATAGTAACCGTACGTGCCGCGGAATGTAAACAAGAATCGGTCGCATTACGCTTGACACGATCAAATGAGAATGCCTATCATTTCCAAACTCAAGCCATGAGATGAGCATGAAAGCGACCCTGGTCGGGGCGGACCGCCTCGGCAACATTCCCCAGGCCCTCCTGGAGCGCGGCATCGACGTGTTGCGCCACATCAACGCGCGCGAACCGGCCGGGCAGCGCCGCAGCAGGGGACTGCCCGCGGGAACCGAGCTGCTGATCCTGTTCACCGACTTCCTCAATCACAACGCCATGCGCGCATTCCGGCAAGCGGCGCAGGAGCAGGGGATACCGGTGGTCGCCTGCCGCCGGTCGGTCACCTGCCTGATGCAATGCCTGGATCGCTGCGGGCAGTGTCGCATCGGGAAGCGTCTTTCTTGTGCCGTACCGGATTGACACTCATTCTCATCCTCGCCTACGATTGCGGCTCGGAGGATAGCGCCATGTTTGTCTGTCTCTGCAACGGGATCACCGAACGCCAGGTCAGGGAGGCCATCGACCAGGGGGCCTGCTCGCTTCAGGACCTCACCGCGTGTCTCGGGGTCGCCTCTGGAT
>CAZNBS010000098.1:0-16683 GCA_964570955.1 uncultured Burkholderiales bacterium | reverse complement strand
GGCGGACTGCATCCTGCTCATTGTCGCGGCGCTGGACACCGCACGGATGCGCGAACTGGAACGCCTCGCACACGAGCTCGGCATGGCCGTGCTGGTCGAGGTGCACGATGCCGCGGAACTGGAACGCGCGCTGGCGCTTTCGACGCCGCTGCTGGGCATCAACAATCGCAATCTGCGCACCTTCGAAACTTGCCTTGCCACCACCCTCGACCTGCTCGGCCGCATTCCCGCCGATCGCCTGGTGGTGACCGAGTCCGGCATCCTGACGCCGGATGACGTTGCGCTGATGCGAAGCCGCGACGTCCACGCCTTCCTCGTGGGCGAGGCATTCATGCGCGCTGCCGATCCCGGAACTGAGCTGGCACGGCTGTTCGGCTGAACGCAACGCGCTGATTTCGTGGTGTTAACCGGCACATGGCCGGAGCATTGCCGCCCTTGCCGCAGCGCGGTCGCATTCCCGCAACGAACGGCCCGACCGGTCATTTACCTAATGGTCTTTCTCGCATCGCAACAAGCATTTAGTGGCTTGTTGCATTCACGCAACACATTCCGTCTAAATGTCCCCGGATGCTTGCCGAAACCTTGCGAGCGGCTGTTGCGCTTTGGCACAATCGGCGCGCCCGTAGTAAAGGGAGAAGTACCAAGCGGGGAGTCGGACCGGTCAACCGGCCGGCATCCTTACTAAAAGAATCTGATCAGATTCCATGAATGGAGATGGTATGAAGAAGACTCTGCTGGCCATGGCCGTCGGCGCCGCCTTCGCGGCACCTGCTGCCTACGCTGATGTGACGATCAGCGGTGCAATCAACATGGGTATCGAGTACGTCAACGTCAACGAAGGTGAGGATCCTTCCAACGACGGCAACGGCTCAGTCGGCAACTTCGGGATCTCGAACAACTACTCCAACATCACCATCAGTTCGCTGGAGGATCTGGGTGGCGGCCTGAAGCTCGACTTCGCATTGCAGATTCAGCTTGCGCCGGCCAATGACACCACCTCTGCGCTCGGCAATCGTAACAGCCACATCGGTTTGGTCAGCGATAGCTGGGGCGGCATCTGGTACGGCACCAACGAACACATCTACGAGCGCTACCTGTACACCATTGACCCGATCGACGGCGCGGCGGGCCTAGGTGGCAATCTGCAGATCCTCGGCACCCCCGGCGGTCAGGTGTTCGGCCTGTATGCCCCGTCCGAGGGCGGCTACTCCTTCTATCGTCGTGACGGTCAGTCGCTCTGGTACGATTCTCCCAACTTCGGCGGCTTCACCTTTGGCGCAGTCTGGCAGATGGACTTCAATGCCGAGGGCAACCTGGGCTGTGACTGCAACCCGATGATGTTCCAGCTGGGCGGCAAGTACGCTGGCACGGCCATGCCTCTGGAATTGTGGGCAGCTATGGCTTACCGCAAGGACCAGATGGGTATTGACGCAGGGATCTTGGGTGCCGGCTCGAGCGAGAGCAGCACGGATGTGGGCTGGCACGTTGGCGCTGCTTACACCCTGGGTGATATCAAGATCTTCGGCGGCTGGGAAAACATCAAGTACGAGTCCGACCTCAACGGCGGTGGTGATGCTGACTGGGAACGCGATGCGTTCTACGTCGGCCTGAAGTGGAACCTGGCGAGCGGCTACCTGGGCGCTCAATACATCCAGGCGTTGGAAGCCAATTGCGGCGGCGCGCTCGACGATTCATGCGACGATACAGGTGCGCAGATGATCGGTGTCGGCTACTACCACACGATGTCCAAGCAGACCCAGCTCTACATTGTCGGCAGCTGGCTGGACAACGATGATGGCGGCACCTATGGCCTGGCTGGTATCGGCAACGACAACATGTTCGTGGGCGGTACCCGCGCTTATGGTCTGGGCGTGGGCATCAAGCACACCTTCTAATCGTTCGCGGTCGCCAGACCGCTTCGGTTCGAACGAAAACGGGCACCTTCGGGTGCCCGTTTTTCTTCTACGACGACCAAATACGCTCTCTACTGGCGGACCACCGGCAATCTGCGGAATAACCGCCGGAGACTGTGTGACCGCTCAGTTCAATTCCTTGTCCTTCCACACCTTTGTACCTGCAACGGCGCCACCCGCGTGCACGCCCTTCTTCGTGATGGTGTAGTAGTGCGCATCGTTGACCACGTTCTCACCAGAGATCGTGCTCGTGGCTTCCTTGTCCCCGCCTGCAGCGGCTGCACCGCCGCCTCCGCCGAATTCCCAGCCGCTTTCGATGAATTTCTTCATGGCCGCTTCGTTCTTGAAGACAATGAGCGTCCGTGACTTGCCACCGCCCACCTGTGCACCGGCGCTAGCTTGACCGAGCGACATGAACGTGTCGTGCTGCGTCTTGCTATCGTGTACGAGCCCCTTGCCGCCTGCACCGCCGAGGATGAAGCTCAATCCAAACGTGGAGAACACCGCATAGCCGGGAGCCTTCTGGACCTTGTCCTTGATCGAGGGATCCAGTTTGTACACTTCCTGCAACGTCTCACTCGCCATCTTGCGAATTTCCGATTGCTTCGCCGCTTTATCTTTTGCCTTGTCTTCCGCGATGGCACCTCCCACGAACAACAGACCAAGCACGCCTGCTGCAACAAGCTTCGCAATTTTCATTTCGGAAAATCCTCATATAGGGTCGGTGTGACTCTTGGACCGTCGGGCGACGTTTGCTCACGTGTTTGCGCCAACCGTACACTAAGATTCAAGGGTCACGTTGACCTGAATCAAGGGGGGCGAACAGTTTGCCCCGATGAGCGACCAAGCGTCCAGACCGTACTCACAATGGAGTAGTATGAATCTCTCGCCGGCGGCGACCTGGCTACTCACAGGAGGGACGATGAAGCACCTGATCCGGTTGACAGGCATCATCCTCTGCATATCGCTTGCCCCTTCTGCCGCCATCGGACAACAGCCGATCGTATACCCGGCCAAGGGACAGACCCCCGAGCAACAGCAGAAGGATACGGCGGAGTGCAATGGTTGGGCCAAGCAGACTACCGGGATCGATCCGGTGGCGCTGGCCCAGCAGGCGAGCAGCGAGTCCGCCTCCCCTGCCCCGCAGGGCGGACGATTGCGTGGCGCCGCTGGAGGCGCTGCAGCAGGCGCGATCATCGGCGAGATCGCCGATGACGACGCGGGAAAGGGCGCTGCCATAGGCGCTGTGGTGGGTACGATAGGCGGCGGAGCGAGGCAGCGGCGCAAAGCCGACGCCCAGCAGCAACAACAGCAGCAAGCGCAACAGCAGGTGCAGCACGCCCTCTCCACGTACAATCGCGCTGTGTCTGCGTGCCTCGAAGGTCGTGGGTATACGCTCAAATAGGAGTTTGCCGACATGCAAAGACTTTGCTTCGGCGCGTTGGCGCTCACCGTTGCCTTAGGAATGTCCACGGCACATGCGTCCGATTTGGACGGATCTCGCCCCCTGATCTGCGCCACCACCCAGGCACTGGATTGTGTGGCGGGCGAGAAGTGCCTGGATGGCGAAGCCGCAGATGTCGGCGCCCCCGTTTTCATGCGCATCGACTTCGAGAAGAAAGAGGTGATCGGCCCCAAACGCATCACACCCATAGTGCTGGTCACCCAGGACGCCGACCAGATACTGCTTCAGGGAAATGAACTGGGTTTTGGCTGGACGATTGCACTGAACAAAATTTCCGGCGAGATGTCGGCTTCGCTCGTGGACCGAGACGGTGCTTATGTGTTGTTTGGCAGTTGCACACCGCAGTAGCGTTTGCGCACTGCTCTTTCCCCGGCCGGATCCGGTTCGCCGGCATGGTCATACAGGAGAGGCAAGGAATGAATCGTAGATCAACAATCACGGCTGTAGCATTCGTGGCGGCGGTCCTCGCAGGCGGTTGCGCCAGCGACGAGCCGTTGACGACAGCCAACGTTTCTCTTGGCCAGCAACTCATCGATCTGAAGGACGCACACGACAAGGGTGCCCTCAGTGACAAGGAGTACAAGAAGGCCCGCGAGAACATCATCGATAACGCGCGTTAAGCGGTCGTATATGATTCAAGGAGCTTTGCCCATGCTACGTCCACTCGCAGCGATGGCGTTCGCCCTCTCCGGCTTGATCGCCGGGTGTGGGGGAGATACCATCGTCAACAGCCCTGAAACCACCAGCATCTCGCAGGGCCAGGAATTGACCGACCTCCAGCGTGCCCTGGAGGCCGGCGCAATCAACCAGAAAGAATATGACACGCTCAAGCGTGTGGTCCTGAAGCGAGGCAAGTGAGCAATACGGGTCGCAAGGACGGCACGTCTCTCAACCTTACGCGGCAACTGCCTCTTGTGGGAAGATTGCGTCCTCTGTTTACCTACTCCGCAGTCTCCAGATGGAGGTAGCCATGCCGCGATACCTGTTGCAAGCTGCTTGTCTGGGGTTCGTGCTCGCGGCAGCGGGCGCGGCTCATGCCGAAGACCCGCGATCGTTCCCTTGGGAGAAAGCGGGCCTGTCCATCGGTGGGTTCGTGAGCACGACGAACAGCGAAATCCAGTTGACCTCCGACACGCTCGGCGCCGGCGCCGTGGTAGATCTCGAGAACGGCCTCGATCTGGATTCGCAGTTCTCTACCTACCGGATCGACGGCTTCTACCGTTTCGGGTCGACGCGACGACATCAGGTGGAACTGCACTACTACCGTTCAGACCGCGATGGCTCGCGCGTCACCGACCAGGAGTACCAGATCGGCGATACCGTCTTCCCGGCTGGCAGCGGCGTCACCAGCGAACTCGACACCTGGTTCGTCAACGTCAACTACGCTTATGCATTCTTCCAGGACGATCGCGTCCGTCTGTCGGGTGCAGTTGGCGTGCACACCACTGGGATCAAGTTCAAGGTTTCTTCGCTTGGACTGGGCGTCGAGGAGGAAGAGTTGACCGCCCCGCTACCCGTGCTCGGGGTGCGTGCGGACATCGCCCTCACCGAGCGCTGGCGTCTGTGGGGTGCGACCGACTTGTTCTACCTCAGTTACGACAATTATCGTGGTGGGTTGATGGATTTAGCCATTGGCGTCGAGTATCTTGCGTTCAAGCATCTGGGCTTCGGTTTGGGGCTCAATGCGGTCAAGTACCGCCTCGAAGGCGACGGTGAAGGCGACCTTTCAGACATCAACGGGGAACTGAAATACGACTTCGCCGGCGCGCTGATGTACGTGAAGCTATTCTTCTGATCTTCTGATCGACGCCCGGACGACCTGGTTTTTTCGGTGCAACTTTCGTGTAGATGTTCCGGGTCGCGCTAATCCTGTGCATGGGCGCGGCGATGTTCTTCATGCCGGCCCACGGCGCCAGCACTTCATCGGAGCGGTCATCGTCGAATTTCGTCGATTCTGACGATGGCTGGTTCGACGTCAGCGGTTTTCTCGACTCCGCATACGGATTCATCCCAGTCATTGCCCCGATCACGGAGCCGGCAGTTGGATACGGTGCCGCCGGTGCCCTGGTGTTTGTTGACCGCAATCCCGCGGATGGCAGCGGAAACGAGACACGGCCCAACATTGCGGCGATTGGCGGTCTTGCAACTGAGAACGGCACTCGGGGGCTGTTTGCCGGGCATGTCGGCACCTGGATGGAGGGCAGGGTGCGCACCATTGCCGCCATTGCGGATGCAGACGTCAATCTGGAGTTCTTCGGCCTGGGCAATCAGTCCAATGCAGGAACTGCGAGTCTTGACTACTCCGTCACAGCCCGCGGAGGACTCGCTGGAGTCAGCTATCGGATCGGACAGACGCCGGTGTTCGTCGGAGCGCGCTACGCGCTGGCCCGAACGGACGTGGATTTCAACGGCATCGCGTCGGCGCTGCCGGGCGTGGATCCAGAAGTCAACGATCTGCGGCTGGCCGCGCTGACTCCTTCCATCACGCTCGACACACGGAACAATTTCTTCACCCCTACGCGCGGCTGGTACGTGGATCTGTCGGTACCGATCTACCGCCAGGCGCTGGGCGGCGACAGGGATTTCGAGAAGATCACCGTGACGGCAATGCACTACCGACCATTGGCCGACAGACTATTCCTGTCAGTGCGCGGGTCGGCACGAAGCAGTTCGAACGGCACGCCGTTCTACCTGAGACCCTTCGTCATGCTGCGCGGAGTGCAGGCATTGCGCTATCAGGGCGAGCAGGCCGCAGAGGCCGAATTGGAGTTGCGCTGGCAGATGCACTCCCGTTTCAGCCTCGTGGGCTTCGGAGGCACGGGTATCACGCGCAGCGACCTCGGAACCGCTGATCGCCGTGAGACCGTTGTCACCGGTGGCGGCGGCTTCCGCTATCTGCTTGCCCGCAGGCACGGGCTGCACATGGGCCTGGACGTCGCCGTGGGTCCTGACGAGCCAATCCTCTATGTGGTGTTCGGCAGTGCCTGGCTGCGTCCCTGAGGACGGAGAAGACTATTTGTGCCGCATCAGCGGCGTCTGCCTCCGCCTCCGCGCGGCATTGCGGCGGGACGCGGTGCTGCGGGTGCGGGGCGGGCGCCTGGCCCCGAGGGCAGGGGTCTGGCGACAGGGCGTTCCCCCGGCGGATGTGCGATCGGGTGCTCTGGACGCGGACCGATATTGATCTCATTGTCGATGTCGATATCCACATCGTCACTGCAGCATCCGCCCCAGTACCAGGGCTCATAGTAGCCAGCCCCGACACCCACGTAGACGGCCCCATCCACCTGGCCGTCACTCGCGCAACCGGACATCAGCATCGTACCGCTCAGTATTAAGCCGAGCCTGATGCGATGCCAACACGTAAACGCGTGCTGCACGGTCATTCAGCACCTCCATCCACGTCCTGAGCATCGCGTGTCCAGTTGACGATTCCCACTACCGCGCCTTGCGGATCCGCGATTACGGCGAGGTTTCCGTCAAGCAATTCGGATCTCGGCTTCACCAGCACCGTGGCGCCTGCCGCCGTCGCTCTCACCAAAGTCGCCGCGACGTCCTCGACCAGGACGTAAGGTAGCCACCCAGGCTGCTCCATGCCCGGCAACAGTGGCACTACGCCGCCTCGCGCGTACCCCTGCGACTGCAGCACCAAGCGCGGCAGGCCCAGCTCGGTCTCAACCTCTCTGATTTCATAGCCGGCCAGTCCGGCATAGAACTGTGCCGCGCGCGCGGGAACCCGGGCAAACAGATCGAACCAGAAGAAATCCCCATCGGTGACGGGCGTGTCGGCGGGATCCCCTCGGGCCGTAGTGAGGACGCCGAACAAAGCACCTTCGGTGTCCCGCAACAAGGCGTGCACGCCACGATCTCCGAAGGTCCTCGGCGCTGCAACCACACTTCCGCCGGTGCCGATTGCTTTCTGCACGGCGGCGCCTACGTCAGATACCGAAATCAGCGTCAGCCAGCGAGCACTACGCGTCCCGACTTGCCGGGGCGTGTGCCGGAACACCCCCGCGATCCGCGCACCGGCTTCGTTCTCGATGAGATGGTACGACGCGGGTGCGCCGGGCACGGCATGAAACTGCCAGCGGAATACCGTTGTGTAGAAGCGGCTGGCGGCCGCCAGATCATCGCTCACCAGTTCGAGCCAGACGACCTTCCCTGGCAGACGCGTTCCGCTTGCACCATCCGGCCCCAGCTGCGCGGCACCGGCCGGACGCTGGACCGAGGCACTCAGCGCAATGAGGGCGACCAGCACGCCGGCACCACCCCACCATGGAAGCCTGCTCCTCCAACTCAATCTCATGTCCGCCACCCTCCCGGCTGGCCAGAAGCCATCGGCAGCCAAGCATGCATGCGAAGCAACCCGGCTGGCAAGGCCCCAAGGGTGCCAGCTAATGAGATCTCGGCAGTGGAGACATGTCTAGAATTATCAATTCGCCAGCGCAGCGGCCGTACATAATCGGTGCAGTTCCGACGGGGATCTGAAGCGTCTGGGACCCGGCCCACGCAGATCAGGGCGGACGGGTTCGAGCAGTATTCCGTGACCGACTTGCGCGAAGTCAACCCTCCGCGTGCCGTTACCCTTACCATGGCGGCAGGCGATTGCCTCACCGTCTGCTGCGTGGCGGCGGTCGGGACAGCGAACTCGACAGCCACGAACGCCTCCCATACGTTCCCGGAGAAGATCGTGCCGCCGACGGCCGGCATCCGGCATCACAACTGCGCAATGGAGAAGCAGCATGAAGATCATCATCGGCAACCTGCCCGACGACGCCACGGAGGAAGGCATCCGAGAGGCGCTTTCCGCTTTCGCGCCGGTGGAGTCCATCCGCCTCGTTCCCGAGGGTGGCGCTCCATCGGCGATGATCGAGACCAGCATGACGCAGATGCAGGCAGAAGCGCTCGCGCAGCGGATCCAGGGCCGGCTCTACAAGGGACGTGAGCTGCGCGCCTGGGTCCCCACCATGCCTTGGAAATGACACCGCTCCTGTAGCGTTACGCCAAATGAATCCGAGGTCCAAGCTCGCGGGCAAGCGACGTTGCTTCTTGGCCTGTGCCCTGGTGCCGATAATGGCTCACGCGTCACTGTTCAAGGGCGACACGCTCGACGCCGTGGCCAACTACCTGGCAATCTTCATCCTGTTCGCCGTACCCATTGGCGGGATCGTCCTCTTCTGGCTGATCCACATCCTGCCGGAGAAAGTGGCGGAGAAGCGCCATCATCCTCAGAAGGACGCAATCAAGACCTTGTGCCTGCTCTCGCTCGCGTTCGGCGGGTTGCTGTGGCCATTCGCGTGGCTCTGGGCGTATTCCAAGCCGGTGTTGCACAAGCTCGCCTACGGCACGGACAAGCACGAGGACTACTACCGCGAACTGGCCGAGAAAGAAGGCAAGGAAGCTGAAACCCTGGCAAGTGACGTAGCACGCATGCGCCAGGACCTCATCGCGCTCTCCCGACGGAGTGCGCAGCCGGCGGAGTTGGCTGCGGTGAGTGAGCGTCTCGCCGCCCTCGAGGCCAAGTTGCTGGCGGTGCGCGACGAGAGCAAGGTCTAGTCATGGAAGCCATCCTTCTTGGCATCTACGCCTTCTTCGTCTGGCTCATCTTCATCAAGTTCAAGTGGCTTCCGTGGAACACCAAGTCCCAGGTCATCGTCGCGATCATTCCCATCGTCGGACTGACGGTGCTCATCCTGTCCCTGAACGTCTATGCGCCGTCGTCGTCGGATCTGCGTGTGTACAAATACACGGTGCCGATCGTGTCTCAAGTCAGGGGACGCGTGATCGAAGTCCCGGTCGAAGAAGGCAACAGGCTCGTGAAGAAGGGCGAGGTGCTATTCAAGATCGACCCTACGCCCTATCAACTCGCCGTCAATCAGCTCGAGGCGCAGATCCTCAACGCGCAGGCCGGTCAGCGCGAACTAGACGAATCGCTGAAGCAGGCCAAGGCCAAGGTCGTGGAGTCTACCGCGGGTATTCAGCAGGCAAACGGGCGGGTGCGCGAGTTGAGCGCAGGCCTCGAACTGGCCCGCCTGCGCGTATCCCAGAACAAGGAACTGGCCAGCACGGGCGCGGGCAGCAAGTTCGAACTCGAACGCGCTGAAACCGACCTGCGAGAGCTGGAAGCTCAGTTGGATGCCGCACGCAGCGTGCAAGCACAGGCGCGCGCCGCGGAAGTGCAGGCGCGCGCGTCCGAGCAGCAGATCGTGCAGAAGCTCAGCGCGAAGACCGGGGAAGGAGAGTACGCGCAAGTTGCGGCGATACGTGCCCAATTGGAGAGCGCCAAATGGGAGCTCGAGCAGACCACCGTGCGCTCGCCGTGCGACTGCTTCGTGATCAACCTGCAGTTGCGTCCCGGCGCATTCGTCGCCGGCATGCCCTTCAACCCGGTCATGACGCTGGTGGAAGCGGGTGGGCAGGTGGTGGCCCTGTTCAACCAAAATGAGCTGCACAAGGTCGCGCCGGGCAACGAAGCCGAGTTCGCCCTCGAGACCTACCCCGGGAAGATCATCAAGGCTAAGGTGGACTCGGTGATTTGGGCGCAGGGGCAGGGACAACTACCTGCGAGCGGGACTCTGCCGATGACCGGCGCTTTCGCGCAGCCCCCAGGTCGTTTCGCCGTTAAGTTCGATATCGAAGAACGCGACCGCCAGGTATTTCTCGCCGCCGGGGCGGTCGGGCAGGCCGCGATCTACACCGAACACCTCGCGGCGATTCACATCATTCGCAAGGTTATCCTTCGCGTAGGCTCGTACGTGAACTGGCTCGTTCTCAAGATGCACTAGATATGCGCGCTCTCCGGTTCGTTCCCTGGCTGGTTGCGGCACTGCTCTGCGCCGGCTGCGCTCTGAAGACGCCCCCCGACGTCACCGAACTGCGCAGACAGGCGTTGCCCAATGTACAGGTACCTGAGAGCTGGGCTTCACAGGGAGCCGACGGCGGCTCGGTCCAGCAGGGCTGGTTGGATCAGTTCGCGGATCCTCGCCTGATTCCACTGGTCGAGGAAGCCTTGGTCTACAACGCTGACTTGCGAATAGCGGGTGCGCGCATCGAGCAGGCCGCAGCTTATTCGAAGATAGCGGCCGCGGGGATGTATCCGGCGGTGAATCTGCTGGCCCGCGGCGGTGGTCAGATGAGCGGTGATAACAGCGGTCTCGAGGGCCTCCTGGTTTCAGCCACCTGGGAGCTCGACGTGTGGGGGCGTGTACGCTATGGCCGCGAAGCTGCCAATGCGCAGTACGCCTCTGCGCTGGCTGATCTGGAATATGCCCGGCAATCGATCGTCGCCTTGGTGGTCAAGAGTTGGATCATGGCGATCGAGGCAAAGATGCAGCGTCAAATCGCGGACGAAACCGTGCGTTCGGCGGAGCGGCTGGTGAGTCTGGCCAAGGACCGCGAGCGGGTCGGGCGGGGCGACGCGATCGACGTGGCAAACGCGCAGGCGAACCTGCACACCTATCGCGATACGCGACGCCAGCTCGACCTGGCATATCAGCAGGCGGTACGCGCGCTCGAACTGCTGGTGGGCCGCTATCCATCCGCCAGTCTCGACACCCCAGGAGAATTCCCGGCGGTACCGGATCCGATTCCGGCGGGACTGCCCTCGGATCTACTCGAGCGACGACCCGACGTCATTGCCGCAGAGCGTCGCGTGGCCGCTTCTTTCAATCGCGTCGGCGAAGCGCAAGCCGCGCGATTGCCGCGCATTTCACTCACCGCCGGCCTGAGCTCGATCTCGAGCGAACTGTTCCTGCTGAAGGACCGTGACAACCCGGTGTGGAGCGCCGGTGCCAGCCTGCTTGCGCCGCTGTACCAGGGGGGGGCATTAAAGGCGCAGGTCGAAGTGCGCACGGCGGAGCAGAAGCAGGCTGTAGCCGAGTATGCCCGTATCGGGCAGCGGGCGTTCGTCGAAGTCGAGGAAGCCATTTCGCGCGACCGCGCCGCGCGCGACCGCGAGGCGATCCTGATGACCGCGGTGTCGGAGAGCCAGCGCGCGCTCGAGTTGTCCCGTACAGCGTTCGAAGTCGGCTCCATCGACTTGCGTTCGGTGCAGCAGCAGCAACTCGCCTTGTACGCATCGCGCAGCGCACTGCTACGCATGCAAAGCGAGCAGCGCGTGCAGCGCGTGAACCTGCACCTTGCTCTGGGCGGGGGGTTCAGCGGCCCCAAGGCAGCGCTGTCGCAGGTGCGGGACCGCGCTGTGTCCCGCGTGGAAGGCGATGCGACGATCGTGGAGGTCCACCGGGTGAGCGGAACCGGCTCGGCAGCGCTTCGTCCACCCCCGAACGGTTGGCCCAATGCCGTGAAGGTGCGGTTGCTGGGGTTCCGCCCGCTCGCCCGCTTGCGTGCCGAGGCGTTTGCCGCCGAACCCGCGCCGGCCAAGCAACTCAGCTGTGAGAAGCCGAAACTGCCGTTACTGGACGGGGAATACCGCTGCGTGCTGGATGGCAAGTCCGTCGGCGAGTACACCATGAGCTATGGGAACATCCAGATCGACATTCCAGCCGCGATGCTGAAGCCTGATATCGATCGTCTAGAAGTCGGTTGGAGTGAGTCGAACGAGGTTGCCTCACGATAGGACACGACGGGAACGACATGACAGGCCTCCATGACATCATGAACCTCCTCTTCGGAGGTTCGAGACCGAGCTGTGGCGCGGACGACGAACTCGTGGCAGTCACGGTGGAAGCCATTGTCGATCAGGTCGAACCGCGCGTGCGTCTGGACAGTCGTTACCAGAAGAAACTTGCAGCGGGCGTACGCCACACCTTGGCCTACCTGCGCACCCTGCGTGACGCGATGCCGCAGGAGATCGTGCCGCTTGCGCGCAGCGAATGGCAGATCAATCCGCTGCTTAACGCTTTCTTCGGCAGCGCCGACGACGTCCCCGCACTCATCGGCCGCACGCGCGAATTGCGCAACCTGTTCGACAAGAATCGGGTCGCGGGAGAGGCCTTCGCGCTGCTTGCGATGAAGCTGGAAGAGCGCCACATCTTTGCGCCCAAGCTCGAAGGGAGCGAGCTGCACCACGATGTAGCGCAGACCACGATAAGTTTCACCGGGCACAAGCTCATCTCTCCTGCTCCGACACTCGCGGAGACGCGCCTGGATGTGGGTAAACGCCTTTTTCTGCGGCTGGCGCAGGTTGCGCTCAAGCGGATCGTCCAGGCCGACGAGCGCGCCGTGGATCTCGACCAGCACAAGGGCTACTTGAAGACGCGCCTGCGACTGCTCAATCTGGCGAAGGACGGCATGGCGGGCATCGTCGAGGATGTTTCCACCATAGACGCGCAGATCCGTCAGATCGAGCGACAGCTGAAGGACACGGTGGGCGAGTTCATCGAAATCAAGTCGAGCATCGCCACGCTGGATCGCTATATCGACCGCATCAATGACGTCCTGCGCAACCCGGAGCAGCACCTTCGCATCGAGCACCGGCTCCTGAGGGTGAATCGCTTGGGCATCAAAGTTGAGGCTGGAGACGACCAGTCCGCACACGAGCTCTCGCTATGCGAACTGCATCTCGACGAGATCCGCGCAATCATCGCCCTGGTGCGCTGCGCGCGAGAGGAGATGCCGCCGGTGGAAGATCTGGTGGCGAAGGCCGAGCGGTACCTTTGAGCTGTACGGGGCGCAGCGACGGCCTGGCCCCCTCCGCTCGCGTCCGTGAGACTGCCGCCGCCCAGGGCGTGCTCAAGGTCGCCTGAAGTTGGCGAACAGGATGTATACGCTCACCAATAGCACCCAGAGCGGGAATACCAGGATGCTTGTGTCGATACTACGCCCGCTCAGCAGCAGCACCAGCGCCAGCGCATAGCCGACGTATGCGATCCAGCGAGCGACGATCTGCGTGCGCAGCGCGAGCGTCGAGGTTGCGACCATGAACACTCCAGCCATTTTGTAGGCGTAAACATTCATGATCTCGTAGGTGACCGCACGCCCGAATCTGAAGGTGGACGAAGTGGTCATCCCGTCCGGCGCCGCCATGAATGCGACGATGATGCCCCCGACCACCGCCGAAGACAAGAACAGCAAGGCAAGAAACAGCAGACCACTGCCAAGGAAAACCGTCGCGAAGAACGGGTCTTCACGAACTCCCAGGCGATCCCGCAGCACTCCCATGAACCACAGGAATGCGATGCCGGCAAACGGCACCAGGTTGAGGGAGAGGGTGACGGTCTTCGCACTCGTGCTAAGCCACGCGCCTGCCTCCATCGGATCCGCGGGCACGGATCGGCGCAGCAGCATGATGCTCGCGATCAGCAGCGCGGAGAACACGATTCCGGCGATGGCCGCAGCGCGCGGCGCCCGCAGGCGCACGGCAGTCGAATTCGATTCGGCTTCCACCCCATCTCCATTGCGTCGGTTTGCCGCGACATGTTACTGCCCGTGGTTCCTTGGGTCACGTCGTTGTCCTGAATTATCAACTCTGACCCTCGAACGCGGTCGCAGAATGAGGCGTTGATCGTTCTATTCGGTGCGCTTGATTCAAGTCAATGAAACCGCCGTTTCGAGTGCAAGACTGACCGTTGAGTTGCCTTCGGAGCTCTGCAGTGCACCGAGCGTGGTGCGTCGCAACAGCACGACTCGTGTCGTTTCGCGCGAACGGTCGCGCCGTGCGGCGTGGTCGGACTCACGACAGCGTAATGGGCCATGTGGGGGCCAAATGAGACTGTGGCTGATGATCGTCGCAATTGCGGTTGCCTTTCCACGGACCGTTCAGGCGGACGAATTGGCAGAGGTGAAGGCTCAGCTGGAGGCCGCATTGAAATCCATCCAGGCACTTCAGCAGCGCGTCGACACGCTCGAGGCGCAGAATGCGAGCTCGGCTGCCCCGGGCACTGTAACGACAGCACCGCCTGCTTCGAGCGCGCCGGTTCCTGCACCGGAGTCGGCGGAAGTGGCCATTGCGCCGGTCGTCGCGCCGAATGCCGCTGCCGCTGAAGGAGCGCCCGAACCAGACAAGGCGCGGGTAGAGATCTTCGGTCAGGTGATGCTCGATGCGATCTACGACTTCAAGCGCGTGGATCCGGAATGGAACGCCACGCTGCGTCCGTCCAAGATTCCAGTGAACTGCCCCGGCGATGCGGGTTGCGGCAATAGCGGAGAGACCGTCCTGAGCGTGCGGCAATCGAGCCTCGGGTTCCGCGCGTTTATTCCCACTCCTCTGGGACAGATCACCACCCTGCTCGATTTCGATCTTTTCGGAAGCGGCGGGGGAAGTACCGACTTCCGCCTGCTCGACGCCTGGGCCGAGCTGGGATGGTTCGGAGCCGGCCAGTACTACACGCTGTTCATGGACGTGGATACGTTTCCGAACACCATCGACTATTGGGGCCCCAACGGCATGGTGTTCGTACGCAACCCGCAACTTCGTATCACACCTTACAACCGCGAGGGCGTGAAGCTGGCCTTCTCCCTCGAAGCGCCGGGGGCGGCAATCGACACCGGCAAAGTGTCTGAGGTGGACCCGGCGCTCGGTGCCAATGTAACGGGGCGCACCCGCTGGCCCGATCTGGTGGCGAGCCTGCGCCTGGATCGCGACTGGGGTCACGTCCAGGCGGCCGGAATCCTGCGCAAGGTCGGTTTCGAAACTCCTGCCAATGCAGGCGCCGACCCAGACGGCGAAGAAACCGGATACGGTCTGAACCTGACTGGCGCATTGAACGTGTTCGGTACGGACCGGTTGGTCGGAGCCTTCGTCTACGGCCACGGCATCGCGAGCTACATGAACGACGGCGGGGTGGATCTCGCGCCGACCGCCAGCCTGAAGGCGGAAGCCGTCGAGTCGCTGGGCTGGTTCGCGTACTACGACCACTACTGGAATGAGCGCTGGAGCAGTTCGATCGGCTACAGCGAGCATCGCCAGAGCAACACCGGCGGCCAGTTTGACGATGCATTCAAGCGTGGCCGGTACGCATCCGCCAACCTTCTCTTCTATCCCGTGAAGAACGTGACCACCGGCGCCGAGTTGCTGTGGGGCGAGCGCGAGAACAACGACGGCTCATCCGGCGACGACACGCGCCTCCAGTTCTCCGCCAAATACAAGTTCTAGTCCCGAGGTCCGCATCATGAATTTCCTGCAGGCATTCCCGATCGCCGTCATCGACGAGGACTACGAGGGCAAGACCGCTGCTGGACGCGGCATGCGCCAACTCACTGCTGCCATCGAGAAGGAAGGGTTTCGCGTCGTTGCTGGCCTGAGCTATGCGGATGCTCGCCGCCTCGTGCACATCTTCAACACTGAATCGTGCTGGCTGGTATCGGTGGACGGCGCAGAGAACACACCGGAGCAATGGGACGTGCTGGAGGAGGTCTTGACCGCCAAGCGCCGTCGCAATGAGCGCCTGCCGATATTCCTGTTCGGCGACGAGCGGACTGCAGAGACGGTACCGGGCAGCGTGCTCAAGCACGCCAACGCCTTCATGCGCCTATTCGAAGATTCCCCGCAGTTCCTGGCCCGCGCGATCGTACGTTCCGCGCAACTCTACCTCGATCGGCTGGCACCGCCGATGTTCAAGGCACTGATGGACTATACCCTCCACGGTGCCTACTCCTGGCATACGCCCGGACACGGTGGGGGCACTGCGTTCCGGAAGAGCCCGGTGGGACAGCTGTTTTATGAATTCTTCGGCGAGAATACGTTGCGCTCGGACATCTCGGTATCGGTCGGCCAACTCGGTTCGTTGCTGGACCATACCGGCCCGATTGCCGCGGGCGAACGCAATGCGGCGCGCATATTCGGATCCGACGAAACGCTGTTCGTGGTGGGGGGCACGTCGACCGCGAACAAGATCGTCTGGCATGGAACGGTCTCGCGCGGCGACGTCGTCCTGTGCGATCGAAACTGCCACAAGTCGATTCTGCACTCGCTGGTGATGACGGGGGCAACCCCGATCTATCTGGTGCCTTCACGCAACGGACTGGGCATCATCGGACCGATCTCGCGCGATCAGTTCACACCCGAATCGATCCGCCGCAAGATTGAAGGCAATCCATTCGCCCGAGAATCCAGCGGCAACCCGCGCCTCCTGGTGATGACCAACTCCACCTACGATGGCCTGTGCTACAACGTGGACGCGATCAAGCAAACGCTAGGCGATACCGTGGACGTGCTGCACTTCGACGAAGCGTGGTATGCGTACGCCAATTTCCACGAGTTCTACGACGGTTATCACGCCATCTCGTCGCAAAGGCCTGAGCGTGCAACCCATTCGCTTACCTTCGCCACGCAGTCGACCCACAAGCTGCTGGCCGCCCTTTCGCAAGCCTCGATGATCCACATCCAGAACGCGCAGACGAAGCAAC
>CAZNBS010000097.1:0-16812 GCA_964570955.1 uncultured Burkholderiales bacterium | reverse complement strand
CGGCGTCCTTCAGGTCGGCAGTCAGTGCCATCAGTTGCGTCGTCGAGGCTGGGTTGAGCTGCTGCACCGCTTCGTCCAGGTTGGCACGGCTGCGCGATACGAGCGCGACACGCGCGCCCTCGGCCAGGAAGGCACTGGCGCAGGCGAGCCCGATGCCTTTGCTGCCGCCGGTGATGACGACGGTTCTGCCGCTGAGTTCGAGATCCATGTGTCGGCGATCCTGTTGTGCGTGGGTAGCACCGGACTATAGGCAGGGACGCTCAGCCGGGCAACTGCAGCGCGAGTGCGAGTCCGATGAACACCGCGGCGCCCACCCGATTGTTCCCGAGGAAGGCGTCGAAGCAGCGTTCCGGTTCCCGCTCGCGGATCAGTACGTACTGGTGGAACACGAACGATGCTGCGAGCAGGAGCCCCGCGTAGAAAGGCCAGGTAAGCCCGCGCGTCGTACCGATCCAGGCCAGGACGGCGAGGAACAGCGCGTGGCACCCCATGACGGCAGCCACATCGAACCGGCCGAGCAGGATGGCCGAGGTGCGGATGCCGATCCTGCGGTCGTCCTCGCGGTCGACCATCGCATACTCGGTGTCGTAGGCGATGGTCCATGCAATGTTGGCAAGCAGCAGGAGCCCTGCTTCGAGGGGCACCGTCCCGAGCACCGCCGCGTACCCCATCGGAATGCCGAAGCCGAAGGCGATTCCGAGATAGGCCTGCGGTAGCGCGAGGAAGCGCTTGGTGAAGGGATAGCTGATGGCCAGGAACAGCCCCAGGAACGACAGGGCGATGGTCAGTGCGTTGAGCGTGAGCACCAGCCCGAAGGCGACGCACGCGAGCAGGGCGGCGAGCATCAGTGCCTCGTGCGTTCCGATGCGGCGGGATGCGAGCGGACGCGCACGCGTGCGTTCGACGTGCGGATCGAAGTCGCGGTCGGCGAAGTCGTTCACCGCACACCCGGCCGAGCGCATCAGCAGCGTGCCGGCCATGAAGACCGCCAGTACGTGTGCGCCCGGCGGGCCGTCCGCCGCGAGCCATAGCGCCCACAGCGTCGGCCACAGCAGCAACAGCGTGCCGATCGGCTTGTCCAGGCGGATCAGGTGCGCATAAGCGTGCAGCTTGTCGGCGAAGATCGAAGCACTCATCGCGGGCCGGTGCGACGTGTGTCGCTACGCGTTGCGGCTGTCGATGGCAGTGAGAATGCCCTGAATGATCTGCACGGGCGTCGGCGGACAGCCGGGGACGGCGACATCCACGGGGATGACCTTGGACACTCGGCCGCAGCTGGCGTAGGTCTCGCCGAAGATGCCGCCGGTGCAGCCGCAGTCGCCCACTGCCACCACCAGCCGCGGTTCGGGCGTGGCCTCGAACGTGCGCCGCAGCGCGGTCTCCATGTTGCGCGAGACCGGTCCGGTGACCAGCAGCATGTCCGCGTGTCGGGGACTGGCCACGAAGCGGATGCCCAACCCCTCGAGGTTGTAGAGGGGATTGTTGGTGGCATGGATCTCGAGCTCGCACCCGTTGCACGAGCCGGCATCCACGTGGCGAATGGTAAGCGCACCGGCAAAGCTGCGCAGCACCGCCTGATGCAGGCGCGCACTCAGGATGCGATAGCGCTCGTCAGGGGGCGGCGGGGTCTCGGATACGAGTCCGGTTCGCGCGATCTGCTTGAGGATGCGGTACATGCCTACAAGTCCTGCCCGCTATAGCTCAAATTGAACGACTTGTTGATCAGCGGGAAGTCGGGAACGATGTTGCCCATGATCGCATGCTCAACCACCGGCCAGTTGCGCCAGGAGGGATCATGCGGATGCACCCGCCGCAGCCCGCCGTTGCCGCCCGCTTCCAGCACGACGAGCACGTCGCCCCGCCATCCCTCGACATAACCCAGGCCCGCGGCTCCCTCGTCCGGTGTCGGAAACAGCGTGACGATGTTGCCGTCGGGCATCAGATCGAGGATCTTGCCGCACAGGTCCAGCGACTCTACCACCTCGTCGAAGCGCACCGCGACGCGCGCGGCCACGTCCCCCGCCTCGTGCACAACGATGTTTGGCTGCAGCACATCGTAGGGTGCACACGGGAAGAGCACGCGCGCATCGAGCGGCATCCCGCTCGCGCGCGCCGCCATGCCGGTCATGCCGAGCCGCTCGCCCAACTCGCGCGTCACCCGTCCCGTGCCCACCAGCCGATCCTGCAAGCCGGGATGCTCCTCGAAGATCGACCGCAGACGCGCGAGCTCGACGCGCAGGCGCAGGATGTCATCGCGCATGCGTATCCTGCCGTCCTCTCCCAGATCCACTGCGGCGCCGCCCGGGACGATCCGGTCCATCAGGTAGCGGTGCCCGAACACGTACTGGTTGCTGCGCAGCCAGTCCTCCTTGAGTCGGGAGAACTGCGCCAGCGCAAAGCCGAGCCCGGCGTCGTTGCCGATGTGGCCGAGGTCACCGAGATGGTTGGCGATGCGCTCGCGCTCGAGCCACAGGGCGCGCAGCCAGAGGGCGCGCTCGGGAGGCGTCAGTCCGGCCGCCGCCTCCGCCGCCATCGCGTAGGCCCACGCATAGGCCACGGTGGAATCCCCGCTGATGCGCCCGGCCAGCTTGAAGCCGTCGTGCACCCCGAGCGATTCGAAGCGCTTCTCGATGCCCTTGTGTGCGTACCCCAGGCGCTCCTCGAGGCGCAGCACGCGCTCGCCGACGATGGAGAAGCGGAAATGTCCGGGCTCGATGGTGCCGGCATGAACCGGTCCCACCGGTATCTCGTGTACGCCGTCGCCCTCCACGCGCACGAAGGGGTAATCGTCGGAGACCGGATCGAAGCGTCGTTCCGCGTCGAAGCCGCGGCGCAGGGGGAACTCGTTGACGGGCCACGCGCCGTGGCGCAGCCAGCGCCGCTTGTCCACGTCGTCGCCTCGTGCACGCACGCCGACCAGGTCGAATCCGGCGCGCTGCATGCGGCTGGCGGACGGGAAGAGGTCGCTCAGGTCCGGATACTCGGGCTCCGGCCCCTTCACCGGAAGGGTGAGCCACAGCAACCGGCCAGCGAACACGAACAGCGCGTGCACGCTCGGAGAGCGGCCGGTATCCGCAGCCCAGAGCGCGATCAGCCTGCCGCCGTGCTCCCAGACCTGGTGCGCACTGAGGCGCCACGTTGCGGCGTCGACCTGGGCGCGCCAGGCGGTGACCGCACCGGGCACCGGTTCGAACTCCGGGACGAGGATATCGATCTTCATCGACGCATCACCCGAGCATGGCCGCCGCCTGGCGATACCACGCGGCGAGCCATGGCGGGATGTACAAGCCGAGGACGAGCACCAGGCCAAGATGCACAAACACGGGCATCAGCGCCGGCGGGTGCGGCAGGCGCTGGGCGTTGGTTTCGCCGAACACCATCGCCTGCAGGCGCGTAAACACGGATGCGAACGCCACCCCCAGCCCGATCAGGAGCACCGGCGTCGCCCACGGGTGATCCCGCATGGCAGTGGTGAGAATGACGAACTCGCTCGCGAACACACCGAAGGGAGGGATTCCGAGGATGGCAATACCTCCCAGCATCAGGCCCCACCCCACTGCCGGACTGACGTGCACCAGCCCGCGAATGTCGTCCATCACCTGCGTACCCGTCTTCTGCGCGGCGTGGCCCACCGCGAAGAAGATCGCCGACTTGGTGAGCGAATGCGCGGTCATGTGCAGCAAGCCGCCGAACGCGGCGACCGGGCCGCCCATGCCGAAGGCAAAGGTCGCGATGCCCATGTGCTCGATCGACGAATAGGCGAACAGGCGCTTCACGTCCTTCTGGCGATAGAGGAAGAAGGCGGCCACCAGCACCGAGACGAGACCGAAGCCCATCATCAGGCGGCCCGGCAAGTCGCTGCCGAGCGCGGCGTCCGCCAACACCTTGTTGCGCACCACGGCGTACAGCGCGACGTTGAGCAGCAGGCCGGACAGGACCGCGGAAATCGGCGTCGGGCCCTCCGCATGCGCATCCGGCAGCCAGTTGTGCAGCGGCACCAGGCCGACCTTCGTTCCATAGCCGACGAGCAGGAACACGAAGGCGATGCCGAGCACGGTGGGTTCGAGCTGATCCCTCACCTCGTGAAGATGTGTCCACAGCAGCGCCGAGCCGCCCGCCCCCAGCACGCGTTCTGCGGCGAGGTAGAGCAGGATCGTGCCGAACAGGGCCTGCGCGATGCCGACTCCGCACAGGATGAAGTACTTCCACGCGGCCTCGACGCTCGCCGGCGTGCGGTACAGGCTCACCAGCAGCACCGTGGCCAGGGTCGCAGCCTCCATCGCCACCCACAGGATGCCGACGTTGTTGGTCAGCAGTGCCGCGAACATGGTGAACATGAACATCTGGTACATGGCGTGGTACAGCCGCAGGCGCCTGCTCGTGAGCTTGCCGCGCTCCTGCTCGACACGCATGTAGACCCGGCTGAACAGCGAGGTGGTGAAGCCGACGAACGCGGTCAACGCCACCAGGAACACGTTGAAGGCATCGACGAAGAACATCTCCGCCAGCAGCACCAGCGGTCCCTCGGCCATCACCCGGCCCGTCAGCGCGACGGTGGCGAGAAGGGTGAGGAGGCTGATCGCCGAGTTCGCCTCCGCCGCCCAGGAGCGATCGCCGCTGAGGCCGAGGAGGGCAGCACCTGCAAGCGGCAGGCACAGGATGAGCAGCAGCTCGGTCATTCGCGGTCCTTGAGATTCTCCAGATTGCGGGTGTCGAGGCTGTCGAAGGTCTCCCGGATCTGGAAGAAGAAGACGCCGAAGATGAAGGTCCCGACCAGAACGTCGAGCGCGATGCCCAACTCCACCACCATCGGCATCCCGTAGGTCGCGCTGGTGGCAGCGAAGAACAGCCCGTTCTCCATCGCCAGAAACCCAACGACCTGTGCCACCGCCTTGCGCCGCGTGATCATCATGAGGAAGGCGATCAGCACGCTCGCCATGGCGATGCCGAGCGTGCCGCGCGTGATGGTGCCGGCCAGTTCGGAGATCGGCAGGGCGACGTTGAAGGACAGGATCACCAGCACGACGGCGACCAGCATGATGAGCGGCAGGTTGCCGACCGACTCGGCGTCGCGCCGCAGATCGAGACGATTCACCAGGCGGATCAGGATCATCGGCAGCACGAAGACCTTCAGCACGAGGTTGAGGACCACCGAATACCACAGGTGTCCCTGCGGCAGGGTGGCCGCCACCACCGCGGTGTTGAGGGTGAGCACCGCGCCCTGCAGTGCGAACAGCTGGATGAGGCGTAGCAGGCGCCGCTGCGCGAGCATGCCAAAGGCGATCAGCAGCATCAGCGCCGCGAGTAGATTGATGGCCTGGCCGACCAAGGGTGCGTTCACGTTTCCACCAGGAAGTGGACGAGCATCCCGAGCACGGCCAGCATGAAGGCCATGCCCAGGAACTCCGGCACCTTGAAGATGCGCATTTTCGCGGCGAGCGTTTCCAGCAGGGCAAGTCCGGCGCCGGCCAGTGCCAGCTTGGCGACCAGCGCGACCAATGCCAGCGGAAGTCCGGCCCACGCCTGCGGCTGGGCGATGCCCCAGGGCAGGAACAGGGCGATGCCGATGCCGATGTAGACCGTGAGCTGGAGCGCGTGCGCCCAGTCCATCAACGCAAGGTGCCGTCCCGAGTATTCCAGCATCATCGCCTCGTGCACCATGGTCAACTCGAGATGCGTGGAGGGGTTGTCCACCGGAATGCGCGCGTTCTCCGCGAGCAGCACCATCACGAACGCGATCGCGGCGAATGCCATGCTGGGATACAGGTGCAGGGCGCCGTTGGAGAACTGGTCCACGATGGTGCTGAGCGCGGTCGACTGGCTGATCAGGGCGGGGGTGAAGACGACCATCAGGAGGGCCGGCTCGGCGAGGGCTGCGATGAACATTTCGCGGCGCGAGCCGAGCGAACCGAAGGCGGTGCCGACGTCCATCGCAGCCAACGCCATGAATACCCGTGCGAGCGCGAGCAGACCCACCAGCGCGATCACATCGGCGGCCTGGGCAAAGGGCAGGTCGGTGGCCACCAGCGGTACGATGGTGGCGGCAAGGACCATGCAGGCAAACACCACGTAGGGGGCGAGGCGGAACAGCCAGGAGGCGTTGGTCGCCAGTACGAGTTCCTTGCGCAGCAACTTGAGCAGGACCCGGTAGGGCTGCATGAGCGCGGGTGCGCGGCGATTCTGCAGCCAGGCCCGGCACTGGTTCAGCCAGCCGAGCACCAGGGGGGCGATGGCGACGGCCACGATGCCCTGAAACACCTGGAGGAGGACGTGCGAGAGGCTCACAGGATCAGCGCCAGCAGCAGAAGCAGGGTCACGAAGCTGTACACGAGGTAGACCGCGATGCGGCCATGCTGTACGGCGCCTACGATCGATGCGAGCCGGCCGACTCCGCGCGCCACCGGCAGGTAAAGGCGCTCCCATACCGGATCCTCGATGCGCGAGTAGTAGCGCGGCTGGGCGTCGAAGGGACTCGGCGTGTGGCGCTCCAACTGCATGAATGCCTGAAAGATCTGCTTCACCGGCTGTCCGTAGCCTTCGGCGGTGTCCTGCATGCGCGCGTCCAGCCCGCCGAAGCCGCAGTCCCAGGCCGGTGCACGGCGGCGCATGGCGCGGAATCGCCGGCGCAGGAGCGCGACGCTGACGAGGATGACTGCGACCATCACCAGCAGGAACACCAGCGGACTATAGCTCGCGTGCTCGGGTGCGACGGCAGTGACGAAGGTCCAGTTCGACTTTGCTAGGCTGGCGCGCAGCCCCGACCCGACCAGGCTGTGCAGCAACGGGTCGAGTGCCCCCAGGAACAGCACGGGCGCCAACCCGATCACGACGCACCACAAGGCCAGCCAGCCCATGGCCACGCGTCCCGACGTGCCGACGTCGTGCGCCTCGTGCAAGCGTTCCTCCCGCGGCAGGCCGAGAAAGACGATGCCGAAGAACTTCACCATCACGTAGCCGGACAGCGCAACCACCAGGGCGAGCAGCGCAGTGCCGATGGGAATGAACATGTTCAGGTAGGAGTTGGGCAGCCGGGGACTGAGCAGGAAGGACTGGAACAGGAGCCACTCCGAGACGAACCCGTTGAGCGGCGGCAATCCCGCGATCGCCAGCGTGCCGACCAGCGCCAGGGCGGCCACCCAGGGCATGCGCCGGACCAGGCCGCCGAGCTTGCCCAGGCTGCGCTGCTGGGTTGCATGCATCACCGCCCCGGTAGCCAGAAACAGCAGGGTCTTGAACAGCGCATGGTTCAGGCAGTGCAGCAGCGTGGCCGCCAGCGCCAAGGCGGCGAGCAGTTGCATGTCGTACGCGTGGAACACGAGGGCCAGACCGGATCCGGTCAGGACGATGCCGATGTTCTCGATCGAAGAGTAGGCGAGCAGCCGCTTCATGTCGGTCTGCACCGCGGCGAACACCGCACCGTAGAACGCCGTGGCCAGACCGAGGACGAGGGCCACCACGCCCCACCACCACACCTGCATCTGCAGCAGGTCGAAGCTCACACGCAGAAACCCGTAAATGGCGGTCTTGAGCATGACACCGCTCATCAGCGCCGACACCGGCGACGGTGCTGCCGGATGCGCCTCGGGCAGCCACACGTGTAGCGGCAGGAACCCCGCCTTGGCGCCGAAGCCGAAAAGCGCGAGCAGAAAGATGGTGGCGCTCCAGCCCGGTCCCAGATCGGACGCACGCATCGCCTCGAAGGTGTACTCCCATTGCCCCATCTGGAGCAGGCCGAAGGCGAGGAGGATGGCGATGGCACCGAGGTGCGCGACCAGGAGATAGATGAATCCGGCGCGCCGGATCTCCGCGATCCGGTGATCGGTGATCACCAGAAAGTACGAGGCAAGCGCCATCGACTCCCACGCCACCATGAACAGGTAGGCATCGTCGGCGACCAGCACCATCGCCATCGCAGCGAGGAAGACGTGGTACTGCAGGCACACGAGCCTGATCTCGCCGCCGCCCCCGCGCTGGAAGTACTCCGCGGAAAACGCCGAGACCGCAGCCCCCGCAGCACCGAGCAGCAGCAGGAAAAACGACGACAGCGGATCCACGCGCACGTGGAACGGCAGGTCCGGCAGACCCAATGCGAGCACAGCCGACTGCGGCCAGGCCCCCAGTCCGGCCAGCCCGACCGCCGTCAGGACCAGCCCGCCCAGCGTGCTGAGCGAGAAGAACGTACGTGCGTGCGCCGCGCGCTCAAGCGGCAACGCCAGGCCGATGGCGCCGAGCGCGATCCAGAACGCGACGACGGCGAGAGTCAGATCGAGAAGAGGCACGTGAGGTCTTTGCGAGCGGCCCGCCCGCGCGGGCCCGCGCACCCGTGCCGTGCCGAAGCGATTCGGTCCGCAACGCGGCCGTGTCTCCGGTTCTCAGGGTGCAGCGAGATGATAGCGCACGCAGCGCGAGTCGGTACGTTGCCCCCGACGTCGCCCATGACGTGCACGTCCCTACACGCGCAGATAGTCCTGGCGGCCGCCCATCCAGCGCTGCAGGTGCCGTTGCGCCGCCTGCGGGTGGTCGCGAAGCAGGCGCGGCGCGGCGTCGCGTGCGGCCTCTACGAGGTCCGCATCCGCTTCCAGATCGGCGAAACGCAGCATCGGCACGCCGCTCTGGCGTGCCCCGAGCAGCTCTCCGGGGCCACGAATGCGCAGGTCGTGACGCGCAATCTCGAAGCCGTCGGTGTGCTCGTACATGATGCGCAGTCGCTCGCGCGCGTTGTCCGACAGCGGGTTCTGGAACAGCAGGATGCACGCGCTGGCGGCGGCACCGCGTCCAACGCGCCCGCGCAGCTGGTGCATCTGCGACAACCCCATGCGCTCGGCATGCTCGATCACCATCAGCGACGCATTGGGAACATCCACCCCGACCTCGATCACCGTGGTCGCGACCAGCAACTGCAATGCGCCGCAGGCGAACTGTGCCATCACCGCGGACTTGTCGGCCGAGGACAAGCGTCCGTGCACGAGGCCCACCGCGAGGTCGGGGAAGGCCGCGCGCAAGGTTTCGTACGTGTCCATCGCCGTCTGCAGTTGCAGCGCCTCGGACTCCTCGATGAGCGGGCATACCCAGTACGCCTGACGGCCCTCCATGCATGCATCGCGCACGCGTGCCAGCACCTCGTCGCGTCGCGCGTCGGACACCAGCTTGGTCACCACCGGCGTTCGCCCGGGTGGAAGCTCGTCGATCACCGATACGTCCAGATCGGCAAAGAAGGTCATCGCCAGCGTCCGTGGGATGGGCGTGGCGCTCATCATCAGCTGGTGTGGCTGCAGCACCCCTTCGTCGTCCGTGCCCTTCTGCCGCAGCGCGAGCCGCTGATGCACGCCGAAGCGGTGCTGCTCGTCCACGATCGCGAGCGCCAGACGCCGAAACGCGACCTGGTCCTGGAACAGCGCATGGGTGCCAACCGCGACCTGCGCCTCCCCCGATTCGATTCGCGCGACCTGGGCGCGCTTGTCCTTGCGCGACTGGCTGCCGCTCAGCCACGCCACGGATACCCCCAGCGGGGCCAGCCATGCGGCAAACTTCGCGTGATGCTGCTCCGCCAGAATCTCGGTCGGGGCCATGACCGCAACCTGGGCCTCGCTCTCGACTGCCTGCAGCGCAGCCAGCGCCGCCACGACCGTCTTGCCGCTGCCGACGTCGCCCTGCAGCAGGCGCTGCATCGGATGCGCGCGTGAGAGGTCGGCACGAATCTCGTCCAGGCAGCGATGCTGAGCCTGCGTCAACGAGAAGGTCAGCCGTGCGACGAACGCGCCCGCGAGCGGCCCCGGAGGCCTCAGCGCGAGCGCGCGTGTGGACTGGCGCCGCCGGTGATGCAGGCGCATCGACAGCTGTTGCGCCAGCAGTTCGTCGAACTTGATGCGCCGCCACGCCGGATGACGGCGCAGCTGCAACGCCTCGGCCGGGACGTCGGGCGGGGGCTGGTGCAGCAGACGCAGGCTGCTTCCGAATTCCGGCAGAGCCAGCGCACGCAGCAGCGCCGGCGGCAACGGGTCGTCGAGATCGGCGTCGGCGAGCGCGTCCGTCACGGCCTTGCGCAACGCGTGCTGCGACAGGCCGGCGGTCGTCGGATAGACGGGTGTGAGCGAGTGCGGCAGCGGGGTGTCCGCACGCACCACCCGGTAACGCGGATGGATCATCTCCGCACCGAAGAAACCGGGCCGCACCTCCCCCACCGCGCGCAGGCGCACGCCCGGCGCCAGCTGCTTGAGCTGGCTCGGGTAGAAGTGGAAAAAGCGCAGCGTCAGCGGCTCGCCGCTGCTTCGCGTCCGACATAGCAGCAGGCGACGGGGACGGAACACCACCTCGCTGGCCTCTACCACGGTCTCGACCTGAACCGTTTCGCCGGCACGCGCGTCGCGCAACGCGGTGATGCGCGTCTCGTCCTCGTAGCGCAGCGGCAGGTGCAGAACGAGGTCGAAGGCGCTGTGCAGTCCGAGCTTGTCCAGGTGCTTGCGCACCGATGCGGGCAAGCGTTCGAAGCGTTCGCCCAACCCTGCGCCCGCAGCAGAAGCGACGTTCAGAGTCCGACCGTGAGGACGGCTTCGATCTCGACCAGCGCGTCGCGTGGCAGGGCAGCGGCCGCAACCGCGGAACGCGCGGGATAGGGTGGTCGCAGGTATCCCGCCATGATTTCGTTCACGCGCGCAAAGTTCGACATGTCGGTCAGGAACACGGTGAACTTCACCGCGTCGTCGAGGGAAGCGCCGGCTGCGGCCGCAACCGCGCGCAGGTTGAGGAACACCTGATGAATCTGCGAGTCGATGCCCTCGACCATCTGCATGGTGCGCGGATCCAGGCCGATCTGGCCCGACAGATAGATGGTGTTGCCGGCCTTGACCGCCTGCGAATAAATGCCGATCGGCTGCGGGGCGTCGCTGGTCTTTACCGCTTGCTTGGGCATGGCCCTGCCTCGTCCGTGTCCTCGAAAGGTGAGGCAATGGTAGTCCCGATCCATCCTTGCGACAACGTGATGCGGCGCACTCCCTTTGCCGGTCGGCCCTGGGCTAATGCTATGATGCGGCGCCGCAGTGAAGAAGGCTCACTCTGTGGAAGACAACAACGGGCCCCGGGGGCACGCTTCCGCCCCGCATACCCCTGCACATGACAACGGCCAGGACCGGCGGGGCCTGATCGGTCTGGCGGTCGGCGCCATCGGGGTCGTGTTCGGCGACATCGGCACCAGCCCGCTGTACGCGTTCAAGGAATCCTTCGGCGGCGCCCACGCACTGCCCGTGCACCACGACAACGTCGTCGGCGTGCTCTCGCTAATGTCCTGGGCACTGTTCACCATCGTCACGCTCAAGTACATCATGCTCATGATGCGCGCCGACAATCGCGGCGAAGGCGGGATCATGGCGCTGATGGCGCTGGTGCGGCGCTCGCTCGACGGCGACCCGAAATTGCGCATGGTGTTGCTCGCGCTGGGAATGTTCGGCGCGGCACTGTTCTACGGCGACGGCATGATCACCCCCGCCATTTCGGTGCTGTCCGCAGTGGAAGGGCTGGAAGTGGCAACGCCGGTCCTGCGCCCTTATGTCATCCCCATCACCCTGGTCATCATCACCGCGCTGTTTCTGCTGCAGCAGACGGGGACCGGGAGGGTCGGCGCCTTCTTCGGTCCGATCACCGTCGTGTGGTTCTCGGTGCTCGCTCTGCTGGGGCTGAGCAGCATCTGGCAGTACCCCAGCATTCTCGAAGCGCTCAATCCGGTGTGGGGCGTGCGCTTCTTCCTGAACAACGGGGTGCTCGGCTTCTTCGTGCTCGGCGCGGTGGTGCTCGCCGTGACCGGCGCCGAGGCGCTCTACGCGGACATGGGGCACTTCGGCAAGCGCCCGATTCGGCTTGCCTGGCTGTGCTTCGTCTTCCCGGCATTGCTGCTCAACTACTTCGGGCAGGGCGCCCTGCTCATGCGCGAGCCCGACGCGATCAAGCACCCCTTCTTCTACCTCGCGCCGGAATGGGCACTCCTGCCCCTGGTCCTGCTCGCCACCATGGCCACCGTGATCGCCTCCCAGGCAGTGATCACCGGCGCGTATTCGGTGACGCGGCAGGCGATCCAGCTCGGCTACTGTCCGCGCCTGATGATCGAACACACTTCCGAACGCGAGATCGGTCAGGTCTACCTGCCGTGGATCAACTGGGGTCTCTATTTCGCCGTCATCGGCCTGGTGCTCGGCTTCGGTTCCTCGAGCAACCTGGCCGGCGCATACGGCATCGCGGTGACGGCGACGATGGCGATCGACTCGATCCTCATCTTCTTCGTCATGCGCAAGCTGTGGCACTGGTCGCTGTTCGTGTCACTTCCCATCTCGGCGCTGTTCCTGGCGATCGACCTGTCCTTCCTCGGCGCAAACCTGCTCAAGATCGTCGATGGCGGATGGTTCCCGGTCATCGTCGGCATCGTCGTATTCGTGGTGATGTCGACCTGGAAGCGCGGCCGCGAAATCCTGTTCGAACGGCTGCGCCCCGGGGCGATTGCCCTGCAGCCCTTCATCAAGAGCCTGATGCTGTCGCCCCCCGCGCGCGTGCCGGGCACGGCGGTCTTCCTCACCGCCTCGCAGGAAGGCGTACCGCACGCCCTGCTCCACAACCTCAACCACAACAAGGTGCTGCACGAGCGGGTGGTGATGCTCACCGTGCGCGTGGAGGACATCCCGCACGTGGCCGACGCGCAACGCATCGAGATCCAGGATCTGGGCGACGACTTCTACGGGATGCAGGTGCGCTACGGGTTCAAGGACGAACCCGACTTGCCGGCCGCGCTCGAACTGGCACGCGCAAAGGGCATGGAGTTCAGCATGCTGGAGACGTCGTTCTTCCTCTCGCGCCAGACGCTGGTGCCGATCGAGTCGCGCGGAATGGGCATGGCGCTGTGGCGCGAGAAGATCTTCGCCGCGATGTCACGCAACGCGTCCAGTGCAACGGCGTTCTTCAAGATCCCCACCAACCGCGTGGTCGAGTTGGGCACGCGCATCGAACTATAGCGGCGCGAGGCAAGCTCGATGTCGATTCCCGGCCTGGAGAAGATGCTTGCGGACGGAAAGGACAGCCCGCTGCTGCGTTTCGGGCTCGGCAGCGCGTACATGAAAGGCGGAGACCACGGCACGGCGGCTGCGCATCTCCGACGGGCCGTGCAGCTCGATCCCACCTACTCCGCTGCGTGGAAGCTGCTGGGCCAGGCGCTGGCCGAGCTCGGGCAGCACGACGCGGCGCTCGAGGCCTACGAACAGGGCATTGCGGTGGCGGAAGCGCGCGGCGACAAGCAGGCGGCGAAGGAGATGACGGTGTATGCGCGCCGCCTTCGCAAGCGGCGGGAAGGGTGAGGGGCCCTCAGTAATCGTCCTCGTCGCCGGTGCGTCCGCGGCGCTCCTCGAGTTCCTCGAGATCCTCGTCGTAGCCTTCGTACTCTTCCTCGGTCGCCCACTCGCGCTCTTCGATTACGTCGTTGGCGATCTCGTGCACACGCGACTCGACGTCGGACACGGCCTCCCGCAACGCCTTGTCGTTGGGGAAGTCGTTATCCGCGAACTCGACTTCGACCGACGCGTGCTCGCCTTCCTCGATGGCCAGCGTGGCCTTCGGCCATTCCTTGTGCAGGGCTTCGAGCAGGATGTCCTTGAACTGCTCGTAGTCCTCGTCGGTCACAAGGCCAAGCATGTCCCGGTCAGAGAAGTATGTGATAGTCAGTTGCCTGGCCATGAACATCTCCCAAATTGCGCACAGGCCGCATCGGCGCTGCGTTCGCGGCGCAGCCGGCGATAGAATTGCACTGGCGGCGAAGGATAGCATGTGGCTACGAACGGCCGCATGACGCGCCATACCCTTCGGGAAGGTCGGCAACCGGTGTGCCGCCGGCGCTCCCTCGGGCGCGCAGCGTTGCCGTTGCGTTGGGCGGGCAGCCTGGCGTCGTCGCTCATCGCTTCGGTGCTGAGCCGGCTCGGCCGCTACCGTGGGCTGGACGCCAGTGAGCGCGCGGACGCCGAGTTCGTCTTCGGCGAGAGCATCGACCTGAGCCGGGTGCGCATCGCGCTGCCCGGGCGGGCGCACCGCCTGCTGTTCGCGCTGCAGCGGCTGCTCCAGGCGGGGCGCCAGCCGCGTCCCTTCGTCACCGGATGGCTGGTGCACGTCCCGCCGGGACGTGCACTGAAACGCGAGGTGCTGATTCACGAACTGACGCATGTCTGGCAGGCACAGGTGTACGGTCCCTGCTATCTGTGGCAGGCACTGCACGCGCAGTTCTTCGGCGAAGGGTACGACTACGCCGGCTCTGCGCGCGGAAGCCGTACGCATGCCTGCGGCCCCGCAGGTGACGGCGCGGAGGAGGCGCTGCGCGGCAAGACGTTCTTCTCCTTCAACCGCGAGCAGCAGGCGCAGATCGTCATGCACTACTTCGTGCGTCGTGTCCTGCGCGGGGAATCGGAAGAAGCGTGTGCGCCGTGGGCAGTCCACGCCCGCGCCGTACGTGAGGCGCAGACTACGCGAGCGCCACGCGGGCGCGCCTGACGCTCAGCACTACGGCGACTACGGCGGCGCCGGCGACGATGCCGACCAGCGCATCCAGCGACATCGATACCACCACCCTGGCAAGGCCGCCCAGCCCGGAGGCGGCCGCCACGTGGGCCGCCACCTCGGCGATGGCGTGGTGAAGGAACGCGACGCCGTGCGTGAGAATCCCGCCACCGACCAGGAACATGGCCACCGTGCCGGCAACCGACAGCGTCTTCATGAGATAGGGCGCCAAGGCGAGGATGCCGCTGCCGACGGCACGCAACCCGCGCGCCCCCACACTTGCGCCCTCGATCCGCAGCAGCTTCTGGCCCGCGTCGTCGAGCTTGACGATGCCTGCCACCAGGCCGTAGACGCCGACGGTCATCAGCAGGGCGATGCCGATCAGCACCGCCACCTGCGTCTGAAACGGCGCGTGCGCGACGGTACCGAGCGTGATCGCGATGATCTCCGCCGACAGGATGAAATCGGTGCGGATCGCGCCCTTGATCTTGCCCTGCTCGAGTGCGACCAGGCTGACCCGCTCGTCGGTTAGTGCCTGCACCCGCTGCGCGCGTTCCTGCTGGACTTCCCCCTTCGAGTGCATGAAGCGGTGCAGGAGCTTCTCCACGCCCTCGTAGCACAGGAAGGCTCCGCCGAGCATGAGCAGGGGCGTGACCAGCCAGGGCACGAACGCGGCAATCAGCAGGGCCGCCGGAACCAGGATCGCCTTGTTCAACAGCGAGCCTTTCGCCACTGCCCACACCACCGGCAGCTCGCGCTCGGCGCGCACGCCGGTCACCTGCTGCGCGTTGAGCGCAAGATCGTCCCCGAGGACGCCGGAAGTCTTCTTCGCCGCGACCTTGGTCAGCACCGACACATCGTCGAGCACGCTCGCGATGTCGTCGATCAGGGCGAGGAGGCTACTGCCGGCCACGGAACGTCCTTTCGATGAAGAGGGCTTCGATCATTGGTGCCGGCGCGCGATGCGTGCTGAACGCCATGCTGGCGACTTCGCTACCAAGGCGTCCTCGACGAGGGGTCGGCAAGCACCGGCGTATCAGGACTTGTCGGGTGCGCGGGTCTCGAAGCGGATTGCCGATCCCGGCTCGCGGTCCCGCCGCTGAAAGCCGATCATCCAGCCCGGGTACTCGGGCGGCAGCGCGCTTGCGCGATCCAGCTCGGCCAACTCGTCCTGCGACAGCCGCAGGTCGGATGACGCGATGTTGTCTTGCAGCTGCTCGACGCTCTTGGCGCCGACGATCACGCTGGCGATGCCGGGCTGCTGCAGCGTCCACGCCAGCGCGATGCGCGCAACCGATACCCCGTGTGCCTGCGCCATCGGACGCATCGCGTCGACGCAGCGGAACGCGCGGTCCCGGTCCACCGGCGGAAAATCGAAGGTGGTCCGGCGTGCGCCCTCGGGCCCGTGGCTGTCGGCGCTGAACTTGCCCGACAGCAGGCCGCCGGCCAGGGGACTCCACACCAGGATGCCGAGCTGCTGATCCTGCGCGAGCGGCACGACCTCGCGCTCCAGATCGCGGCCCGCGATGGAGTAGTACGCCTGGATCGACTCGAAGCGGCTCCAGCCCCGTCGCTCGGAGATGCCGAGCGCCTTCATGATCTGCCACGCCGCGTGGTTCGACACGCCGATGTGGCGCACCCGGCCCGAACGCACCATGTCTTCGAGCGCACGCAGCGTCTCCTCCATCGGTGTGAGGAAGTCGACCCCGTGCACCTGATAGAGATCGACGTGGTCCAGGCCGAGACGCTGCAGACTCGCATCCAGTGCGTTCACGATGTTCACGCGCGACAGGCCCACCCGGTTCGGTGCCTCGCCCATGCGGATGCGCACCTTGGTCGCGACCACCAGTTCTTCACGGGGCAGACCGAGCTCGCGGATGGCGGCACCCAGCAGCCGCTCGGATTCGCCCTCGGAGTACACGTCGGCCGTGTCCACGAAATTGACGCCCGCGTCGAATGCGGTGCGCAGCTGCGCCTTGGCGTCCTCCAGGCCGAGCTTGCCCACGATCTGGAAGCGGCCCTTGCCGCCCCAGGTCATCGTGCCCAGGCAGATTTCGGATACGAACAGGCCGGTGCGGCCGAGCAGGCGGTAGTTCATGTTGATCTCCGTGGATTGCGGCCGAGCTTCTTATTTTCGGTACGGCAGAAGCGGAGGATGCGTGCACAGGCGGCAATGGTCTCACGCGGCGATGACGGCCGCTGTGAAGCGTGCAGAACCCGCTGAGGACGGGTTGGTGGAGTGGAGGAGGATCGAACTCCCGACCTTCGCATTGCGAACGCGACGCTCTCCCAGCT
>CAZNBS010000096.1:0-16825 GCA_964570955.1 uncultured Burkholderiales bacterium | reverse complement strand
CATTTCCGCTCTCGCCGCTTGTCTCATGACCGGTTGCGCAGAGCTTCCCTAGGGAAGCCGCAACTGATCGAGCAGCGCTTTCGCATCCATCAGGTCCCTGGTGTCGAAGCCCTCGGTGAACCAATCGTAGATGGGTGCGAGCAGGTCGTACCCCTCCTTGCGCCTGCCCTGAGCTTTCCACAGGCGGGCAAGGCTGGTTGCAGTGCGCAGTTCCCAGGACCTGGCGTGCTGCTGGCGCGCCCAGTTCAGAGAGGCGAGGTAGCTTCGCTCGGCGCCTGCCTGATCGCCCTTGAGGGAGAGCATCCATCCCTTGAGGCGCAGGATCTCCGCAAGATGGCTGCGCTCCTGCCAGCCGGGCTGGTCGATCTGCGCGAGCATGGCTTCCACGTGTGCAAGACCCGCGTCCACGTCCCCAGACAATGCAAGGGCTTCGCCGAGCCGCGACCGAATGAACGGCGTGACGGTCTTCGCGCCGGCGGCCGCCCAGGACTGAATGCTCCGCTTCATGTCCGCGATCCCCTCAAGCAGATTTCCCTGCTGCGCCAGGGCGATCCCGGTGCTGAGGTAGGGCAGTAGCGTCTCCGAGAGGAACGGCAGGACGGCTTCCTCCGCCAGCTTGCGAACCTCGGCGCTGCGCGCCAACTGCCGCTCCGGCTCGCGCCTGTAATGGAACACCCAGGTTCCCAGGGTGAGGGTGAAACCAATGTCGAACGGATGGCCCATGACGCGCGCGTGCGCGTCACGTGCCTCGACGATTGACACCGCCTGGTCCGGATATCCCAGGTACCAGAGCGCCTGCGACAGGTAGATCCCCGCGAGCGTTTTTGGATCGTGATTCATCGACTTCACGATGTGGCCATGGCGCACCGGGTCGTAACGCGCGAGGATGGCTCGTGCGTGAGCTTCCACTTCGCGCGGATTGCCGAGCCAGAAGTTGGTCACCATCACCGCCATGTGGCCGACCAGCAGCAACTCCTCGTTGTCGGTCTCCTTACCCGCACCGAGGAGTTGCTCCGCCCAGGTCAACGATTCAGCTACCGGGCCGATCGACATGAGCTGCACCCACAGCCCCCACAAGGTGCGTGCCAGGCGCTCCGGCTGTCCGGTGGAAACCGCCAGCGCCCGAACGGGTTTCAGTACTCTTGCGAGGTTCTCCGACGCCCAGCCCTCGAGCGCCTCCCACGCCGTGCTGAGCAGGACCCGGCATTCCAGTTCGAGGCTGTCACGCGCCCGTGCGTTGGGAATCCGTTCGATGACGTTGAGCGCCCAGAACTCCTTCTCATCGTCGGTCCGGTGCTCGATGGCCTGCTCTCCAGAGAGGAAGGCGATCGCCTCTTTCAGCGCCATCCTGCTCAATGCCTTCTGCCCTGCCTTGATCCAGAAGGTCGCCCCGCGCTCGAAGTGGCCCGCCCGCGAGTAATGGATGGCAAGCAGCTCCGGTTCGGTGTCCTTGAGGTTGGGGAAGCGCTCCTCGATCGTTCGTGCGATCTGCGCATGCAGCGCCGGACGCTGTGCCTTGAGCAGTGAATCGTAGGCGGCGTCCTGTACGAGCGCGTGCTTGAAGGAGTAGCTTGCCTCCGGCAAGGTCCCGCGGCGGGCCACGAGTCCCGACCCGGTCAAGCGATCCAGCGCCTGCTGCAGTTCATCGTCTTCGCGAAACGCCTTGGTCCACTCGACACGGGGCGCCACGGCCAAGACCAGCTCGTGGCTGAACTCTCGCCCGATCGCCGCGCCGACCTGCGCGATCTCTTTGACGTTCGCATGGTCCAGGCGGGACATCAGCGAGTCCTGGAGCGTGGGAGGGACCCACCTGTCGACCGGGCCCAGGGATTCGTAGCGATCGCCTGCGTCCCTGAGCTTGCCGGATTCGAGGACGGACTTCGTCAGTTCCTCGACGAACAGCGGCAAGCCGTCGGTCTTCTTCAGGATGTCGGTGACCAGTTCCCGAGGCAGGGGCTTGCCGCCCGCCAGGCGGGAGATCATGGTGGCGCTCTGTTCCGGCGTGAGCCTGCCGAGGTCTATCGCGACCGCATGGTCCTGATTGGTCCACGACGGATTCTGGAAACGGGGTCGCTGCGTGAGCACCACCAGCAGCGGCATCTCCTTCACCCGTCTGACCATCAGATCGAGCACCTCGAGCGTGGTGGCATCGGCCCAGTGGACGTCCTCAAAAAGCACGGCGCTGGGGCGCTTGCGCGCGGCGGCATCCAGTGCGTCCACCAGCGTGCGCAAGGTCTCGTCCTTGAGCTGCTGCGGTGTCATGGCGCGCGGGCCGTAGCGGGCATCGCAGGGGATCGACAGCAGCGAGGCGATGAAGCGCACGTCTTCGCGCGGCAGCCCGAACTCGCCGACCATGAATGCCTCGAGCTTGTTCAGCTTCGACTCCGCATCTTCGTTGCGCGCGAACTTCAGCGTTCGCTCGAAGTGGTCGATGCTCGGCCAGAGCGCATGATCGACGTAGTAGGGCAGGCACTGGAAGCGCAGCGCCTGCACGCCCTGCGCTTCGAGATGCTTGCGCAGTTCGTTTAAGACCCGGCTCTTGCCGATGCCGGGCTCTCCCGAGAGCATCGCCAGCTGTCCTCCCATCTCCCGCGAACGCCGCTGGCGATCGAGCAGCACCGCGAGTTCCTCTTCGCGGCCGACCAGCGGGGTGAGATGTGTCGCATGGCTCGCGTCGAAGCGGCTCGGCGCGTCTCCCACTCGCAGCACGCGCCACGCATGCACGGGCTTGGTGATGCCCTGGAGATGATGGACGCCGAGGTCGTCCAGGTCGAAGGCGCCGCCGAGCAGGAGCCGCGTGGCGTCGGAAATGACCACCTCGTCCGGACCGGCCAGCGTCTTCAGCTTCTCCGCGAGGTTGGGCGGTTCGCCGATGGCAAGCATCGTCCGGCTGACCACCACCTGCCCGGTAGCGGACGTGACCCGCACCGAGAGTGGCTCCGCGGCGGGTACAGCCTTGATCGCCTGCACGATCTCCAGCGCGGAGTGCACGCAGCGCACGGCGGCGTCCTCCTGCGCCTCCGGCCAGCCGAAATAGCACATCAGGCCGTCGCCCAGCTCCTGGGCCACGCGGCCTTCGTAGCGCTCGATCACTGCTGCTGCTTTCTCTCGGTAGGAGAGCAACAGCGCGCTGAGTTCCTCTGGATCGAGCCGTTCGGACAGGGCCGTCTATCCGACCAGATCGCAAAACATCACGGTGAGCTGGCGCCGCTCCGCGCCGTGTCCCAGGCCCGACTGCGCGCTGGAGGGATCCCGCGGCGGAACGTAAGCTTCGGTATGGGCGGATTCGCCCCGCAGACTCTGAATGGCGATAAGGAGCCGATGCCGGGACTCCTGGGGGAGCGCGAGGCGTTCGATGTCCGACGCGGTCAGGTCGGGTAACACCTCAGGGGTGATTTCCTGCGCGAGGAATGCGGGGGCGCACTGCTCGAGCCCGACCTCGAGCAGCCATTCCCGGATGCTGGCCATGCAGCCTCCAAGTTCTGACCGAATCTGGTGTTCGCTCTTCGGCGCTCGATAGCCCGGGCCGTAATCGACCCACGAGCCTCGCCCAATATGCCGAAAGGGCAGCATAGCACCTGGAGCCGAGTATTCAATGCCCCGGGGATTCTTCTCACAGATCCGTCACCGCCCCCCGCGATGCGTCGGACACGAGTCGCACATATTTCGCCAGGACGCCGCTCGCATAGCGCGGCGTCAGCGGTTTCCACTGCGATAGCCGCTGTGCCATCTCGGCTGCGCTCACCTCGATGTCCAGTCGTCGGTTGTCGACGTCGATGACCACCACGTCGCCATCGCGCACGGCTGCGATGGGGCCGCCGTCGGCCGCCTCCGGCACGATGTGTCCGATCACGAAGCCGCGCGTGGCCCCGGAGAAGCGTCCGTCCGTGATCAGGGCGACGGTCTCGCCCAGCCCCGCACCCTGCAGCGCACCGGTCACCAGCTGCATCTCGCGCATGCCGGGGCCGCCCCTCGGGCCCTCGTAGCGCAGCACCATCACGTCGTTGGGTTGGATGCGCCCGGACTTGATCGCCTGGAACGCGTCCTCCTCGTTCTCGAATACCTGCGCCGGTCCCCGGTGGGCCGACTTGTTCTGACCGGAGATCTTGATCACGCAGGCTCCCGGCGCGAGACTGCCGCGCAGAATCGCCAGCCCCCCTTCCTTCTTGAGCGGCTGGTCGAGCGGCCGGATCACCTGCTGGCCGGCCGGTTCGGAGGCACGTTCGATCTCCTCCCCGAGGCTGCGGCCGGTCACCGTCTTCTCCCCCGGGTGAATCAAGCCGGCCTGCATGAGGCGCTTGCCGACCACGGGCATTCCGCCGGCTTCGTACATCTCGGGTGCGGTATAGGTGCCCCAGGGCCGCATGTCGGCCACCACCGGCGTCTTGCGTGAGATGCGGTCGAAATCCTCCAGCGCGAGATCGACGCCGAAATCGTGGGCGGTCGCCATCAGGTGCAGGACGGCGTTGGTCGATCCGCCGGTCGCCATGACACCGGCAATCGCGTTCTCGAAACTACGGCGGGTGACGATCTGGCGCGGGGTGATGCCTGCGCGCACCAGTTCCATGACCAGCTTGCCGCACTCGAAGGCCACATCCGCCTTGGCCGAGTCGACGGCCGGCACGTCGTTCGCACCCATGGGGGCGATGCCCAGCATTTCGTAGGCGGTCGCCATCGTGTTGGCGGTGAACTGTCCGCCGCAGGCACCTGCGCCCGGACACGCATGGTCCTCGACGTCCTTGAATTCTTCCTCGCTGATGCGGCCGGCGTTGTAGGCGCCGAGCGCCTCGTACGCGTCCTGGATGGTGAGCTTGCGCTCGCCGAAAACCGTGTTCGGCTTGGTGCATCGGCCGGCTGCAATGGAGCCGCCGTACAGGGTCAGTCCCGGGATGTCGAGGCGGCCCAGCACCATTCCCATGGCGGGAATGGTCTTGTCGCACCCGGAGATGGTGACGATGCCGTCGAACATGTGGCCGCGCGCGACCAGTTCGACGGAATCCGCGATCACCTCGCGGCTCACCAGTGAGGTCTTCATCCCCTCCGTGCCGGTGGTGATGGCATCGTTGATTGCCACCGTGTTCACCTCGATGGGCGTGCCCCCCGCCGCGCGAATGCCGTCCATCACACGCTGCGCCAGTTCCCGGTGGTTCCAGTTGCACGGCATGGTGCCGATCCAGCAGTGGGCCACGCCGATCTGAGGACGGGAGAAGTCGGCGTCGGTGAAGCCGATGGCCTTCATCATCGATCGTGCGACGGCACGGTCGGGGCCCTGCAGCAGGGTGCGGCTCTTGTGGGTGGGATCGGACATCGACCTGCCTCTCTCGGTTGTCACGGGGCGCATAGGGAAGCACACCCGTGCTAGCACGGCAAGGGCGGACTGGCCGCAGGTGGCAATGGGGGAGAAGGCCCGACCGCGGCGCCTTGCGAGACGTTGAGATGTCGTCGCCGTTACCCGCAAGAACGATGGCAAGCCCAAAGTGAGTCGGGCAAAATTCGACGTAACGTCCTCACCTTAGCGCACACGTTGCGACGGCAACGCACCTGGTGCTGCGCCGCACACTGCGTGGCTTGCGTCTGGGTGAGCCCATAACGACAATCTGGAGTTGGAAGGCTGAGTCGATGAAGGAAACGATGGTGCGGGTGTTGTTGGCCGACGATCACGGTCTGGTGCGCGCGGGCATTCGCGCGCTGCTGCAAGAGCTGGGCGAAGTGGAAGTGGTCGGAGAAGCGGCCGACGGGCGTAGCGCCATCGAGATGGTCGGCCAGTTGCGCCCCGATGTGGTGTTGATGGACATCTCGATGAAGGGGCTGAACGGCATCGAGGCCACATCGCAGCTGCAGAAGCACCATGCCAACGTGCGCGTCGTCATTCTTTCCATGCACACGGCGGAGGAGCACGTAGCGCAAGCCCTGCGCGCAGGTGCAACCGGCTACATCGTGAAGGACGGCGCCACCGAGGAACTGGGCATGGCGATCGACACAGTGATGCGCGGCGAGCGCTACGTCAGCCCGGGGGTTTCGAGATACGTGGTCGACCGCCTGCTGCGTGACGCGAGCGCGGAGCCCGATCCCCTCAGCCTGCTCACGCCCCGCCAGAAGGAGATCCTCCAGCTCATCGCCGAGGGACGCTCCACCAAGGAGATCGCCCATGTGCTCAATCTCAGCATCAAGACGGTCGAGACGCACCGGGCCCAGCTGATGCAGCGCCTGAGTATCCGTGACGTGCCGGGCCTGGTGCGCTACGCGTTGCGCGCCGGCCTGATCACGAACGACTAGCCGACGCGGTCGGTTGTCGCCGGCGCCGGGATCCTGGAAAATGCACGGTGGACGGGCGGGCAACCGCCCGTTGCGTTTTTTGCGACACGATTCAATGGCTCGCGCTCGCCGTGAGCCGCTCTGGAGATGCGCATGGCTTCCTTGCACGAGCTGAACCAGCTCGGCCAATCCGTCTGGCTGGATTTCATCGACCGCAACCTCCTGTCCAAGGGCGGGCTGACCCGCCTGGTCGAGGCAGGCGTGAGCGGGGTGACCACCAATCCCACCATCTTCCACAAAGCCATCACCGGCAGCAGCGACTACGACGCCGCGATCCGTGCGCTGATCGAGCGCAATCCGTCCATGTCGGCCGAGCAGGTGACCGAAGCGCTGATGGTCGCCGATGTCCAGGCGGCTGCGGACACACTGCGACCGGTCTATGAGCGCTCCGCCGGCGCGGACGGCTACGTGAGCCTGGAGGTGCCGCCGGATCTTGCGTTCGACGCCGCGGGCACGGTGCGCATGGCGCATCAGCTGTGGAAGGCGGTGGACCGCCGCAACGTGATGATCAAGGTGCCGGGCACCCGCGAGGGCGTCGAGGCATTCGAGACGCTCACGGCGGACGGCATCAACGTCAACGTGACGCTGCTTTTCGCGGTATCGCGTTACGAAGAGGTGGTGCAGGCCTGGGCGCGCGGGCTCGCGCGCGCGGCGCAGCCGCAGTCGGTGGCATCGGTCGCCTCCTTCTTCGTCAGTCGCGTGGACAGCAAGGTGGACAAGCAACTGGACGCGATCGGCACGCCTCAGGCGCAGGCTCTGAAGGGCCGCATCGCCATCGCCAACGCCCGCTGGGTCTATGAGCGCTTCCAGGCCTTGCGCCAGGATGGGGCGATCGCGGCGCTGCTCGAGCGGGGCGTGCGCCCGCAGCGGCCGCTTTGGGCGAGCACGAGCACCAAGAATCCCGCGTACCGCGACGTGCTCTACGTCGAGACGCTGGTCGGTGCCGACACGGTCAACACGCTGCCCCCCGACACGCTGGACGCCTTCCTCGATCACGGGGAGGCGCGCGCCACGATCGAGCAGGACATGCCGCGGGTGCGCGCCGACCTGGCGGCCCTCCGCCCGCTCGGCATCGACCTGGACGAGGTGACCGCGCAATTGGAGCGAGAGGGGGTCGCCTCGTTCGCCGATTCCTGGATCAAGCTGGTCGAGGGCGTGAAGGCGAAGTGCGCCCAGGTCGCGGAAGCCCCGGCGCGCTGAGGGCCCGGGTCCGGCGTCCGGTATAATCCGGCGGTTCCCTGCTGGAGTCATCGCCGTTGCGGCTTGCGCGTTGTTCGAACCACGGGGCAGTGGCGTGCTGGAGGGGATAGGCCTCGCCTGCACGCGTGGGCAGCGCCGGCTGTTCGGGAACCTGAACTTCTCCGTCGCACCCGGTGAGGCCCTGTGGGTTTCAGGGCCGAACGGCAGCGGCAAGACCAGCCTGCTGCGCATCCTGTGCACACTCCTGCCGCCGGATGAAGGAGAGTTGCGTTGGCGTGGCGAGGCGGTGCGCGAGTTGGGGGAGTCGTATCGTGCCGAGCTCGCGTATCTCGGCCACGCAGCGGCGGTCAAGGACGACCTGAGCGGAATGGAGAACCTGCGCTTCATGCTGGCGCAGCACGGCCGCCGGGTGGACGAGCCGGCTCTGGTCGAGGCGCTCGGCCGGTTCGGACTCGCCGGGCGCCAGGAGTTGCCGGCGCGCGTGCTGTCGCAGGGTCAGCGCCGGCGCGTATCGCTGGCCCGGTTGCTTTTCTGCAGCGATCGACCGTTGTGGATTCTGGACGAACCGCTGACGGCGCTGGATTCCCAGGCTATCGAGATGGTACGCGCGCTGGTCGCGCAGCATCTGGCGCGTGACGGGGTGGTGGTGCTGACCAGCCACCAGGACGTCGATCTGACCGGGCTGAAGGTGCGCCAGCTGCGCATGCTTCACTGAGAGCGATGGGCTGAGAGCGTGGAAGCAGCATTGAATGCGGCGAGCGGGACCCGGACGGGACTTGCCGGCGTGTTCGTCAGCGTCGTGCAACGCGATCTGCTGCTGGCAGTGCGCCGGCGCGCCGATGTCCTCACCAGTTTCTTCTTCTTCATCATCGTCGTGAGCCTGTTTCCACTGGGCATAGGGCCGGAACCGAACACGCTGCGCGAGATCGCCCCCGGCGTCGTCTGGGTGGCCGCGCTGCTCGCCTCGATGCTCGCGTTGCAGCGCCTGTTCGCCGGTGATCACGCCGACGGCACGCTCGAGCAGCTGGTCTTGTCAGCGCAGCCGCTCACCGTGCTGGTGCTGGGCAAGATCGTCGCGCACTGGCTCGTCACCGGCATTCCGCTGGTCCTGATCGCGCCGCTGCTCGGGCTGCAGTTCGACCTTCCGGCCGACGCCCTGGGGGTGATGACGGCCGGGCTGCTCCTCGGCACGCCGGTCCTGTCCCTGCTCGGTGCGATCGGCGCCGCGCTCACGCTTGGTGTGCGCGGGGCCGGCGGTCTGGTTGCGCTGCTCGTCCTGCCGCTGTACATCCCGGTCCTCATCTTTGGCGCCGGCGCCGTTGCGGCGGCGGTGTCCGGGGAGTCGGCGGAGGGACACTTGTCCCTGCTTGCGGCATTCCTGCTGTTTTCCCTGGTCGCGGCGCCGTGGGCGACCGCCGCTGCCATCCGGATCGCGGTGGAGTAGGCGGATGGGGCTCAACCTCTGGCGCTTCGCTTCACCGCAGGTGATCTACCCGATTGCAGGTCGCATGGTCCCGCTGTTCATGGCTGCGGCCGGGGTGCTCGCTGTGGTCGGGCTGTATATCGGGTTCTTCGTCGCGCCGACCGATTTCCAGCAGGGCGAGTCCTACCGGATCATCTTCATCCATGTGCCTGCGGCATGGATGTCGATGTTCATCTATCTCGTCATGGCGTTCTGGTGCGCGGTGGGTCTCATCATGAACACCCGCCTGTCGTTCATGATGGCGCTGGCGCTGGCGCCCACCGGTGCGCTCATGACCTTCATCGCGCTGTGGACCGGGGCGCTGTGGGGCAAGCCGACCTGGGGCACGTGGTGGGTGTGGGATGCACGCCTGACCTCCGAACTGATCCTGCTGTTCCTGTACATCGGCTTCATGTCGCTGCACGCCGCGATCGACGACGTGCGGCGAGCGGATCGGGCGGCAGGGCTGCTGGCGCTGGTCGGTGTGGTCAACGTTCCCATCATCTACTTCTCGGTGCAGTGGTGGAACACCCTGCACCAGGGGGCCTCGGTGAGTCTGACGCGTGCGCCTTCCATGGCGACGATCATGCTGGTCGGCATGCTGGTGATGTCGCTCGCGGCATGGATGTACAGCATTGCGGCAAGCCTGCTGCGACTTCGCATCATCATCCTGGAGCGCGAGGGCGATGCCGACTGGGTGCAGGAACGCTTCGCAGGGAAGCCGCAAGAGGTCGACGCATGAACTGGGGAAGCGCGGCGGAATTCTTCGCCATGGGCGGTTATGCCACATTCGTGTGGGGATCGTACGCCGTCAGCGCGGTCGTCATCGCCGTCGAACTGGTGGTGCTCGTCCGGCGCAGACGAACTTGCCTGCGCCGCATCAGTCGTAGCATGAGACCGGAGAAGAATCGTTCATGAAACCCAGACACAAACGCATGGCACTGATCGTGGCGGGGCTTGCCGCGCTCGGCGGTGCCGCCGCATTCGTGCTCAACGCATTCCAGAGCAACCTGGTGTTCTTCTACAGCCCATCCCAGGTTGCGGCGCATGAGGCCCCCGCCGGCAAGCCGTTCCGGATCGGCGGACTGGTCCAGGCGGGAAGCTTGCAGCGGGAGGCGGACGGCGTGACCGTCCGTTTCGCCGTCACCGACACGGCCAACACCATACCGGTCGCCTACAAGGGCATCCTTCCCGACCTGTTCAAGGAAGGCAAGGGCGTGGTCGCGCAGGGCGAGATCGGTGCCGACGGGGTGTTCCGGGCGAAAGAGGTCCTGGCCAAGCACGACGAGAATTACATGCCGCCGGAAGCGGCTGAAGCAGTCGAGCGTGCGCACAAGGCCATTCAGGCATCGCAGAAGACACTGGTTCAGTCAGGCACTGGCGACTAGCCTGGTCGCAGGCCTACTCCACGCACCCAACGCCCAATGATCCCCGAACTCGGCCACTTCGCTCTTATCGTCGCCCTGTGCATCGCGACCGTGCAGGCCCTCGTTCCCCTGCTCGGCAGCTTCCGCGGCGACGTGCGCTGGATGGCGGTGGCGCGGCCTGCCGCGCAGGGCCAGTTCGTGTTCGTGGCGATCGCCTTCGCATGTCTGGCGTGGTCCTTCGTCGCGAACGATTTCTCCGTGCTCAACGTGGCGAGCAACTCCAACAGCAGCCTGCCGACGCACTATCGCTTCGCCGCCACCTGGGGCAGCCACGAGGGCTCGTTGCTGCTGTGGGTGTTCATGCTCGCGCTGTGGTCGCTCGCGGTGAGCGTGTTCAGCCGCCAGCTACCGCAGGAGATGCTGGCCCGGGTGCTGTCGGTGATGGGCATGATCGCCATCGGATTCCTGCTGTTCATGCTGTTCACGTCGAATCCCTTCGAGCGCCTGCTGCCGGCCGCGGCGGACGGACGCGACCTCAATCCTCTGCTGCAGGATCCCGGCATGGTCATCCACCCGCCCATGCTGTACATGGGCTACGTGGGCATGTCCGTGGTGTTCGCGTTCGCCGTCGCCGCCCTCATCAGCGGCCGGCTCGATGCGGCCTGGGCGCGCTGGTCGCGCCCCTGGACGACCACTGCCTGGGCGTTCCTCACCATCGGGATCTGCCTCGGCAGTGCCTGGGCCTACTATGAACTGGGATGGGGCGGATGGTGGTTCTGGGATCCGGTCGAGAACGCCTCGTTCATGCCCTGGCTGGTGGCGACCGCCCTGGTGCATTCGCTTGCCGTGACCGAGAAGCGCGGCGGGTTCAAGATCTGGACCGTGCTGCTCGCGATCATCGCGTTCTCCCTCTCGCTGCTCGGCACGTTCCTGGTGAGGTCGGGGGTGATCACCTCCGTGCATGCGTTCGCGACCGACCCTGCGCGCGGCATCTTCATCCTGGGCTTTCTCGTCGTCGTGATCGGCGCCTCGCTGCTGCTGTTCGCGTGGCGCGCGCCGACCGTGGGCGTCGGCGGCCGGTTCGAGCTCGTATCGCGCGAGTCGATGCTGCTGACCAACAACGTGCTGCTGCTGGTTGCGGCGGGCGCCGTCCTGCTCGGCACGCTCTACCCGCTGTTCCTGGATGCGTTGGGATTGGGCAAGCTGTCGGTAGGGCCGCCTTACTTCGAGGCGGTGTTCGTGCCGCTGATGGCGCCCGCGCTGTTCCTGATGGGGATCGGCCCCATCGCGCGCTGGAAGGATGCGAAGCTGCCCGATCTCGCCGTGCGGCTGCGCTGGGCGTTGGCGGTGGCCGTGCTGGGCGCCATCCTGGTGCCTTACCTGTACGGCAGGTGGACTCCGATGATCGCGCTCGGGCTGCTGCTCGCGATCTGGATCATCGCCGCCGGCTTCGTCAACTTGCGCGAGCGGCTGGTGCAGTTGAAGGCGGGCGGGACGCGCTCGCTGGGCGCGCGCCTGCGCAGCCTGCCGCGCGGCTACTGGGGCATGCTGCTGGCGCACTTCGGCGTGGGCGTGTTCGTCGTCGGGGTGACGATGGTGCGCGGCTACGAGACCGAGAAGGACGTGAAGATGATGATCGGCGACACCGTCGACGTGGGCGGATACGTCTTCAGGCTCGAAGGGCTCGACCGCATCCAGGGTCCGAACTACGAATCCACGCGCGGACACGTGTCGGCGGCGAAGAACGGCCGGCAGGTCGCGCTACTGCATCCGGAGAAGCGCTTCTACCCGGTGCAGCAGATGCCGATGACCGAGGCCGACATGGATTCCGGCTTCACGCGCGACCTGTACGTGTCGCTGGGCGAGCCCGTGGGCGATGGGTCGTGGGTGGTGCGGGTCTACCACAAACCCTTCATCGACTGGATCTGGGGCGGCTGCTTCCTGATGGCCATCGGCGGCATCGTCGCCGTGAGCGATCGTCGCTATCGGCTGGCGCACCGGCAGCGGGGCGCGACGAGCGCGGAGCGTGCACCCGCACCGCTCCCGGCAACCGCCGGATGATTCTGCCAACGATGTCCGCCCCAACCCCGCGCCGAGCGGAGGCAAGCAGCCGGTGACGCGCTTCCTGCTTCCGCTCGGGGTGTTCGTGATCCTGGTCGTCTTCCTCGCCATCGGCCTGAACCTCAAGCCGCGCGAGGTGCCCTCGCCGCTGATCGACAAGCCCGCTCCGGCGTTCAGCCTGGCACGGCTGGATGACCCGTCGACCAGCGTGACGCTCGAGGACCTGCACGGCCAGGTGTGGATTCTCAACGTATGGGCGTCCTGGTGCGTGGCCTGTCTCGACGAGCATCCGCATCTGGTGGAGTTCGCACGCCGGGATCTGGTGCCCCTGTATGGCCTGAACTACAAGGACCAGCCGGAGGCCGCGCGTGCGTGGCTCGGCAAGCACGGCAACCCCTATGATGTCTCGATGGTCGACGGCGACGGCCGCGTCGGCATCGATTTCGGCGTGTATGGCGTTCCCGAGACCTTCGTCATCGACCGGCAGGGTGTGATCCGCTACAAGCACATCGGTCCCGTCACTCCCGACGTCCTGCAGAACACCATCGTGCCGCTGGTGCAGCGGCTGCAGTCGTGAACGTTCGCGCCATGCTGTTGCTGTTCGTGCTTCTGATGCCTGGCGGGCCGGCGCTGGCGGAGGAGGCCGCACCCGTGGGGAATCCCGCCGTCGAACAGCGGCTCAAGGCCCTGTCCCAGGAACTGCGCTGTCTGGTGTGCCAGAACCAGTCGCTGGCAGACTCGGACGCTGACTTGGCCGTTGATCTGCGCAATCAGGTGCGCGAACAGATTGCCGCCGGAAGGACCGACGCCGAGATCCGCACCTGGCTCACCGACCGCTACGGCGATTTCGTGCTCTACCGTCCGCCGCTGAAGACCACCACCCTGATGCTCTGGCTCGGCCCGGCAATCCTGTTCGTGGCAGCGCTGAGCGCGCTGTTCCTGACGCTCAGACGGCGACGGCGCGAGGCGTCTGCCCCGGATGTGCCGTTGACGGACGCCGAGCGCCGGCGCGCCGAGGCGCTTCTGGCGGTCGACGACGGTGAGGCGCGGCGATGACGCTGTTCGGCGTCGTCGCGGCAGTGTTCGTGCTGATCGCGCTCGTGTTCCTGCTGCGGCCGCTGCTGCGTGCTTCCTCGCGCGGGTCGGCGACGACGCAGGCAGCGAACCTGGCTATCTACCGCGACCAGTTTGCTGAACTGGAGCGCGATCTCAAGCTCGGCACGCTGGACAACGCGCAGTACGAGGCGGCGCGCGCGGAATTGCAGAAGCGCATGCTGCAGGAAGCTGGCGAGGGGGCGGGCCATGCGGTCGAGATCGGGCGCGCAAACAAGGCGGCGGCACTGCTCATCGCACTCGCCGTGCCGGCTGCCGCTGCTGTCCTGTACGGCGTGCTCGGCCAGCCGGGAGGCATCGGCGTGGCCAGGCAGTCGCTGCCGGACAGCTCACCGGTTTCCCCCGAGGACTTCCAGGCGATGACCGACCAGCTCGCCGAGCGGATGCGTCAGAATCCGAACGATGCGGTCGGCTGGGTGATGCTGGGACGCGCCTACAAAGCCCTGGAGCGCTATCCGGACGCGGTCATGGCCCTGGAGAAGGCGTATGCGCTGCAGCCGGCCGAGGCCGAGGTCATGGTCGAGTACGCCGAGGCGCTGGCGCAGGCAAGCGGCAGCCTGCAGGGGCGTCCGCGAGAACTTCTCGGCAAGGCGCTCGCCATTACGCCCAACGATGCCAAGGCGCTGACCATGGCCGGTGGCGCCGCCTTCGAGGCGCAGGAGTACGCGCGCGCGATCGCCTACTGGGAAAAGCTCTCCATTCAGGTGCCGGAGGATTCGGAACTGGCCAAGGCGCTGGCCAGCGGAATCGAGAGAGCGCGCGCGCTTCAGGCGGGCAATCAGCCGCCGAAGCGCACGGCAGCCTCCGGTGATGGCGCGATCCGCGGGCGCGTCGACATCGCCGCGACCCTGCGCGACAACGTCGCCCCGAACGACACCGTGTTCATCTTCGCGCGCGCGGCGCAGGGTCCGCGGATGCCGATCGCGATCGTGCGCAAGCAGGTCAAGGATCTTCCCGCGGAGTTTGTGCTCGACGATGCCTCGTCCATGGGCGGACAGACGAAGCTCTCCACTGCTGGCGAAGTGATCGTGACCGCGCGCGTGTCGCGCAGCGGCAGCGCAACGCCGGCAGCCGGCGATCTGCAGGGCGAGAGCCAGGCACTGATGCCCGGTGCACAGGAGGTTTCGATCACCATCGACGAGGTGGTCCAATGACCTTCGCACGCCGCTTCGCCGGCATCCTGGTGGGAGCAATGCTGGCCGCGTCGTCCGGCCTGTACGCCCAGACACCGCCCATCGAGTTTCGGCCGCTGTCCGACCCTGTGCAGCGCTTCATCGACCGCATGGTGGAGGCGCACGGCTTCGACCGGGCGGCGCTCCACGACCTGTTCGCCGCGCTCACGCCGAGCAAGGGCGTAGAGCGGGCCATCTCGGCACCCAGCACGGCCAGGCCATGGCACGAGTTCAGACCGCTCTTCGTCGATCCGTCCCGGGTCGAGAACGGCGTGAAGTTCTGGAACGCAAATGCGGACCTGCTCGTGCGAGCAGAATCGCAGTTCGGCGTTCCCGCGGCCGTCATCGTCTCCATCATCGGCATCGAGACCCGCTACGGTCGCGTCACGGGCAGCTTCCGGATCGTGGATGCGCTGTACACGCTCGGCTTCGAAGGAGACAACCGCCCCGAGTTCTTTCGCAGCGAACTCGAGGAGTTCCTCCTGCTCGCTCGGGAGCAGCGCTGGGACGCGACGCAGATCAAGGGATCGTATGCCGGCGCGATGGGTTGGCCGCAGTTCATGCCCAGCAGCTATCGGCGCTACACCGTGGATTTCGATGCGGACGGTCGCATCGACCTGTGGACGAGCATGGCCGACGTGATCGGCAGCGTGGCGAGCTATCTCGCACAGTTCGGCTGGAAGACCGGACAGCCCTTCGCGGTGCCGGTGCAGGTGGAGGGCGACCCCGAGCAACTGCCCGGAATCGGCTACGAACCCGCGTTCACCGTTGACCAGTGGCGCATGCGCGGCGTGGACGCACCCGCCGATACGCCCGACGCACTGGCAGGCGGCCTGTTCCGCCTCGACGTCGCGAACGGCACCGAGTACTGGATCGGATTCGAGAACTTCTACGCGGTGCTGCGTTACAACCGCAGCCGTCACTATGCGATGGCGGTGTGGCAACTGGCGCAGGAGATCGCAGCGGCGCGCGAGCGCCTGCTGGTGGCATCCGAGCCGGCACTGCGTTGAGCGAAGCGACGCGGAGGCGAGGTGCGGCGGTGCCTGCCCGCAACCCTGTGACGACGCGCCTCAGTCCAGAGCGTTCTTCAACCGGTAGAGCGCCGCCAGCGCATCGCGTGGGCTGAGTCCGTCGGGATCGAGCGCGCGCAAGGCGGCGAGGGCGGGATGCTCCGGCGCGTCCTGCGCGTGCGCCTCAGCCTCCGCTGCGTTCCGGCTGAACAGATCGCCCTGCAGGTCCTGGCGGGCAGCGCGTTCCTCCAATTCCGCGAGCCGTCTGCGCGCGGCCCGCAGCACCGAGGCCGGCACGCCGGCCAGCTGGGCGACCTGGATGCCGTAGCTGCGCGAGGCGGGACCCTCCTGCACGCTGTGCAGGAAGACGATCCGATCCTTGTGCTCCACTGCGTCGAGATGCACGTTCGCCACCTCCCGATATGCCTGTGCCAGCGCAGTGAGCTCGAAGTAGTGGGTGGCGAAGAGCGCGAAGCAGCGGTTCCTCTCCACAAGGTGTCGCGCGATGGCCCAGGCCAGTGCCAGGCCGTCGAACGTCGAGGTGCCGCGCCCGATTTCGTCCATCAGCACGAGGCTGCGCGACGTGGCGTTGTGCAGAATGTTGGCGCTCTCGGTCATCTCCACCATGAAGGTCGAGCGGCCCCCGGCGAGGTCGTCGGCGGCGCCGATACGCGTGAAGATCGCATCCACGGCGCCGATGCGGGTGCGGCGCGCCGGCACGAAGCACCCGCAGTGCGCCAGCAGCACGATGTGCGCGACCTGGCGCATGTAGGTGGACTTGCCGCCCATGTTCGGGCCGGTGATGAGCAGCAGGCGGCGCGCGGCGGACAACTGCAGGTCGTTCGCGATGAAGCTGTCCACCTGCCGTTCCACCACCGGGTGCCGGCCCGCTTCGATCTCCAGCGCATCCTCCTGCGTCATCTCCGGGCGGACGAAGTCGAGCGTCAGCGCGCGCTCGGCGAAGGCCGCCAGCACGTCGAGTTCCGCGAGCGCCGACGCGACCGTGCGCAGCTCGGCGATGTGTGGGGCGAGCAGCTCCAGCAGCTGCTCGTAGAGCAGCTTCTCGCGCGCGAGTGCGCGATCCTGCGCGGACAACGCCTTGTCCTCGAAAGCCTTCAGCTCCGG
>CAZNBS010000095.1:0-16936 GCA_964570955.1 uncultured Burkholderiales bacterium | reverse complement strand
GATTGCCACGAAATGCTCAATGCTCTTCTCGCGTCATCATCGTCTCCTCTCAGAAGAAAGCAGACGAGTCTCCGCCAAGCAACAATCAGAATTCAATGTGCGTTAGCCACACGCTTACCTGCATCGCCGAGATCACCCGCTACATGACCCTGTATCCGGGACGACGTGATCTGGCTCGGCAACCGAGCCACTGCTGAGCCCTAACCTCAAGCACGGCGACATCTGCGAGATCGTGCCGAAGGACATCGGCGTGCTGCGCAGCCCGGTGCGGCGCGAGGCCTGACTGGTCTTTCACCCTGACCTCAGCGTCTCCGGGCTTCCCGGATTTACGACGCCGCCACTTTCTGCAGCGCTTCGACCAGGAGCTTGACCGCGGGCGAGATATAGCCGTGGTCCCTAATTGCGACGCCGACCTTGCGCCGCCAAGTCAGCGATTCGAACCTGAGCGGGCGCAGCCTCTGGCCGTAGTCGTTGATGCGCTGCACAGTGGACCATGACTGGAACGCCAGCAGGTCGGTGTTGGCGACGATGTGCAGCAGCGTGGGCAGAGTGCCGGTGCGGACCGGGCTGTGCAGCGGGTGCAGGCCCAGTGCGCGGCAGCGCTGCGTCAGCCAGTCCGAGGGCAGAGTGTGCTCTGCCGGCAGCGCCCAGCTCGTGCCGGCTAGCGCGCGCGGCTTCAGGTGCCGCTGCCTTTGCAGCGAATGATCCTTGCGGCTGATCACCATCACTGTGTCTTCAGACAGGAACGTCTGCCGGATGCCGGGTTCGGCGTTGGGGTCGATGCTGGCCAAGATGGCGTCAAGCTGCCGGTTACGTAGCGCCGGGAACAGGGTATCGGTGTTGCCGCTGCTGATGTCGAGGGTGAGCCCCGGGTTCTCTTTGAGCAGCGCCTCGCAGGCGAGCGGTAGCAGGTGTTGCGCCAGGATCGTGCCTGTCCCGATGCGCAGATGACCCGCGCGCCCGGCGGCGAGCTCCGCGATCTGGCGCTTGATGTCCTGATTGGCGGCGCGTGCGCGCAACGCGTGGTCTGTCAGGTGCTGCCCGTAAACCGTCAGGCTGACACCCTTGGCTGTGCGTTCGAGCAGGGGCACGCCCAGTTCATGCTCAAGCCGGGCGATGCATTTGGTCAGCGCCGGCTGGGTCAGACCGATGCGCTCCGCGGCGCGTCCCATATGACTACTGTGTGCTACTTCCAGGAGGTAGACAAGGTCGCGGAATTCCATGGATTCGGCCAGGCTGATGCTGGTCCTTTGATAACTTAAAGGAATCATAGCAAAACAAATTTGCATTGGAAGTAATCCATCGGATGTGCAAGGATTTGCTCCGCGCACCTGCTAGTTTGCGCCGGTGCCATCACCTTGATCCGGAGCGAAGAATCATGAGCCAAGCAACGAAGAGAACCATGCGCGGCATAGTGGTCGCGCCCGAGCCGCGGGCTGCGGAGATTGGCGCCGCCGTGCTTGCCAAGGGCGGCAACGCTTTCGATGCGGCGGTGGCCACCGGCTTTGCCGAATGCGTGGTCGATCCCTTCCAGGCCGGTATCGGCGGCATGGGTAGCTGCCACTACTACCATGCTAAGACCGGTGAACACGGGCATCTCAGTTTCCACAGCCGAGCCGGCTCCAAGGTCTTCCCCGGAATGTGGGAGAAGGATGCAGCGGGCCAGACCGAGATTTCCGGCTATACGCTTTTTGATGACCATCGCTCTGAGCTGGGCTATACCTCAATCATGACTCCCGGCACCATCGCCGGCTTTGGCGCGATCCACAAGAAGTTCGCGACTATGGGCTGGTCGGACCTGATGCAGCCTTCGATGGATTTGCTGCGCCACGGCTTTTCGCTGCCGGCGAACGTGACGGGGCTCTTCACTGTCCCCAAGAATGTCGGCGGCGAGGCGGTGCGCGCGGCGCAGTTGCAGAAGACCACCGCGATGATGAAGCTGTGGACCAAGCCCGACGGCGGCCTTTACGACGCTGGTGACCTCTACCGCAACGACGACATGCTGCGCACGCTGACGCGCATCGCCGACAATGGCCCCGAGGAGTTCTACACCGGCAGGCTCGGCAAGGAAATCGCCGATGACTTCGAACGCAATGGCGCCTTCATCACTGCCGACGATCTGGCCAATTACAAGGTGCGGCTGCACGATGCACCGCACATCAAGTATCGCGGCTATGACATCTATTCGTCCTGCGCGCCGACCAGCGGCGTCACCGCGCTGCAGATCCTGAACTTCCTTGAGCATTTCGATCTGGGCAGCCATGAATACGGCAGCGCCGAGCACCTGAACCTGGTCGCGCTGGCGATGAAGTGGGCTCATCACGACCGTGAGAAATACCTCGGTGATCCCGAGTTCGTCGACATGCCGATGGATCGCCTGCTGAGCAAGGAATACGCGAAGGAAATCCAGGGCCATATCAGCCGGGGGGAAGCGCCGCCGCCGATTCCGACCTTCAAGGCGGAAGGCACCACCCACGTCAGCATCTGGGACGAAGAGGGAAATGTGGTGACGATGACGCATTCACTGGTGGTCAGTTCCGGCGTGGTGACGTCCGGACTGGGTTTCCCCTACAACAATTCGATGAAACTCGCCGGGGTGTCGAAGCACGGGCCGAACGCGCTGGCGCCGGGCAAGGCGCGCAACGTCGGCATCTGCCCGACAATCATCTTCAAGGACGGGAAGTTCGTCTATGCCGCCGGCGCGCCGGGTGGTTCGGTGATCATCAGCGCGGTGGTTCAGAGCCTGATGAACATCCTGCATTTCGGCATGAATCCGGTCGAGGCGGTGTCGGCACCGCGCATCCATTGCGAGGGCGGTCGCGTGTTCTGCGAGTCGCGTATTCTCACGCCGACGCTCAAGGCGCTGGAAAAGATGGGGCACGACGTTCAATTCCATCCCTGTTCGTATGCCACCGTGTTCGCGCGTTCGCAGCTGATCGCGGCGCACCCGGATGGTACAGTGCGCGGTGCCAGCGATCCGCGCAACGACGGCGGCATGGCGGTCGCCGCTTACGAAGACGGATCGATCGGGCTGGCGCCATCCTGGGCGGCTTGACGTTGCAGGGCGCCGGGGCCGAGCCCGGCGCCTTTTTCAATGAGTCGTCATGCAGTTCTGGGAGGAGATGACGGTCGGGCAATGGTTGTTCTTGCGGGAGACTTATCATGCAATCTGACGTACGCATCGCCGGCATCATTCTGTCCGCAGTGTTGCTGTCGGCTGCCTCGGTCGAGGCGCAACCCTATCCGCTGAAGCCGGTGCGAGTGGTCATCCCCCACGGTACCGGCGGCACCAATGACATTGTCGGCCGCATCGTGTTCCAGAAGATGTCGGAGCAGATGGGGCAGCAATTCCTTGTCGAGAACCGCGTCGGCGCCGGGAGCGTGATCGGCGAGACGCACTTTGCCACCGTGCCACCCGACGGTTATGCGGTGATGGTGCATTCGACGACCCTGATCTCAAATGCAGTGATGAGCCGAAACCTGCCCTACGATTCGCGCAAGGTGTTTGTCGGTGTTACGCCGCTGGCGGCGCAGATCGGCATAATCGGTGTACACCCCTCGCTGCCTGCAAGGTCGATCAAGGAACTGGTCAGCCTTGCCAAAGCGAGGCCGGGAGCGGTGGCCTATGCCTCGGCCGGCAACGGCAGCTATACCCACATGGCGATGGCGTACTTCAACTCGCTGGCCGGCACGCAAATGCTTCACGTGCCGTTTAAGGGTGGCGGAGCCGCAGCCATTGGGTTGGCTTCGGGCGAGGTGCAGGTTTATGTCGCCAGCTATGCCAGCTTCAGGCCGTTTATCGAGCGCAAACAGATCCGCCTGCTCGGCGTCGTCTCGACCGAGCGCCTAAAATCCCTGCCTGAGTTGCCTGCAGTGTCCGAGGCCGGCGTGCCCGGCTATGACTTTTCTTCTTGGGTTGGGGTTTTTGTGCCGGCGGGAACACCACGCCCGATCATCGACACGCTGCACGCCGCGATCGGCAAGGCCCTCGATTCGCCGGACCTGCAAAAGCGTTTCGAGACACTGGCCCTCGAGCCGCTGTATTCCACACCCGAGCAGTTCGCCAGGCGGCTGCAGGCCGACTATGCCAAATACGAAGAGATCAGCAAGCTGCTGGGGCCTGTAGTCACCCACTAATTATTCTTTTCCATGTTCGCAATCGCCTGCGAGCGGAAGCTATCCATTGCATCGAGCGCCTTGAAGGTGTTGTCGAATACCACTTGGAGCTTTCCGATCTCGATCAATGAGTCGGAAGTGCTTCGCGCATGGGGCGAAGCGGCTTGCTTGCACTAATTCCCAGTCCTTCGACATCTCCCGGGGAGCCTGATCCGAGACACCATGTCACCCGGTCGAGCTAGAACTCATCCAAAGTCGCGGCCGCCATCGCTGTCTGCACCGGATGCACGGTAAAGGGATCCATCGCCATTAGCGCGATATGCAGGCGCGCGCTTGTGGCGAGCGCACGCGCCGCCAAGGGACTCGGTCCGAGATGAAGAGTTCTTCAAGACCTGAGCCCGTGAGCTGCTCGCAGCAGTAGCGGTTTCGAGGATGACTTGGAGGCGTGCATGGCGCATCTGCGGGTAATGCGCACAACGCAAGCGTCCGCCATAACGTCCGATGTTTCCGCACAGTACTGTCCGGCTAGTCCGAAGTTCCGTTCGCTGCCGAACGAGTTTGCCTTGTACGGCAAGGCTTGAGTTGAGACTGGGGTTCCGGCTTCTGTCTACAGTCGGATCTGCTGAATCAGCTCGAGCGCACGCTTGTGCTTGTCGTTGGCGGTGGTGATGACCTCGAAGCTCGGCGCGTCGGCTGCGGCGCTGGGGGTGCGGCAGGTGTCGCGCACGATGGTGGCGAGATCGGCCATCAGGGTCGAGAAGCTGTGCACGGGCGTGCCGTCATCGAGGGTGTGGCGTGCGAACTGGCGCAGCGCCGCCTTCGAGCGCTGCGCCGGGGCCGCCGGATCACGCGTGGCCCTTGGCCGCCTGATCGGTATCGGCGAACATCAGCTCGCGCCACGCCTCGCGCATGTGCCACTCGACGTAGTAGGCGAGCATGCACAGGAAGATGTGTGCACGCACGCGATCGGCGGTGCGGTGATGGATCGGACGCACCTTCAGATCGACGGTCTTCAGCGACCGGAACGCGCGCTCGACGTTGGCTAGGGCCTTGTAGCTGCGCACGCACTCGGGCGCGTCCATGCGCTGGGCATCGACCGAGGTGCGGATGATGTAGATGCCGTCGAGCGCCGCTTCCGCGGCGATGGCATCGTGGCTAGTTCGAGGGGTATCGTTCTGAAAACCAATGCCGACGTGCGTTCTGGGGTGATGAGGGGCGTCTTCGACTTGAATTGGCAACGGCTCACCCAGTGGATCGCCTTCCCGTAGGAGAAGCGCCATCGGTGCCAACGTCGCGCGCCACGGCGGCAAGCAAAGACTCAGGACGAACGGGAGTGATGTCCCGTGTCCTTCGTGGTTCCCGCAGCGCTTCTACGCCCGGACGGACAGAAACACCGACGTGGCCGAACGAACACCAGCGACAGCGAAAGATGGCAGGCGCAGGGCATCCGGCAGGACGAGGAGCGTTCCCGTCAGCAGCAACCGAATGCGCAGCCTGAGCCACGAGCTGAAGAAACCGTGCCGCCGTAACCGCGACAGCGCTTCGCGACGCAGCGCGATCGCGAACGCGTATTCGACCTGGTGGCCGGCTCACTTCTTGTCAGTGCTGGCCCAGCCACTTGTAGCGGCCTTCCCAATAGTTGCCTGCCAAGATCGCTACAAGCACGATACCCCCACGGCCCGGCTCCACGAAGACAAGCGTCATTTTCTTTCTGTCCTGCTTGTCCCACGCACCCTCCAAAATGACAGTGCACGGCGCACAGTCGTTCTGGTCCTCGATCAAGCGGTGAGCCGGCGCGCGGAAATCGATGTGCTCGGCGGCGGTTCCTCACACGGCCCGCATCAAGGCCAAGTAAATGCCCCGAGGTGACGGCCGGACCGATGCTGCCCAGCAGGCCGATGGTCGACCAACCCTTGTCGAGCACGCGCTGCTTGGCACGTTGCACGCCTTCGGGCGGCAGATCGGACAAGCGCAGCTTCGAAGCGGCCAGACCAAGCTGGCTCAAGGCATCGGTTGGAGAAACGTCGGCCACCGGACGACCCTCCTAACGCTGGATGCCCGCGTCGGCGACCACCTTTTTCCAGCGAGCAATTTCCTTGGCGACGAAGGCCTTGAACTCTGCTGGCGTATTGCCGACCGGCGTGCTCGCCTGGGCTTCCATCTCGGCGACGACCTCGGGCATTTTCGTGATCGTCACCAAAGCGTCCGAGAGCTTGTCGATCACCGGCGCCGGCGTTCCGCCCGGCGCAAAGAAGCCGAGCCAATTGTCGCTTGCGAACTCCTCCATGCCCGGATGCTCCCTCACGGTTGGCACGTCCGGAAGCGGCTTGGCGCGACGCGATCCCCGCACGGCCAACGCCCGCAGCTTTCCGGCACGGATCTGCGGCAATGCGTTCACCAGCGAAGCCGAGCCGACATCCACCCGGCCTGCCACCAACTCCACCATCATGGGTGCGTTCCCCTTGTACGGGACGAACGTGACTTCGGTTCCCGCAATGAAATGCATCCATGTTGCCGACAGGTGCGAGACATCGCCCACTCCGGACGTCCCATAATTCACTTTCCCGGGATTGGCCTTCGTGTACGCGAGGTAGTCAGACAGCGACTTGAACGGCGAGGACGCCGGTACGAGCAGGGCCGACACGATGAAATTCATCATCGTAATGGGCTGCAGGTCCTGCACCGGATCGAATTTCAGGTTTTTGTAGAAGGCGGGAAATACGGCAAACGCTGACGAATCGGACAATAGTGTATATCCGTCCGGCGCTGTCTTCGCGACGTGCTGTGCACCGATCGACGTTCCCGCGCCTGGTCGATAATCGATCACAATCGGTTGCCCGAGTAGCGCGGAGAGTCGCGCGGTGTAGCGCCTCGTATCGGTGTCGACCGGGCCTCCCGCAGCGAAGGGCACGACGACCGTGATTGGCTTGGACGGGTAAGTCTGCGCACTGGCCGCAGCCCATAAGAACAGTGGACCAATAGTACTAAGCGCGATGAGCAGTAATCGATTTGTCACAGTCTTCTCCTCCGATGCGGCCCGCGCGTGGCGCAACCGCTTGCGATCCTTCACTTACATTTCTGAGTAACACGCTCGGTAGCGACGCCGCATACCACAACGCGCTGCCGGGATGTTACGAAGCACCCCCGGGATAGACACCACTCGTAACGACCACTCCCTGTTCCACCAGCCGCTCGAGATCTTGCGCCATGCCGATTTCGCCAAGCACGCTTTCGGCGTCAGTGCCCGGCATGGGTGCGGGCCTTCGCGGAGATATCGGTGTTCGGGATAGGCGAATTCCCGGTCCGGTCGTCGTGACCAGACCTTGTCCCTCATGCGGTCGCGTCAAACTCAATCCTTGGCCGATGACCACGGGATCCCGCATGAGATCTTCGAAGCGCAGGTAGACGCGCTGTGACGGAATGGCCGCTTGCGATAGCACCCGTTCCCATTCAGCGACGTTGCGCGTCATGAATCGGGTTTCCAACGCCTGTTCGAGTTCGGTGCCATGCATGCCGGCAAGGTCAGAAAGTTCGGCGCAGCGCGCGAGGTCGTGCGCCTGCGCAGCCATAAAAATCCAGTCGTCTTGCGTCCGGTAGGCCCGATAGAGCGGACCCCGCCCCAAGACGTCGAGTCCACCGAGTTCGTCCCAGTGCTTGCCGACATAGTCCTGGAGCAGGCCCGATTGCAAGAGGGTTCCGCCGTAGATCAGTGCATTGCTGACGTATTGGCCCTGACCTGTGCGTCGGCGATGTAGCAGCGCGAGCGCGACTCCCAGACAGGCTCCGAGCCCGGTGACGTAGTCGCTCGCATTGATTGGGTTCTGCGCTGGCTTGGCACCGCCGTAGCGCGCTTGCATTCCGGTGAGCGCTTGGATCAGTACTTCGCGGCCCGGACGCTCGGCATATCCCTCGGTTTCGCCGAAGGCATTCACCGAGCAATAGACGATGTCGGGCCTGCGTGCGCGCACGTCTTCATAGCCAATACCGAGCTTGTCCGCCACGCCCGTGCGGAAGTTCTCCAGCACGACGTCGGTCTTCTCCAACAGACGCCAGAATACCGCCTTGCCCTGCTCGGATTTCAGGTCGAGCAAAATGCTGCGCTTGGCCCGGTTGACGTCGTTGTGCCAGGGGACCGGATTGCGATGCGGACTGTCTATTTTGATGACGTCGGCACCGAACTCGGGCAGCGTCCGACCGCAGCTTGGTATAGCCAGAATGATACCTAGGTCAAGCACCCGGATACCTTCAAGGGCCGATCTCAGCACGTCACCCGCGTCTGCGGTCGGAACAGCCCGGTGGACTTCGAGCTCCGCCAGAATCTCACGGTGGTGCGAATCGAGCTTCGCGCGTGCCGAGTGAACGTTGGCAGGGGTTACAGACAAGCGCGTATGTACACCAAGCCCGTTGAAGCTTCCGATGTACGGGTCTTCGTACTGCTGTACGATGCCCGAAGCGCGCGCCAGTGGGTGACTCAGCCATTCCGCGGTCGTGAGGCAAGGGCACCCTTCTATTCCCTTGTCTGCGCAGTAGCGTTCCCATTCCGACGCAGTACGCGTCAAAAAGACTTCGTCGGCACGCCGGTACACTTCGGGCGCGTGCACACCGCCTCCAGGTATTTCGGACCCGATCTCCCGCATCAAGATGGGATGCATGTCGCGTGGCACATAGAGGAACCACCTTGCGTCCTTGCAGCGCGCATGCCGCCATGTCGACAACGGCTTCGGCTCCGGCTTGCCGTGAACCTTCATCGCCTTGCCGCTGAAGGCTGTGAAAGTCGCCGCGAATAGCGGCGCTTCGATAATCTGTCCCTTTCCTGACCGTTCCCGCTCATTCAGCGCAACAGCTACTGCGAGTGCGCCCCAATGCGCGCCGAACACCGACGGAAACGGCAAGCTGTTGTAGACAGGCCGTTCTAGCTTCAGAATTGGATTGGTGCTATAGCAGCCGGTGGCCGCCCCGAGCACGCCTTCCCATGCACGCATTCCGGCACGCGGATCATCGGAGGCGAAGCCCGGCAGGGAAAGGTACACGAGACGCGAATTGCGCAAGGTCATGACACATGGGCCGAGACCCAGCCGGTCCATCACACCCGGCCTGAAGTTCTCGATCACGACATCGGCGCGGTCGATCAGCTTACGGGCGATCTCGAGATCATGCGGATTTTTCAGGTCGAGTGCGATGCTGCGTTTGTTGCGGTTCCACGTCGCATTCGCCGGCGTGTCGAAGCGCGGCCCATCGGGCGGATCGACATGGATCACGTCCGCCCCGAAATCTCCCAGCAACATCGCGGCCATCGGGCCGGCGATATAGTGACCGAAATCGACGACGCGGATGCCGGCCAATGCTGCTGCGCTGCTCGTTGGGACAATCGTATCTGGGGATGTCATGACAGCCGATGCTCAGCGTGCCTTGAACGGTCCAGGAGCTCGCTTTTCCACGAACGCGCGCGTGGCTTCGGCGAAATCCTCCGTCAGGTACAGCTTGTTGAGCCCTTGGTAGCGTATGGCTTGACGCCGCGCGTCCTCGATTTCCCAGCGCCGCTGCATGACGTTCCCCCGAACCGCGAGCGGCGGGTTACGGTTGATCGCATTGGCCAGCTCGCGCGCCACGTCCAAGTACTTGCCGGGCGGCGCTACACGGTCTATGGTGCCTGCGGCCAAAGCCTCTTCGGCAGTGAAGAATCGTCCGGTCAACGTAACCTCCGTAGCGAATCCGCCCCATCCGCGATAGGCCATCAGGTTCATGAATTTTCCGGAGCCGGAAAGACCCCGCGGTGTCTCGGTGATCTGGAACTTCGTACCAGCTTCGGCCACAACCAGCTCGCAGTCGAGGGCAAGTCCGATCCCGAGGCCCAATACATAGCCATGGACAGCCGCAATCACCGGCTTCCAGTTCACCGAGCGCATGAAGATGTCTGCGCTCTTCGCATCGCCTGCCGCCGGTCCACCCGTTCGCTGCAAGTCCTCGCGGCTTCGCATCTGTCTCGCCTTGACGTCCGCACCGCTACAAAACGCCTTTCCGCTCCCGCACAGAATCGCGGTATGCGCTTCCTCGTCCATATCGAACCGATGCATGGCAGCCATCAATGCCCTGACCATCGTGTCGTCGAACGCATTGAGCTTCTGCGGGCGATTGAACGTGATGACGGCGATATTACCTTCGCGCTCGTACTTGATGTCCTGCTCGGCGTTCACGGCATCTGCTTCCTGTACTAGAATTGAATTCGAAACCTTGTTGAACTCGGCGCGGCCGTGTGAGCAGGCGGGCAAGGGCACCCCAGATCCCACTCACGGCCAAACCGCACCGGCACCTCGGCGAGCGACCAGCCGTACACAGCCTCAACGGATTGATGGACCATGGACATCGTGGATTTTCGGCTTTTCTGCCATGTCAGCGAAACGCGCAGCATGACTCATGGTGCGGATCGCTCGCATCTTTCGTTGGCAGCCGCGAGCGTACGCATCAAGAACATCGAGCAGGCGCTCGGAACCCGGCTGCTGTTGCGAACCAATCAGGGGGTCGCGTTGACCGCTGCCGGTCAGCTTTTCTTGCAGTATTGCCATTCCGTGCTTCTGCAGCTGGACCAGCTCCAGATCGCTTTGGAGGGGTCTGCACACGGAATGCGCGGTCGCATCCGTATTTGCACGACCAGCACGGCGTTTCGCGAGTTCCTTCCGTCGCTTCTCCGCCGGTTTCTTGCGCGCTTTCCTCACGTCGATATCGATCTGATCGATAACCAGGGTGACCAGATCATTTCCGCAGTCGTCGGAGGCAGAGCCGATATCGGCATCTATCCCAGCCATATCCGTGCGACCGGCTTGGCGACACTTCCTTACCGCAGCGATCATTTTTCGCTCGTGGTTTATCCCGACCACCCGCTCGCACCCAAGGCATCCGTCGTCTTCGCGGAAACGCTCGACTACGACTATGTCATCACTCGGGTAAAGAACTCGATTCACCATATCTTGCTCGATACGGCAAGCCGGACGGGCAAGCCGCTGCGAATAAGGACCTATGCGCCCGATTTCGAGTCGATGTATGCACTCATCGAGGCCGGAATCGGTATCGGCATCACGCCCGCCTACCTGCCGAAACGGCATGCCACACAGCTTCCCGCCCTTCCTCTGAAGGATGCTTGGGCCGTGCGACACTGGAATGTGTGCGCGCGCAACTTCGATGTCTTGCCGGAGTTCACCCGAGCCCTCATTCGAATGATGGCGGAAGACACACAACCTGCGGTTGCGGCCGCAAGCTGAACGGCTACGCGCCCGCATTACTGCTTCCATAAGATCAGCACGTCGGCCGCAACGACTCCCTTCGCTTCGGGACGGACCAGCAAGGGATTAATGTCCATCTCGCCGAGATCGTCCCGAAACCGCCACGCCAGTTCGGACACGCCAACCAATATCTGCGCGACCGCACCAATGTCTCGTGCGGGCAAACCTCGAACGCCTTTGAACACCTCCGAAGCCGTTAACTCGCCGATCATTTCGTGCGCCGTGTCGCACCCGAAGGGTGCAATCCGGTACGTCACGTCGCGCACGCTTTCGGCCAGGATGCCGCCCATCCCGAATGCCACCACGGGTCCAAAAAGGGAATCGTTCAGCACTCCAACGATCGTTTCGACGCCATCGGTAACCATCTCCGAAACGAGAATCCCCGACACTCTTGCGGCGGGACGCGCCGCTTTTGCGTTTCGCATCACCTCCGCGGCAGCAATCTGCAACGACTCGTCTCCCGATATGCCAAGGCGCACCGCGCCGATATCGGTCTTGTGGGCGATATCGGGCGACACAATCTTCACCACCACGGGAAAGCGCATATCGTCCGGAAGCTTTGCACGCATCACGTCGTCCGCGGGAAGCAATGCGTCCCGGGTTATCGGCACTCCAAATGACGCCAACCACTTCTTGGCCAGAAATTCATCCGACGCGGAGTCGCGAGGAACCCGCTCCTTGGGCACACTATGTTCCAGCGCTTCCTCCGCCCTGATCCTGTCGCGACGATCCAGCGCCTCGTTGTAGTCGGCCAACACGCCCATGCACGCAGCCACGCGCCGGGGCGAAGCGAGCACCGGGACGCCGATTGCCTTGAACGCAGCCAGAGCTTCCGCCGATGTTTCCGGGAGCGCAGCTGAAAACACCATGATGGGCTTGCGACTTATCTTCAGGAGTTCCGCGCAGCCCTGTGCGATTCGCTGCAAGCTGGCGCTTGCCGCAGTCGCCGCCAGGAACCCAAGCGCATGTATGCAGTCATCCTCGATCAATGCCTTCAGGCACTTCAGAAAATCCTCGTGGTTCCGGTCGGTAAAGAAGCCGGCAGTGTAGTCGACGGGGTTGACGATGGAAGCGAAGCTCGGGAGGATGGAGCTCAGAATCGCGCGTGTAGGCTCCGATAAGGTACCCAGACCAATGCCAAACTCGTCGGCCGCATCGCAGAAGTTGACCGCGGAGCCACCCGAGCCTCCAAGGACGACTGCGTTGCGACCTGTCATCTTACGTCCCTGCAACAGGCATTGCATGTAGTCGATCGCATCGCCGATATCGCGCGCTTCGACGACTCCTGCTTGCTTGAATGCAGCTTTGTAGATCTCGTAGGACCCGGTCATGGATGCCGTATGCGAGGCCGCCGCTTTCAAGCCTTGCTGGCTGTTCCCAGCCTTGATCACAACGAGCGGCTTGCCGGCGTACAAGGCGGAGCGCGCCGCCGCGATGAAGCTCCGTCCATCGCGGATGCCCTCGAGATACGCGAAGATCACCTTCGTCTCGGTATCGTCGACGAACGCCTGGATGAGCTCGGGTGCCGAGATGTCGGTTTCGTTGCCGCTGGCGACGAGGTAACGGAATCCGACTCCAGCTCCCGCTGCCTGGATCACGATGCTGTTGCCGAAGCCACCGCTTTGAATGACGGCAGACACGGGGCCTGGCCGCAACACCGGAGGGCGTGTGATGCTCCCAAACCCGGCGTACACCCGATCGTGCACGTTCACGAGCCCAAGGCAATTCGGCCCGACGATACGCACGCCGTTCGCGCGTGCGGCATCGAGCATGCGTCGCTCGAGTTCGAGTCCTCCCGGGCCGACCTCTCGGAACCCTCCCCCGATGACGACCACGTTGTTGATGCCCCTGTGCCCGCACTGCACAACCGTGTCAGGCACCAACCTGGCAGGCAGCGCCACCACCGCAAGGTCGCACGGTCCGTCGATCTGCGCTACCGATGCAAAGCAGCGTAGACCCGCGAGCTCCGCGTGCCTCGGGTTGATCGGGTAGATGTGCCCTTCATATCCGTGCGTGAGCAGCGCCTGTAGTGCCTGTCCTCCAGGCTTCTGCGCTTCTTTCGTGGCGCCGACGATTGCCACGCCGCGTGGATCGAACATGCGCGCGAATCCCGTGTTCGCCATTTTCTGCCTTGACTTACGAAAGTATCGTTGTCCCCGCCTTCTTCATCCGTACGAGTGGCTAAGGCGTACGTAAGGGCGCAGACACTATAGGCGCTATCGGACGTTCTGGGGTCTAAAAAAACCGGAGACCGGTTTCGCGAATTATTAAGGCGCGTCGCGCGGTGCGGTCCGCTCGCGCATGTCAAAATGGAGGCGAGCTAGTATAAATACGCGGCTGCGGTGCCTTGATGGGCACCGATACAGGAGACAAGGATTGATGTCCAAACGCGACCTGATCATCGGCGTCCTACTTCTTCACTGCATCGGCAGCGCCTGGGCGCAAGAGTATCCCGCCAAGCCGGTGCGGATCATCTCGCCCTTCGCGGCCGGGGGGCCGGCCGACGCACCAGCGCGCTGGATTGCCGCGAAGCTGTCCCGGTCGCTGGGCCAGCAATTCATCGTCGACTCGCGTGGCGGTGCATCCTCCATCATAGGTACCGACCTGGTCGCGAAGGCGCCCCCTGACGGTTACACCCTCCTGTTCACTACCGTCTCGTTCATCCTGACCGGCGTCACGGCAGCCAATCCGCCTTTCGATCCGGTTCGGGATTTTGCTCCACTGACGCCCGTATCCAATACGGCGTCCATCCTTGTCGCTGGTCCTGCGCTCGCGGTCAAATCGGTACGCGAGTTGGTGGAGTACGCGCGCAAGAACCCCGGCAAGGTCAAGTACGCGTCGTCCGGGACCGGCGGTATTCTCCATCTATACGGCGAACTACTCGAAGTGATGACGAATGTCGACATGCTGCACGTGCCTTACAAGGGCGGCGGGCCGGCAGCTGCGAGCGTGCTCAGCGGCGAAGTGGACGTGTCGTTCGTTGGATTGTCGGGAGTGTTACCGCTGTTGAAGTCCGGCAAGGTGAGGCCGCTTGCGGTGGCCTCGGGCACGCGCAGTCCGGCGTTGCCCGATATCCCCACCATGGCAGAAGCTGGCGTACAAGGTTTCGAGGCGGTCAGCAGCCGCTACCAGATGTTCGCGCCGGCACGAACACCGGAGTCCGTGTTGACCAAGCTGCACGCCGCCATCGTCGAGGCAGTGCAAGCCCCGGACACTCGGCAACGGTTCGCTGAGCTCGGTATGGAGCCCTTCAGCAGCTCGTGCGCGGAGCATGCCGCCTACATCAAGTCGCAGATTGCGTTGTGGACCAAAATCGCCAACGCGGCCGGCATGAAGCCGCGATGAGACCTTAAGCTGCACCGCCTTTCCGATCTCGCCCCCCAGAGTGTACGACAGTGTGCTGCTGATGGTATATCTCAGGTTCGATCAAGCCGTGCCTACCACCATAACGTAGCGCCCATGATCATGGAACGAGTATCAATGGAAGGCATCGAGAAAAAGCTGATAGACGTCATCACTGACAGGAAAGATCCACATTTCGAACCCTACGCCTGGGCATCAATGGCCTGAGCACCCGCCTTTGTCGTTTCAGTTTCGCCGGGCGCTGGGTGAAACGCAAGAAGGCGGCGGAGCGGTCAACGAATGCTTTCAGACGGCATCCCAGATGCGGCCGGGGGCAAGGAAGGCTGGCATACCGAGTAGTTCCGGGTAACGGAGCGCGATCGTCGGCGCGCAGACGTGGCCAAGCGAACCGGTCACATCCGAACGGCGATGAATTGCTGCTTGCGCGCGGCCGACTATTACCGGCATGCGGTGTCTTACGTGCCTTCGGATGATCCGCGCCGTATGGCGACGTTCGATTTGTGCGAGGATTCGTTCAAGGACGAGCTTGTGGTCCATGGTTGGCCGGGGCGCAGTGCAGAGGGGGATTTCCGTGCTGATGGTGGATGGGCCCGGGCAAGGCGCGAGCCTCCGTCGCCAAGGCATCCTGACGTGGTACGAATACGAAATCCGGGTCGGGCGCTGCATCGATTACCTCCAGACACGCCCCGGCAATTCCCCGCGCGCGCGAATTTATCGGTCCCTGCGTCGACCCTTGGGGAGCGAGTTCGACGCACGCTGAGCACCTCACACGAGCGCCGGGCGCGCCGAATCGCCAGCTCGGGTGCAGAACCGCGTTCTTAGGCACACCCAATTGAGGAGAAGAGTTTGAGCAAACGACAGTTCATCTCGTGTAGCTCCGTGGCCGCAATTATTTGCCTGTCCTCGGCATCGAGCGCACTAGCGCAGACGCCCGCACAACACTATCCGAGCAAGACTATCCGTTTTGTCGTTCCGTACACGCCCGGTTCCGGTGTCGATACGGTAGCGAGGCTTCTCACGCAGCGCTTGGGCGAGCGCTGGAGAGTACGCGCGCTGGTGGACAACCGACCTGGAGCCGGCTCTACTCTCGGCACCGACATCGTGGCCAAGTCTCCACCCGACGGTTACACGCTGCTGATGACTGGTGGTGCGATGACCACCAACGCAAGCATGTATACGCAACTTCCGTACGATCCGGTCGCCGATTTTCAACCGCTTTCCCTTGTCATCACGACACCTCAGATGCTCGTGGCGAATCTTTCCCTACCAGTGAAAGGCCTGAAAGAGCTGGCCGTATTGGCCAAGGCGCGGCCGGGCGAGATAACTTACGGCAGCGGCGGCTACGGGGCGACGCAGCACCTCACCATGGAACTCCTTTCGCTGACGCTCGGTATTAAACTGAATCACGTGCCGTACAAGGGGGCGGCTCCGGCGATGTCCGACGCGGTGGCGGGACAGATTTCGCTCGCAATATCGACGCCCGGATCTTCTGCTACCTACGTGCGAGCTGGACGGTTGAAGGCGCTGGCGGTGACGAGCTTGAAACGCAATGCCGCCTTCCCTGATGTACCCACGGTTTCGGAACAGGGCTGGAAAGACTTTGAATCGCTGGCTTGGTTCGGCATTTTTGGGCCACGCGGCGTTGGGGAGTCGATTGTCGGGAGGCTCAGCGCGGAGATCGGCGCAATCGTGAAACTTGCGGATACGCAGGATAAAGTCGCGAAACTTGGGTACGATCCCGTCGGTAGCTCCGCACAGGAGTTCGACGCTTTCTATCGTATGGAGATTGCGCGTTGGGCGAAGGTGATCCGGGAGGCAAAGCTGGAAAAGCTAGCGAAGTAAGGGCTACCGCTGCGTTAACGACGCAAACCATTGCGCTGCGCTCATAGTGAGTAGGCCTTTCAAAACACCTGTTTTGCCACCCGATACCGTAACGCGCGTACTGTCCACGTTCTCGAACGACAGGCTCATGCCGCAGCGCGATGGTAGTAACTGAGCATTCCGCCGAGTCGTGTCCGGCGATTAATCGCCGCGTCGTTCGCGGAATTCGCCGGCTTTCTGCGGATCAACCGATTCTCGAGCCCCTGATGATTGCGTTCTTCGTGATAGTGAGCAACGTACTCCGTAATCGCACGACGCAAGGATCCCTGTCCGACGAAAATCAGCTTCTCCAGGCACTC
>CAZNBS010000094.1:15885-16944 GCA_964570955.1 uncultured Burkholderiales bacterium | reverse complement strand
CGCAAGGGGTCATGCACAACCGCTAACTTCTACACCACGCCTGGGGACACGACCCCATCGGATGGTCGCGCGCCTTGGCGACCATGGCGGAGATCGAAGCGATCGAGGCGCCACATGGCCCCATGTCCACCGCGCAGCTGTGGCTGTACAAGGCCCGTGCAGCGGGCCACCTTGGACGGCATGACGAGGCGTCGAGCTGCAGCGTGCATAGTCAGCAATGGGCGCTTCGCATCGGCTCACGTCTGCAGGAGTTGGTCTATTCCGTCTCGAATGCAGACGTACAACTTGAGGCGATGCAAAGGGATGTGGCGGTCGGGATGATCGAGCATGCCAAGGAAGTCGTGCAAAGCGCTCCACTGTATGGATGCTTCGCGCCAGCGGTCCTCATGCTCGAAGGGCGTCTGGCGTTGGACGAGGGCAATGTCGAGGCTGCGAGGCAGCGGCTACGGGAAGCACTGGCGCTCGCACATTCCGGCAACCATCGCTTCTACCTGCGCTTTTGCGACTGGGCGATGCCGCGCCTGTTTCTATTCGCTCTGGAGGAGGGCATCGAGCCGGAGCTCGTCGCGGAACTGGTCCGCAGGTTCCGAATCCGACCGCCGGTCGACGCATCGGACAGCTGGCCCTGGCCGGTGCGCGTCGTCACCCTTGGCCACTTCCAGGTCGATGTTGGAGGTGAGCGTCTCGAGTTCGCGCGCAAGCTGCCACGCAAGAGCTTGATGCTGATCAAGGCCCTCGTTGCGCACGGGCGCCGGGGGGCGACCCAACAGTTCCTGTGCGACAGTCTCTGGGCGGACGAGGATGGTGACGCGGCCGACAATGCGCTGTCGATTACGGTGCTGCGCCTGCGCAAACTGCTCGGTTCGAACGATGCCGTGATTCAGAAGGGCGGCAAGGTCTCGCTGAGCTCCGAGTTCTGTTGGGTGGATGCCTGGGCGTTCGAGGACGCGGCTGCGGTGGGCGGCGGACAGGCCGTCAACGCGCTACGCCTCTATGGCGGCACTTTTCTTCCCGAGGAAGAGGAGGTGACGTGGACGGTTGCCGCGCGCGAGCGTCTCC
>CAZNBS010000094.1:6378-15875 GCA_964570955.1 uncultured Burkholderiales bacterium | reverse complement strand
GTGGCCGGTTCATTCATGTGCTGGCCGAGCACGGCGGGCGCTTGGAAGAGGCAGGAGATCCGCAAGCGGCCGCCGACCATTATCTGCGAGGGATCGAGGCCGATCCTGTCGTGGAATCCTTCCATCAGGGACTGATGCGCTGCTACGAGCGGCTCGGCAGGCGCAGCGAGGCCTTCAGCGTCTATCGAAGGCTGAGGCACACGCTCTCCGTGGTTCTCGGCGTGCCGCCCTCGGAGATCACGCAGCGATTGTTCCAACGCATGCTGGAGGATCAGCGTGCGGAGGACGAGGACGGCGGCCGGCGCTGCGCGTGATGCGCGCCGGCGCCATGTGGTCGTTTGCTACCTATGCCTTTGCGCCTCCCGCACCGGCACGCCGAACTCCCGGTGGCATACCTCCGCCAGCACGCCGATCCCCTCGCGAATGTTCTCCACCGGGGAATGTGCGAAGCAGATGCGCGCCCGCACTCTGCCCGCCTGCGCATCCGTCATCCACTCGGCACCGGGGTTGATGGCCACTCCGGCCTGTAGCGCGACCTGGGCCAGGCGCGTGGTATCGACCTTTGCCGGAAACCTCACCCACAGGAAGATCCCTCCAGCGGGATCCTCGAACTGGACCGCGTCGCCGAACTGCGCGCGCAGCGCGCTCATCAACGCCCCGGCCTTCCCGCGCAGCGTCCGGCGCAGCGCTGCGACGTGCGGCGTGAAGTGCTCGCGACAATATTCGGCCAGCACCATCTGCTCCAGCGCGCCGGAACCGGCGTCGGTCTTCATCGGCAGAATCCGGCTCATCAGCGGCCAGCCCGCGACGATGTAGCCGATCCGCAGCGCAGGCGCGATCGACTTCGAGAACGAGCCGATGTGCACCACCTGATCGTCGTTGACCATGCCGCGCAGGGCCTGCGGGCGCTTGCCGTCCCACACGAGATCGGCATAGCACTCGTCCTCGAAGACCGGCACGCCGAACTCGCTGGAGAGCGCCAGGATCTCGCGACGGCGCTGTTCCGGCATCACCGTGGCGGTGGGGTTCTGCACGGTCGGGATGGTGTAGATGAACTTGGGACGCACACCTTCTGCACGCAGGCGCTCGAGCGCCGACCGCAGCGCGGGCGCGCTCAACCCTTCTGCATCCACCGGGACGCCGACGATCCGCGCCCCCAGACGTTGCAGACGGGTGATGGTGCCGGCATAGGTCATCTCCTCGACGATCACGGCATCGCCAGGTCCGACGAATACGCTGTTCACCAGATCGAGACCCTGCAACGAACCGGACGTGATCAGGATCTCGTCCGGGCTGCAGCGGATGCCCGCATCGCGGGCGAGCTTGTCGGCAAGGAACTCGCGCAGCGGCCGGTAGCCCAGCGGCCCGCTGTGCAGACCGTACATCGACAGCGTGTTGCCCTCGCGATTCAGGACCCGGGTCGCTGCGGCAACCAGGTCCGCCACCGGTACGCTGTCCGCGTCGTTGTGCCCGCCCACGAAGTTGTACTTGGGGAAGCCCGTCCATTTCAGGGCGGCGGGGGGCAGGTCGGGGCGCAGCAAGGGACTGAGATCGAAAGTCGTGGTCATCTGGGTGGATCGTTCTGCTGGGTTGAATCAGAGGGCGGTTGGTCGATTCGGGATACGATAGCGCAAACGACAGGAGGAGACTGGCGTGAAGATCAAGAGCATCGAAACCCTGTCCTGCGACGCAGGCTGGCGCAACTACCACTTCTGCAAGATCACCACCGACAGCGGAATCGTCGGCTGGAGCGAGTTCGACGAAGGCTTCGGCGCGCCCGGAGTGGGCACGGTGATCCAGCGGCTGACCGCGCGCATGCTGGGCCAGGACGTCAACGCCCACGAACGCCTCTACAACGAGTTGTACACGGTCACCCGGCCGGCGGCCGGAGGTATCGTAGCGCTGGCGCTCGGCGCCATCGAGAACGCGCTCCTCGACGCCAAGGCCAAGGGCCTCGGCGTACCGGTCTACGAACTGCTGGGCGGCATGGTGCGCGATCGTATCCGCGTCTACTGGTCGCATTGCGCGACGTGGCGCATCAGCCTGCCGCAGGTGTACAAGCCGGCCATCACCGACCTCGACGGGGTCAAGGCTCTCGGCCGCGAGGTGCGCGAGAACGGATTCACCGCGCTCAAGACCAACATCTTCACCTACGACGGGCAGGGCAGGAACGCGAGCGGCTGGCGACCCGGCTTCGGCACGCCGTTCGAACCCGGCCTGAACGTCGAGCGAAAGGTATTGCGCGACCTCGTGTCGCACCTGGAGGCGTTGCGCGACGGGGCGGGACCCGATGTGGACATCCTGCTCGACCTCAACTTCAACGCGAAGACCGAGGGCTATCTCAAGATCCTGCGCGCGATCGAGGATCTGGACATCTTCTGGGTCGAGATCGACAGCTTCAATGCGCAGGCCCTGGCCTACATCCGCAGTCACAGCCCGCATCCCATCAGCTCCTGCGAGACGCTACTGGGCCTCGGGGAGTTCCTGCCGTACTTCCACGCGCAGGCGATGGACGTGGCCATCGTCGACACGCCCTGGAACGGCGTGTGGCAATCCATGAAGATCGCGGCTGCAGCCGATGCGTACGAAGTCAACGTGGCCCCGCACAACTTCTACGGACATCTGTGCACGATGATGAACGCGCATTTCTGCGCCGCCGTGCCCAACCTGCGCATCATGGAAACGGACATCGATCGGCCCGAATGGGACCATGAGCTGTTCACGCACGTGCCGGAATTCGTCGACGGTCACCTCGTCTTGCCCAAGCGCCCGGGATGGGGGATCGAGCCGAACGAGGAGGGCCTGAGGAAGCACCCGCCGAAGGAGTCGATCGGCCTGATCAGCCGGCGCAGCTCATGAAGTTGGCTGGAAGGGAGCGCAGATGGTGTCTCTGGATCTGAATGGACGAGTGGTGGCCGTCACCGGCGGCTTCGGCAGTCTCGGCGCAGGCGTGGGGCGTGCCGCACTGGCTGCCGGAGCCATGGTGGCGCTGATCGATCGCGCGGAGGCGGCGCGGGTGCCATCCGGTCTTCCCGGGGCGCTGGCACTCGGCGGTGTCGATCTCGGGTCGAGCGCGTCGGCGAGTGCGGCGATGAGCCGCATCGTCAGCCACTTCGGCAGGCTCGATGCACTGGTGAACGTGGCGGGCGGCTTCAGCTGGGAGAAGGTCGAGGGCGGATCCATCGACACCTGGGAGGCGATGTTCCAGATCAACCTGCGCACGGCGGTCAATGCCACGCAGTCGGCGCTGATCCACCTGCTCGCCAGCGGCGATGGGCGTGTGGTCAATGTCGGCGCCGGCGCCGCGGTGAAGGCCGCGGCGGGAATGGGCGCCTACGCGGCGTCGAAGGCCGGCGTGGCGCGGTTCACCGAGGCGCTGGCTGACGAACTCAAGGACCGGGGCGTGCGCGTGAATGCGGTGCTGCCCTCGATCATCGACACGATCGCCAATCGTGCCGACATGCCGAGCGCGGACTTCACCCGTTGGGTCAAGCCAGAGCAGATCGCCGACCTGGTGGTGTTTCTGCTCTCGCCGCAGGCGAGCGCGATCACTGGTGCGCTGATTCCGATTTCGGGACGCGTGTAGGTCGTCGACGGGGCGAACACCTATCTGTCACACCGGGGCAAGCCGGAGTCCAAGGCGAAGTCCAAGGGAAGTCCGGATGCCGGCTTTCGCCGGCACGACGGCACCTGCGTCACGAGCCGTGCGCGTGCGCGTGCGAGCGCGTACGCGCCTGCTGCAGCAGCGTGTACTTCGCCACGAGGTCGGCTCCGACGTGCCTCGGCCACGTGCCGGCGTCTACGCAGGCGATGAAATCGTCGAGCACGACCGCAAAGTGCTCCTCGTGTGTGGTGCGCAGCTGATCGGGTATGTCGAGGCAGTACTCGGCGGCCATCTGCACAACGGCTATACCGGGGAAACGCTTCTGCAGCCCGGCGATCGCGCGCTCCAGCGCGGCCGCGTAACCCGCATCGGGTGTTCGGGGTCTCAGCGTCAGCGCGGTGCGAAACCCGGTACTCGCATCCAGCCGCACTTCGATGTCCGCGTGTGCGCCGTGCGCGACGAAGCAGTGCGTGTCGCCACCCCCCTCCGGAATGGCCAGACCCCAGGTCGCCTCCAGTTCCACCGCCACCCCGCGCAGCGTGTAACGAAGCCAGCTGTTGCACAGGTATTGCAGCGTGTCGCCCTGGACGCGGACTCGCACCGCTTCGGGGAAGGCGTCCAGCCCGGTGACCTGGCGGAAGCGCTCGAGCGGCAACGCGGTGGGCCACTGGCGCGCATCGAGCAGTTCCACGTCGCGCGCATAGTCGTACGCAACGTCGGTTGCCAGCATCCACTGCACGAGGTCCGCGAGATGCGTGTTGACGTCGCCGATTCCCTCACCCTGCACGGCGGTGTCGAAGTACCAGGCCGGGCGAACGAGTGGCCGCCCGTTCACCAGCTTGTACAAGTGGTGAACGCTTTGCAGGGTCAGTGATCGTGCATGCCCGAACAGACGCGCATCCGACATCAGGACTCGCATCAGCCGCACCGATACTTCGTGCCGCTCGGTCATGACGTCCATCGCCAGCGGGGCGCTGTCGCACACGGCTCGAAGGGCATCGAGCTGTTCGGCGTCGATGACCCAGGGCTTGTCCGCCAGTACGTGGAAGCCCGCTGCGTGCAACCCCCGGATCACATTCATCTTCACGTCGTTGCGTCCGGCGACGACTGCCAGCCGCCCCGGCCGTTCGGCGAGTAGCCGAGTCAGCCAGTCAGGACCGCGATGCACGTGCAGCCGCCAGCGTGTAGGCGCCTGCGGGCGCGCATTGAATGCCTGCACGATGGTAATGAAGCGCTCGAGGTCCGGACCGTCCTGCGCGTAGACATGGACGTTCTCGTCGAGCCGCGGGTGCTGCTGGCGCAACGTGAGCGCGGCGTGGAAATGTCCCGGATTCGCAACTACCAGCGTATGTCTGTCGCCCATCACCTGTTCTCTCCCGTCCTGTGCTCGCGCCGCGCTCCGGCTAAGATGCGCGCCTCCCGCCTGATCCATCTGTCCCCCGGCTGCCATGCTCGCCCTCAAGCTGCTTCTCGTTCCCTCGCTCATCGGCGCAATCACGCTGGCAAGCCGACGATGGGGACCCGGAGTCGCAGGATGGCTGTCGGGTTTCCCCATCGTCTCGGCGCCGGTGCTCTTCTTTTTCGCGCTGGACCAAGGCCCGCAGTTCACCTCTGTCGCGGCAGAGGCCACGCTCTCGGCCGTGTTCGCCGTATTCCTCTTCTCGCTCGCCTACGCCTGGACCGCCACCCGGGCCGGCTGGGCGGCGAGCCTGGCTGCCGGGATGGTCGGCTACTTCGCACTCGTGTGGCTGCTCGGCGTACTCTGGCCGCCGGTATGGCTGTCCGCACCGTTGATCTACGTCGTGGTGTCGCTCGCACCGAGGCTGTTCCCCCCCGGTGGTTCCGCGCTCGGGGGCCAGGCTTCGGGCATGACCGATCTCATCCTGCGGATGGGGGCTGGTGCCGCCCTGGTTCTTGGGCTGACGACCTTCGCCAGCGATCTGGGGCCACGCCTGAGCGGTCACTTGGCGATGTTTCCCGTGTTGGGGACGGTGCTGGCCGTGTTCTCGCATCGCCACAGCGGCGCGCCTTTCGCCATCACCCTGCTGCGCGGCATGACGCTGGGCTTCTACGCGTTCAGTACGTTCTGCCTGATGCTCGCCCTCGCGCTTCCCCGCCTGCCGATCTCAGCCGCATTCACGCTCGCGCTCGGGTCTGCAGGCCTGGTGCAACTGCTCGCGCGCACGCAGCTGCGCCGTGTCTGACTCATGCGCCCAGCAGCTGTCCGCCGTCCACGCACACCGTCTGGCCGGTGATCCAGCTTGCCAGAGGCGAGGCCAGGAACACGACGAGATTCGCCACTTCCTCCGGCCGGCCCATGCGACCGAACGGAATGCTGCGCAGGACGGCGTGGTACAGATCGGGCGCGCTGGTCCGGCGCTGTTCCCACAACCCGCCGGCGAACTCGATCGAACCGGGCGCGACGCAGTTCACGCGCACGCCCTTGCGCGCAAGCAGCGCCGCCTGTGAGCTCGTGTACTGGATGACGGCGGCCTTCACCGCCGCGTATGCGGGTGTGCGGGTGGATGCACGGAAGCCAGAGATCGACGACACATTCACGATCGCACCGGCGCCCGAGGCAACCAGATGCCCCTCGGCCGCGGTGGATGCACGCACCGTGGCCATCACATCGACGTCCAGCCCTGCCTGCCAGGCGGCCTCGTCGTTGCCCATGCCGAAACCCGACGCATTGTTGACCAGCACGTCGATTCCGCCGAGTGAGCGGGCAGCCTCTTCCACGTAGCGCGCCACGTCGATTCTGCTCGCAAGGTCGCACGTGGCGGTGTGCACCTTGCGGCCGCCTGCCTCCAGCTCCCGGTGCACGCTCCCCAGTGCTGCCGCACCGCGCGCGCAGGTGGACACATCGGCTCCCGCGTGCGCGAAGGCCAGGGCGATGGATCTGCCGATGCCTCGGCTTCCGCCGCATACCACCACGCGCCTGCCGCTGAGATCGATCTTCACGGTCGTTTCCTGTGCAGTGGAGGAAAGTCACGAATTATAGGCGGGTAGGCTACCGACCCCTCGCCTTGGGGTAAGCTGTCCGCCCGACACTGAGCAAGCGCATGAAGTTATCCGTCCTCGACCAATCGACCTCCGCGCGTGGCAAGACGCAGGACGTCGCCATCCGCGAGACCCTCGCGCTTGCCAGACACTGCGAGCAGCTGGGCTATCACCGCTACTGGGTGTCCGAGCACCATGCGAGCGACAGCATCGTGGGCACGGCGCCCGAGGTGCTGATGGCCGCCATCGCCGCGACGACACAGCGCATCCGCGTCGGCAGCGCCGGGGTCATGCTGCCGCATTACTCGGCACTGAAGGTGGCCGAACAGTTCCGTATCCTCGAGGCGATCGCGCCCGGCCGCATCGACCTCGGGCTGGGGCGGGCACCGGGCACCGATCGGCTCACCGCCATGGCGCTCAATCCCTACTCGAACGCAGCCGAAGATTTTCCTGCCCAGGTGCGCGACCTGCACGCGTGGGTGAACGACCTGCCGCTGCCCGCCGATCACCCGTTCGGCACGATCAAGGCCCACCCCACGGGTCCCACCGGCCCAGAGATGTGGATCCTGGGCAGTTCCGACTACGGCGCCCAGCTGGCCGCCTACTTCGGCTTGCCCTACGCCTATGCCTACTTCTTCACCGACGGCCACGGCACCGAGGCGGCGCTCGACCTGTACCGCCGTAACTTCCGTCCCAGCGAGGAGTATCCGAAGCCCCAGGCGACGATCTGCGTGTGGGCACTGGCTGCGGACACCGAGGCGGAGGCGCGCCATCAGCTGAAGACGCGTGAGTACTGGCGCGTCGGGTTCGAGAAGGGCATTCGCGAACCGCTGGTGCCGCCCGAGTATGCCGAGACGTATCCCTATACGGAGGCTGAACGTGCGGTGATCGAACGCGTGCGCAGTAAGGCCTTCGTCGGTACCGGTGAGCAGGTCGCGACGCGCCTGCGAGAACTGGCTCAGCGCCTCGACCTCGACGAGCTGGTGATCGTCACCTGGACCTACGAGCCCGAGCCGCGTCACCGCTCCTACGAGCTGCTCGCGCAGGCGCTGCTCTAGGGCGGAGTTGAATCGACTGTGCGAACCGACGCTCTTCAGGGGAGCCGGTCGTAGAAGCGCGAGCCGGTGAGCGGCGCCGAGATGCTCTCCAGCGATCGCCGCTCGGCGTCGACCCCGAGCTTGATGGCCACGGCGGCGGCAATCAGGACCAGCATCGCGCCCACCACGTAGCCGCCGGCGACGGCCATGCGGCTCTGGGTCTCGATCAGCAGGCCGAACAGGGCCGGTGCGAGGAAGCCGCCGATGCCCGTGCCGACGGCGTAGAACACCGCGATGGCGAGTCCGCGCATCTCCAGGGGAAAGATCTCGCTCACCGTCAGGTAGGCGGAACTGGCGGCCGCCGACGCCAGGAAGAACACCAAGGACCAGGCCAGCGTCTGGGTGGTCGCGTCGAGCCAGCCCTGCACGAAGCCGTAGGCGGTGAGCAGCAGCGTGATGCCGGACAGGGCATAGGTGGCCGCGATCATGCGGCGCCGGCCGATGTGATCGAACAGCGGTCCGAGGATGAGCGGTCCGAGGAAGTTGCCGATCGCGAACGGCACGATGAACAGGCCGACGCGCGTATCAGCGATGCCATAGAAGCGGGTGAGCACGAGCGCATAGGTGAAGAAGATGGCGTTGTAGAAAAACGCCTGTGCGATCATCAGCGTGAGTCCGAACACTGCGCGCCGGCGATGGTGATCGATCAGCACGCGGAAGACCTCGCCCAGGGTGGGTGGCGCGCGCATGCCGACAGCCACCGTAGGCAATACGGCGTTGCCGTGTTCGTGGCCGATCTCGGCCTCGATCGCCCGCATGACCGCCTTGGCCTCCGCCTCGCGGCCGTGCGTGACGAGCCAGCGCGGACTCTCGGGCAGGTGACGGCGCACGAGCAGGATGGCGATGCCCATCACCGCGCCGAGTGCGAACGCGACCCGCCATCCCAGTTCCGGTCCGAACCACTGCGGGTCGAGCAGAAAGACCGCGGCGCCTGCACCGAACGCCGCGCCCACCCAGAAGCTGCCGTTGATCGCGAGACTGACGCGACCGCGCACGCGCGCCGGAATCAGTTCGTCGATGGCGGAGTTGATCGCGGCATACTCCCCGCCGATGCCCAGGCCGGTAAAGAAGCGGCAGATCACGAAACTGGTGAAATCCCAGGTGAAGGCGGTGGCCAGCGTCGCCACTAGATACACTGCGAGCGTCACCAGGAACAGTCGCTTGCGACCGTGACGGTCGGCGAGCCGGCCGAAGAACAGGGCACCCAGGACCGCACCGCCGATGTAAGCAGAGGCGGTGTAGCCGATCTGGCTCGCGCTCAATCCGAGGGCTTCAGGACGCTGCAGGGCAGGGCCGATGGAGCCGACGATGGTGACCTCGAGCCCGTCGAGGATCCATGTCACGCCGAGTGCGATGACGACGCGCCAGTGCCAGCGCGACCAGGGGAGTGCATCGAGCCGATGCGGAATGTCGGTATGCGGCACGGGTGACAGGGGGCGACGTGAGGATCGGGCAGCCGGCGGCAAGTGCAGTGCCGTTCTCGCCCTCGCGAGACTGTATTCTACGCGCTCGACTTTCCGGCGCATCCCAGGCTGCTTTCGACACGACCGACCACCATGCCATCCGATCCATCGCATCTACTTCCACTGCCGCTGCCCGAGGGCATCCGCTCACGCCATGTGAACGGGGTCAACGGTCTGCGCATGCACGTCATCGAAGCCGGTTTCGAGACCCCTGGCCGTCCCGCTGTCCTGCTGCTGCACGGATTCCCCGAGCTCGCCTACAGCTGGCGCAAGGTCATGCTGCCGCTGGCGCACGCCGGCTATCACGTGATCGCTCCCGACCAGCGCGGCTAC
>CAZNBS010000094.1:0-6368 GCA_964570955.1 uncultured Burkholderiales bacterium | reverse complement strand
GCTGGGCATCGTGCGCGATGCCCTGGCGCTGGTGAACGCGTTCGGCTATCGCTGCGTTGCGGGCGTGTTCGGCCACGACTTCGGTTCGCCGGTGGCAGCCTACTGCGCGCTCACCCGACCGGATGTGTTCCGCTCGGTGGTAATGATGAGCGCGCCGATTCCGCCGATCCCTGCGCTGCCCTTCGGTACCGCGCATGCCTCCACGACGGTGGCCCCCGTCGAGAACGTCATCGACACGCTGGAGCAGTTGCCGTCCCGGCCGCGCAAGCATTACCAGTGGTACTACGCGGGCCGCAGCGCCAACGCGGACATGATGAACGCTGCGCAGGGTCTGCATGCGTTCATGCGCGCCTACTACCACTACAAGAGCGCGGACTGGAAAGGCAACGCACCCCACCGCCTCGGCGCGCGCACCGCCGCCGAACTCGCGAAGATGCCGACCTACTACATCATGGATCGCGACCGGGACATGGCGCAGACGGTCGCCCCCTTCATGCCGGGCGAGGCCGAGATCGCGGGCTGCACCTGGATGACCGAGGCCGAGATGCGCGTGTACAGCAGCGAATATGCACGCACGGGCTTTCAGGGCGGGCTGCAGTGGTACCGCACGCGCTTCGTCCCTGCGTACAACGCGGAGTTGCAGCTCTTTTCCGGGAGGACGATCGACGTGCCCTCGGCCTTCATCGCCGGCAAGAGCGATTGGGGCGTGTATCAGTGGCCAGGCGATTTCGAGGCGATGCAGACGCAGCTGTGCACGAACATGCTCGGCGTTCACCTCCTCGACGGCGCGGGGCATTGGGTGCAGCAGGAGCAGCCCGAGCAGGTGAGCAGGTTGTTGATCGATTTCTTGAAGCGCCAGTGATCCCGGGAACCAGGCGACGCGCGATCGGATCACAACACCATGCAATCTCTTCGCTTCGATAACGCGTTCGCCCGCGAACTGCCCGCCGACGCGCACGAGGGACCGCAGCGGCGCCAGGTCCACGGCGCCCTGTACTCGCGCGTCACCCCGACTCCGGTTGCGGCGCCCCGGCTGATTGCCTACTCGCGTGAAGTGGCCGAGTTGCTCGACCTCGACCCGCGCGACATCGAAACACCGGAGTTCGCCCAGGTGTTCGGCGGCAACGCGCTGGTCGAGGGTATGGAGCCGATTGCCGTGAATTACGGTGGCCACCAGTTCGGGAACTGGGCGGGTCAACTGGGTGACGGCCGGGCCATCATCCTGGGTGAGACGGTGAACGCCCGAGGCGAGCGATGGGAGCTGCAACTGAAGGGGGCGGGGCCCACACCGTACTCACGTACGGCCGACGGCCGCGCGGTGCTGCGCTCCTCCATCCGCGAATTCCTGTGCAGCGAGGCGATGCATCACCTGGGCATCCCAACCACCCGCGCGTTGAGCCTCGTGGTCACCGGCGAGGAGGTGATCCGCGACATGTTCTACGACGGCCGGCCGCGCGCGGAGCCAGGCGCCATCGTCTGCCGGGTGTCGCCGTCGTTCATCCGATTCGGCAACTTCGAACTGCCGTCCTCGCGCAACGATCTCCCGTTGCTGAACCGCCTGATCGACTTTACGATCCGACGCGACTTTCCCGAACTGGTCGGCAAACCCGGTGACGAGACAGGCGAAGCGGTGCGCGCCGAATGGTTCGCGCAGGTGTGCGAGCGCACGGCGCACATGGTCGCGCACTGGATGCGCGTGGGCTTCGTGCACGGGGTGATGAATACCGACAACATGTCCATTCTCGGTCTCACGATCGACTATGGTCCCTACGGCTGGATCGACGATTTCGATCCGGACTGGACGCCCAACACGACCGACGCCGGCACGCGCCGCTACCGGTTCGGGCAGCAACCGCAGATCGCCCACTGGAACCTGAACCGGCTCGCCGTCGCGCTCGCGCCGGCGTTCACGACGGTGGAGCCGCTGCAGGCCGGGTTGCAGCGTTATGCCGACGCCTATCTTGCGGCCGAGCGCGCCAACATCGCCGCCAAGCTCGGGCTGGCAGCCTGCCGCGACGACGACATCGAGCTGATGCAGTCCCTCTATGCGTGGATGCAGGCGGCCGAGGTGGACATGACTTTGTTCTTCCGCGCCCTGAGCGACGTCGATCCCGACGATACGACACCCGCCGCGTTCACCGAGGCGTTCTACGACGATGCAAAGCGCATCCAGAACGAAGCCGCTCTGATCCAGTGGCGTCGCCGCTACGCGGCGCGCATCAGGCAGGATGGTCGCCCGGCCGAGGTCAGGCGTTCCACGATGCGCGCCGCGAATCCTCGCTACGTCCTGCGCAACTACCTCGCGCAGCAGGCGATCGATCTTGCCGAGCAGGGGGACACCAGCCGTGTGAACGAGCTGTTGGAGGTGATGCGGCGCCCCTACGACGATCAGCCCGGGCGCGACGCCTTCGCGCAGAAGCGCCCCGACTGGGCGCGCACGCGCGCAGGCTGCTCGATGCTGTCCTGCAGCTCCTGACCCTCTCACCGCGGTGAGCGCGGGCCCTGCTCGCCGTTCAAGTTCGGCCCCGTGGCACAATCGGCCGGGGAGGAGGGTGTCATGAGCACGTTCGCTGAGTACGAAGACTACGACGGCCTCGGGTTGGCCGAGCTCGTCCGGCGCAAGCAGGTCAAGCCTGAAGAGCTATTGGACGCCGCCATCGCCCGCGTCGGTGCACGCAACGGGCAGATCAACGCGGTGGTGATGGAGTTGTACGATTACGCGCACCAGGCGATCGAGCGCGGCCTGCCCGACGGTCCCTTCAGCGGGGTGCCATACCTCATGAAGGATCTCACGTCGCCGATCGCGGGGGTGCGCATGACCCGCGGTTCACGCTTCTTCGCCGACACGCCGCAGTCTGCCTCCGATAGCGTGCACGTCGAGCGCCTGAAGCAGGCGGGCCTGGTGATCTACGGACGCACCAATACCTGCGAACTCGGTCTTTCCCTGACCTGCGAGCCTCGCCAGTACGGCCCCACGCGCAATCCTTGGGATCCGAGTCGCATCTCCGGGGGATCCAGCGGCGGCGCCGCCGCTGCCGTGGGCGCGCGCATGCTGCCGATGGCCCATGCCTCGGATGGCTTCGGTTCCATCCGCGTGCCCGCTGCCTGCTGCGGGCTGGTCGGGCTGAAGCCCACGCGCGCGCGCAATACCTTTGCCCCGTTTGCCGGCGAGGGGCTGGGTGGCGTCTCCACCGAGCACGCTGTCACCCTGACGGTCCGCGACAGCGCAGCGCTACTGGATGCGACCTGCGGACCAGGGCCGGGCGACCCGTACGTCGCGCCGCCGCCGCGGCGGCCGTTTCTGCAGGAAGTGGGGGCGGATCCGGGCACATTGCGCATCGCCTGGACCGCGCGTGCGCCCAATGGCGCGACGATCGATCCGGTGTGCTTGCAGGTGCTGGCGGACACAGTGCAGACGTGCATCGACCTGGGACATCAGGTCGAGGAATGCGACCCGGCGGTCGAGCGCGATGCGGTGGTGCCCACCTTTCTCACCCTGGCGGCCGCCAATACCGTGGTGAACCTCGGCAGCCACCCCACAGCCGGACGCGGGCCGCGCGAGGACGAGGTCGAACGCATCACCTGGCTGACTGCGAAGATGGGGGAGACGATCAGCGCCCCTGACTACGCGCGAGCGGTGCACACCGAGCACCGGCTCGGCCGGCAGATGGCAGCCTTTCACCAAGACTGGGACGTGCTGCTGACCCCGGGCCTGGCCACGGCCCCGGTCCAGTTGGGATGGCTGGACATGACGATGGACGACGTAGAGGCGTACTGGCAGCGCGTGTTCACTTTCTCGCCCTTCACCGTCTGGTTCAATCTCACCGGACAGCCGGCGTTGATGCTGCCTCTCGGGCAGGGCGCAGATGGCCTGCCTGGCGCCGTGCAGCTCGTCGCCCCCTACGGCGATGAAGCCACGCTGTTCCGGCTCGGCGCACAACTGGAGGCGGCGCGGCCCTGGATCGCGCGTAAGCCACCACTGGCCGTTTGACGGGCAGGACGGCACGACTCACCAAACCCCGTGGGAGCGCACACTCATCGCACGTGCTTGACAAACCCGCTATATTTTGTAGAATACGACGAGCTGCTTCATTCGGCCAAGAGGAGATCGAGGCTCCGCTCGGCCAGGTAGAAGCGCCCTTCGAGATTTGTGCAGCGCCGCCAGGCGCTGCTTTTTTTTTACGCGTCGTCCGTGAACCTGGCGCGATGTCTCAGTGCGCCGTGTGCCCGCCGTGTCCCGCGGGATGGTGACCGTGACCGTGCGCCGGGTCGTCGGGCCGCCAGTCCTCGGCGAAGCGCCGCCGCGGGGCCCCGCCGCGGCGAACCAGGCTGAACACCAACGGCACGAAGAACAACGTCGCGGCGGTCGCCAGCAGCAGGCCGCCGATGACGGCGCGACCCAGCGGCGCGTTCTGCTCGCCGCCTTCCCCCAGCCCGCTCGCCATCGGGATCATGCCCGCGATCATCGCCAGGGCGGTCATCAGCACCGGGCGCAGACGGGTAGCGCCGGCCTCGAGCGCCGCGTCGACCGAGGATAGTCCGTGGTGCAGCTGCTCGTTGGCGAACGAGACCATCAGGATGCTGTTTGCCGTTGCCACGCCGACGCTCATGATCGCGCCCATCAGCGAGGGTACGCTGAAGTTGGTGCCGGTCAGGAACAGCATCCAGACAATGCCGCAGAAGGCCGCAGGCAGCGCGGTGATGATGATGAATGGATCGGTCCAGCTCTGGAAGTTGATCACCATGATGAAGTACACCAGCAGCACGGCGGCAAGCAGGCCGATGCCCATGCGCGTGAAGGCGTCGTACATGCTCTCCGCCTGTCCGGTGAGCTCGATGCGTGTGTTGTTCTTCTGCGCCTCCGCCTTGGGCAGCATCTCGTCGATCACCTTGCGCACGTCGCTCGCCACGCCCCCCAGATCGCGTCCCTGCACGTTCGCGTAGACGTCGAACGCAAGTTCGGTATTGACGTGATTGATGATGGCCGGCGTCTTCGCGTACTTGACCGTGGCGACGTTGCCGAGCGTCTGTGTCAGGCCATTGCCGTTGCCGGGCAGCGGGATGTTGAGAATCGATTCGATCGAATCGAGGGCCAGGTGGTGCGGTTGCACGACCACCACGCCATAGGGCCGGCCCGTGTTGGGATCGTTCCAGTAGTTCGGCGTCACCACCACGCTGGAGCTCGACGAGATGAGGAAGTTCTGCGCGATCTCGCGCTGGTTCAGACCCAGTTCGGCCGCACGGGTACGATCGACCTCCAGGCGCAGGGCCGGCTGATCCATGATCTGGTGCACGTGCACGTCGACCGCACCGGGCACACGCTGGATCCTCGCCGCCAGCTCCTGCGCCAGGTTGTAGTTCTTGTAGTCGCCACCGATGACCTTGACATCGATCGGCGCCGGCAGGCCGAAGTTCAGGATCTGGTTCATCATGTCGGCCGGCTGGAAGTAGAAGCTGGCGGTCGGGAACCGCTCCGGCAGGACCTGACGCAGTCGACGCACGTACTCGGCGGTCGACGTGCGATGTCCGGGCTTGAGCGAGATCAGCAGTTCGCCGTCGCTGGAGCTCAGCGTGACGTTGTCGCTGTAGGCCAGGTTCGTGGACGGCGGGATGCCGATGTTGTCGATGATCACGTCCAGGTCTTCCTTCGCGACCACGCGTCGGATCTCCTCCTGGACCCGGGAGAAGAGGATCCCGGTCTCCTCGATGCGGGTGCCGATGGGCGCGTTCACGTGCATGCGGATCTGCCCCGCGTCCACCACCGGGAAGAAGTCCCATCCGACGAACCACGCGGCCACGCCGGAGCTGCCGACCAGCACGAGGAAGGCGACGAAGACGGTGCGTGGCTGGCGCAAGGTCCATCCGAGGGCGCGAAGATAGCGCTGCCGCATCCGCTCGAAGCCCGCTTCGAAGCGCCGGTGCAGCCTCCCGCCGTGATCCGGTTCGCCGTCGTGTTCGTGGCCGCGCAGGATGTAGCGCGACATCACCGGTACCAGGGTACGAGCCAGGAAATAGGACGTGACCACCGCGAACACGACCGCCAGCGCCATCGGCACGAACAGGTATTTCGGCGCCCCGGTGAGCAGCAGCACGGGCAGGAAGACGATGCAGATCGCCAGCATCGACACGAACGCGGGCGTGACGATCTGCCGCGATCCGTCGAGGATGGCGTTGCGCAGGTTCTTGCCCATCGCCATGTGGCGGTGGATGTTCTCGATCGTCACCGTCGCATCATCGACCAGGATGCCGACCGCCAGCGCGAGACCGCCCAGGGTCATCAGGTTGAGCGAGTGCCCCATCGCCGCCAGCAGCACGATGGACATGAGAATCGCTAGCGGGATCGCCGTGATCACGATCACCAGCGTCTC